>NZ_PKRR01000009.1:0-130633 GCF_002855595.1 Uliginosibacterium sp. TH139 | reverse complement strand
GCAACCTCCATTCTTGGTCGGACATGAGCACCTAACGTTTGACGTGAGGGGCCGCCGTAGCGGCGAAGCCGCGAAGGGAACCCACAAGCGCAGCTTGTGGGCGGTCCCTCTCGACGGAATGGTTAGGTGCGGCGCGGCTATCTGACGGCATAGGCTTTGTACTTTTCAACGAACTCACGTGCCGCCTCAAGAGTTTCTGGATACGGAACAACATCGTGATGCCGTGGGCCAACACGAATCTTTTGGAACCGGAAACCATGTGAAAACAGGTAGCGGATTTTCAGCCATTGTTTTGCGTCGGTCCTCTTCGGTGACTTGAAGTGCCTTCCAAAATTGTGTGCAGGCCCGCCGCAATCTGGGCACGGGAGCTCCGCAGGACATTCTTGTGACAGATTGAGCTCGCGCTTAAACGATTTGCAGCAGCTCAAACAAGCGAAAGCCATGTTGTAAGGCGTTCCCATTTTCTTGAGCACCTAACGTTGTTTAGATCTTGTTTCGACTAATAAAAACAAGGCCCCTTTCGGAGCCTCGTTTCAATTCCACAAACTTCCAATCACCCACAAGTCCCCACCGCCCCGCAAGCCGTGCAGAAATCACACCCATCCTTCCTGATCATGGTGTGGTTGCCGCATTCGGGGCAGGCTGCACCCTGCATGACTTTGGGCTCTTCCTTCTCACGTGGGGTTTCGAGGATGCCCATTTCGCGCATTGGGTAGCCGTTCTCGTCCAGCACGCCGAGCATGGCGTAGCGGTGGATGACGAGGCGGGCCAGGTAGGCGACGGTGCTGGGCCAGTTTTGCTGGCGGCGGGTGCCGGGTACGAAGGCCATGAAGTCACCCAGGGGTTCCGGGTAGTTCAGGAGCTTACGCAGCTTCATGCCGATCCAGGCCGGGTCGACCACGCGCATGTCGAGCGAGAGCAGGCGGGCCAGACCATCCAGGGCGCGCGGGTAGTTGCCCGAGAGCCACATGGAGTAGGGGCGGGTCTGGGGCTGACCTCCGGGGCCGTCCGGCAGGGTGATTTCTTTCAGGCCCAGCACGAAGTCTTCATTGGTCGCCGGGTTCTGGATGTCTACCGTCCAGGAAAGGGTGCCGTCGGCGCCGGTCTTGGGTTCGGCCACCGAGAATACGGCGTCGCGTACCGGGGTTTCGCCTTCGCCTTCAAAGGCGCCGAGGGCTTCGCAGCGGTGGCGGATGATCTGGGCGAAGGCCGAGACGACGCCGGGCACGCGCTTGTGCTCGCCATGCGGCGGGAAGGGCAGCTCGAAGGAGGCTTCACCGACGGTATGGGCCAGGGTGTCTAGCTTGAGTTTGAGCCAGGCGCGGTCGTTCGCGCGCATGTCCATCGACAGGGTCTTGGCGACGGCGCCGAGGCCACGCGGCTGGTCGGCACCATTCACCCACACTTCGAAGGGCTTGCTGTGGCCGGGGCGGCCGTTCTCTGCCTGGCCGACGAAGATTGCAAAACTGCCCGAGGGGCTGTTGAGCATGTAGGTCCAGGAGAGGTTGCCGTCGGGCATCTCCGGGCGACCCGGCCAGCGCAGGCTGGAGAGCACCGGGGCGGGCAGGTTGGGGATGGTGAGGCGGCGGTTGGCATCACTCATCTGCACGTCGTGCGGGGCCTTCTTGTCGTCGCCAGCGGCCGGGGTGCTCGGGCCAACGGAGAGGACGGAGCCGAGTACGCTGTTCGGGCGATAGGTGGCCAGCCCTTTGAGACCGGACTTCCAGGCGCTCATGTAGAGGTCTTCGAAATCGGCGTAGGGATAGTCTTCCGGCACGTTCACGGTCTTGGAGATGGCGGTGTCGACATACGGGGCGACGGCGGCAACCATGTCCTTGTGCGCGGCGGCAGAGAGTTCCAGCGCGGTGACGAAGTATTCGGGCAGCTGGGCGGTGTTGCCGCCGAGGTGCTTGTAGAGGCGCCACGCGTAGTCTTCGACCGCGTATTCCTTGTGGGTGCCATCCACCATGCGTTTTTTGCGGGTGTAGGTCCAGGAGAAGGGCGGCTCGATGCCGTTCGAGGCGTTATCCGCAAAGGCCAGCGAAATCGTGCCGGTGGGGGCTATCGAGAGCAGGTGGGAGTTGCGGATGCCGTGCTTGCGCACTTGCTCTTTGACTTCGTTCGGCAGGCGCGAGGCGAAGTTGCCGCCCGACAGATACATGTCGGCGTTGAACAGCGGGAAGGCGCCGCGCTCCTTGGCCAGTTCGACCGAGGCGAGGTAGGCGGAGTCGCGCATGGCCTTGCTGATCTGGGTGGCCATGTCGCGGGCGGCCTGGGTGTCGTAACGCAGGCCGAGCATGATCAGGGCGTCGCCCAGACCGGTGAAGCCGAGGCCGACGCGGCGCTTGTTGGCGGCTTCCTGCGCTTGCAGGTCGAGCGGCCAGTGTGTCACGTCGAGCACGTTATCCAGCATGCGGATCGAGGTGGCAACGCACTTGCCGAAGGCGACTTCATCGAACTTTGCCTTCTTGGTGAAGGGGCTCTTGATGAAGCGGGTGAGGTTGATCGAGCCCAGGCAGCAGCAGCCATACGGCGGCAGAGGCTGCTCGGCGCAGGGGTTGGTGGCTTCGATGGTTTCGCAGTAGTTAAGGTTGTTGTCCTTGTTCATGCGATCCAGGAACAGGATGCCCGGCTCGGCGTGATCGTAGGTGGAGCGCATGACTTGCTCCCACAGATCGCGGGCCGGCACCTTGCGGTACACCCACAGGCCGTCGTCACGCTGGTAGGCGCCAGCGGCCTTGATGTCACTGGCCGGCTCGGCCTTGTGCACCAGTTCGATGTCGCCATTGGTTTCAACGGCGCTCATGAACGCGTCGCTCACGCCGATGGAGATGTTGAAGTTGGAGAGGTCGCCGGAATCCTTGGCATGGATGAAGGCTTCGATATCCGGGTGGTCGCATCTCAATACGCCCATCTGCGCGCCACGGCGGGCTCCGGCGGACTCTACGGTTTCGCAGGAGCGGTCGAACACGCGCATGTAGCTGACCGGGCCGGAAGCGCGGCTCTGGGTGCCACGCACCGCAGCGCCCACCGGGCGGATCGAGGAGAAGTCGTAACCCACACCACCGCCACGACGCATGGTTTCGGCGGCGTGCGAGAGCGCCGTGTAGATGCCGGGGCGGCCGTCGACTTCTTCAGTGATGGAGTCGCCCACCGGTTGCACGAAGCAGTTGATCAGGGTGGCGGCCAGCGAGGTGCCGGCGGCGGAGTTGATGCGCCCACCCGGGATGAAGCCGGCGACCTGGGCTTCGAAGAAGCGCTCTTCCCACTTGGCGCGCTTGTCTTCAGTTTCGACGGCCGCGAGGGCGCGAGCGACGCGACGGCGCACATCGGTGACCGAGGTTTCGTCACCCTTCGCATATTTCTCGAGCAGGATCTCACCCGAGATTTCTTGCTCTGCGAGGGTGGAAACGGCTTCGTCGCGGATCTGTGCATCCATCGTGGTGACTCCCTTAAGTGATTTTTTGTGGCGTGCGGCGCCTGAGAAGCCTCGTTTGGTACGAGGGGCTGGCGGCAGCGTTGGAACAGGCGAACGGTACTACATCTAGTTTTGGATTTGCAGTCTTGCACTAGATGTAGGGTTGTGCCTTGAAGGGCAGGTGCGTCGGAAACGGCCTTTTGGCAAGGCTTTTCAGCGCATGAAAAAAGCTGATGGCGGGAAAACCCGTAGCGGATTCCGCTGTGGGCGAGAAACCTTTTCTGAAGCGCGGGTTTTCAGGCCAGCCCGAGGGACTGCATCACCGATTCGAGCTGGGCATCGCAGTTTTCGGCAAAAACGGGCAGCAGTGCGAGGTCGACGCCAGACAGCTCCGGAGTGTCCGGGTCCAGCAGCGGGCAGGCGGCGCTGATGGTCTCGCCACGTTCGCTGGCTTCGGCCATCGAGATGGCCAGGTTCAGGCGTGCGGCTTCGGAGGAAAATTCGCCGGCCAGTGCAGGCTGGAGCTGCGAGCCGATGACGGTGCCGATGCTGGCCGGCAGCATCCAGGAGGCGCAGAGGGCCGCGCCGACCTCACTGAAGTCGCAGCCGATGATTTCGCGCTCCTTTTGGGCTAGTTCGCGCAGGTCCAGGCTGGACATTTCGAGCACGATGCCCATCAGGTCCGCTACCGCGTGGTACATCACGAGGTGGCCCATGTCCGAGAGCAAGCCGATGATGAAACTGCGTTCGGAGTCTCGGTTCTCAAGGCTGCGCGCGAACTGACGGCAGAGCAATGCACGGCGGATGCTGCCGCGCCAGAAGCGTTGCATGTCCATGCGCTGCGGGCGGATGCCGTGAAAGGCGGCGGCCAGGGTGCCGGCCAGCACGATATCGCCTACTTGTTCCATGCCGATCAGGCTGATGGCGCGAGAGAGCGTTTCGATGCGTCGCGGGAAGCCGTAGAAAGCACTGTTGGCGATGTGCAGCAGGGTGCCGGAGAGGGCGGGGTCGTTGGCTATCAGCTCGGCCAGTTCGCCGATGCTCAGCTCGGGGCGCGCCAGCGCCTGGCGGATCTTGTAGTACAGGTCAGGCAGACTGGCCAGGTGGTCCTGGCTGGCAACGAGTTCCTGAGCTAGATGCATGGCACTCCCCTGCGGATGAATCGGCGCATTATCCCCGCAAGGGATGGGGTTGTCAGGCCTGAGTTTCCGGGCCGAGGGTGTGTTCGATGATGTTGATGCGGTCTTTGACCAGCAATTTACGTTTTTTGAGGCGCCGCACCATGACCTCGTCTTCCGATTCGCCGTTGCACAGGCGGGAGATTGCTTCATCCAGCTCGCGGTGTTCGGCGCGCAGGGTGTCGAGACGATGACTGAGGCTCATCGCAGCCTGGAACATGTCGCTCATCGGTGTGCTCCTGAAATTTTTCTTATTGTGATGCTTTCCTGTCCACGATAGCGTTTGAACAGGGGAACCTAAAGCCATCGACACAACTCGTAACCATCGGGGACTTGAGAAATCCCTTCGCGGACCGATATCAAAATCAGGCCCCGGTGAAATCGTTCTCCTGCCTTGCCGCCAACCCGACGTAACAGGAGGTTCATCATGAATATCGTATTGAACAATCCGGTGTTGTACGTGGTGGACTACCCCTCGGTCGGGGCGATTGAAGTGATCGACAAACGCAAGGCCCGCGGGGTTTTGCTCGAGGGTGATGCTGCCCAGCGTTTCAAGCGCGAGCTGAAGGATGCGATGGAGCAGAACGAGGAGGGCGAGGAGCTTGATTTCGATCCCTATCTTGATGGCTTCGACGCCTTGCTGACCCAGCCGGCGATCTATCAGTAGCGCCTGCGCGACGGAAGTTTTCCGCTCCGGCACGGCTGTGGCATCCTTGGCCGCATGAACAAGGCTTTCGTCAAGGAAGGCAGCGAGGACGACGATGACGAACTCGCTGCTGAACCCTCTTTGCCTGCGGGCAGCAAGTACTACATCACTCGGCGCGGCTTCAACCGCCTGAAGGCCGAGCTCGACCAGCTGGTGCGCGTGGAGCGGCCGGAGGTGGTGTCCATCGTGTCGTGGGCGGCGTCCAATGGTGATCGCTCCGAGAACGGTGACTACATTTATGGAAAGCGCCGTCTGCGCGAGATCGACCGACGCATCCGGTTCCTGATCAAGCGGCTGGAGTCGGCAACGGTGGTCGACCCGGATGCGCAGGAGAATCTGGAGCAGGTCTTTTTCGGGGCGACGGTGACGGTTTGCGATCAGGAGGGCGAGGAGTTCGTCTATCAGATCGTGGGCGTGGATGAGGCCAATGCCAGCGAGGGGCTGGTGAGCTGGATCTCGCCCCTGGCCAAGGCGCTGATGAAAGCCCGCGAGGGTGACACGGTGCGTTTTGCCAGTCCGGGTGGGCTGCGTGAGCTGGATGTGCTCGAAATCCGTTATCTGAAGCAGGACTGATTCAAGTTGACGTCTTCGCCGGTCGTGAAAGCGGGAAGACAAGGAGTCTTCCGTGGCTGATAGCGCTTGTTCCTCTGATCGCCCTGATCCAGTGATGCAGGCGCGCGCACGCGAGTCCTTGTTGCGCCTGCATCTGGACTACAGTCGCCGGGCCCTGGCTGTTTCCGGACTGGCCAGCCTGCTGGTTCTGGTGGTGTTTCATGGCGCCATGCGTCCGGCCTGGGCGCTGTATGCCTGGGCCTTGTTACTCAACGCGGTGAGTGGCGGGCGACTCTATCTTGCCCATCGCTGGCGTAACGACCCACAGGGACTTCTGCGCGGGCCGCAGTGGGAGCGCCGTTTTGCGCTGATGGCGGGGGCCTCCGGCCTGATCTGGGGGGCGCTGTGTCACCTGCTTTATCCCGAGGCCGAGAGTGGTTTGCGTGCAGTCGCCCCACTCTGCCTGATGGGCGTTGCGGCGGGGGCTGTGATGTCCTTGTCGACCAACATGCCGGCCTTCTATGCTTTTTTTCTGGGCATGCTCGGGCCGGGCAGCATTTTTCTGCTCCTGCAGGAGAGCGGGGCCGAGCGCTGGACTGGCTTCATCATGCTGGTGTTCACTCTGACTTCCTTCGTCAATGGCCGCCATGCGGCGGGCAGTCTCAGCCGGGCCGATGCCTTGCGACTGGAGCTGGCGGCGGCGGTGGAGTCTGCTGAAGCGGCTTGCGCGCGAGCGGAGCAGGCAAGTCAGGCGAAAAGCATGTTCCTCGCTAACATGTCGCACGAATTGCGCACGCCGATGCACGCGATCTTGAGCTTTTCCCAGCTCGGCATGGAGCGGGCGGGAGAGCGCAAGATCGTCGATTACTTCGAGCGGGTGCATCAGAGCGGCAGTCGTCTGCTGGGGCTGATCAATGGGCTGCTGGATCTTTCCAAGCTGGAAGCAGGGCACATGGGCATGAGCTTCCAGCCCCAGAGCCTGCGTCCCTTGGTGGATGCCGCCCTGGTGGAGCTGGCGCCTCTGCTGCAGGCGGCTTCGCTGGAGGTGGAGGTGCAGGAAGAGCCCTGCCTGCCTGCTGCTGCGCTGGATGCCTTGCGTATCGGCCAGGTGCTGCGCAATCTGCTTTCCAATGCGATCAAGTTCTCGCCGCCGGGTGGGCGCATCAATGTGCATCTCGGTCTGGTTGCGGCCACACGCCAGGAGCTGCCCTGGTTACGCTTGGCGATCGTGGATCACGGCCCGGGCATTCCTGAAGATGAGCTGGAAAGCGTCTTCGATGAATTCGTGCAGAGTAGCCAGACGCGTACCGGTGCGGGGGGTACCGGCCTGGGCCTGGCGATCTGCCGGCATATCGTGCTAGCCCATGGCGGGCGCATCCAGGCGCGCAATGCGGCCCTCGGCGGTGCCGAGCTGATCGTCGACCTGCCGGCGCAGCCCTGATCCGCCCGCCGCGCTTTTCGCTGCGCAGGGCTGCGGGCACAATGCGGCTCCCTGTGTTGCGAGTGTTCCCGTGGACGGAGTCGTGCTGAGCTATCTGAGTGGATATCCCGAGTCGCTGCGCGGCCAGGTGGCGCTCGCCATCGAGCAGGGGCGGCTGGGCGAGGCCTTGCGGCAGCGCTACCCGCAGGCGCATGAGATTCGTTCCGATGCGGCTTTGTACGACTATGTACAGAGCCTCAAGGCGGGCAGCCTGCGCAATGCCGCGCCGCTCAGCAAGGTGGCCTTCGATGCACGCTTGCAGACCTTGCGCAATGCGCTCGGCACGCACACCACGATTTCGCGTGTGCAGGGAGGGAAACTCAAAGCCAAGCGCGAGATCCGCGTGGCCAGCGTGTTCCGTGAGGTGCCTGAGGCTTTCCTGCGCATGATCGTAGTGCATGAGCTGGCGCACCTGAAGGAGCGCGATCATGACAAGGCTTTCTACCAACTGTGCTGCCACATGGAGCGGGACTATCACCAGCTTGAGTTTGATGTGCGGGCCTGGTTGTGCTGGCGCGAGTCCGGTGGCGCGGTGCTGTGGGCCTGAGAAGCCGTCACGATCTGTAGCGAAAGGCCAGCACGGGAACCGGAGTTTATGTTGATAACTGAGGACTCCGAGCAGCGCATGAGCCCTGATCACGGCCTCGCCATCAGATCATGAACAGCGCTGAATGACGGGTCGTGCGGCTTTTTTCCAAGGGTTCTTACATCTGCTGGAAGATGAAGGAGGTAAAGAACACCTCCTTGATGCCACTCTTTTCGTCCGTTTCGAGATCGGTATTGAGTTCCTCGACCAGGGATTCTGCCAGTTCCTGACGCCCTTCCTGGGTGCGTAGCGCGTCTGGCGACATGCCGGCCACCACGATCAGCACCCTGTGTTGCAGCATGGGCTTGAAGTCGTCGATCAGCTTGGCGCTTTCAGGCTTGGCCGGCACCATGACCAGCTGGAGCTGGAGGATCACGCCACCGCGTCCGGTCTTGCCCACATTCACGATGAAATTCATCGGCGCGGGGCCGCTGGCGCCTTCGCCCCCTCCTCCGCTGGCCCGTGCCGGTGGCAGGCTCAGGGCAATAAGGGAGGCGAACAGCAAGCTGCTGCGGGCAAGCAGGGAAACGGGGGAAAACATCCGGGCCTCCGGTTGGGGGAGAAGTGGCGGGTCCGGAAGTTTCTACGGCAGCCTTGCGGCTTCCTGAAGTGGAAATTGCTGCGCCGCAGGATTCAGTCGAGATATTTCAGGGCGGTGTATTTGACGCTTTGCCTGTCGCTGAGCGGAACGCCGACTCCCATCCCCATGCCGTAGAAGCCGCCGCCGTAGTAGCCCGAGCCTCCGCCGACCATGATGCTGGAGGAGGGGGCGGCGCGCGTCGGGATCGGCACTTCGATCAGCGCATTGGCGCCGATCTCGCGGGCCTTGGCGAGCACGGCAGAGTCGATGCTGCGGTGGTTGTCGTCAGCCAGGAGGCCGCGCGGATCGTCGATGTAGCCGAGGATGGCGTATTTGCGCGGCGGCTCGCCGTTGAACCAGACATCAATACCTTCTACCGTGAAGCGGCTGCCGCCCTTGCCTTCATGAAGGTTCTCGCGTGCTTCATGCGGATAGAACTGGGTGGTGGCACAGCCGCCGAGCAGGCTCAGCAGGGCAAGGCAGACAAGCAGGTAGCGGATGGGCAGCATGAGGGGCTCCGTGAATCTCTTCTGATTAAACACCACGCTTGAAGCTGTCGCACTGGCGAATGTCGCCGGCGTCGAAACCGGTGCGGAACCATTTCTGGCGCTGGGCTGAACTGCCGTGGGTGAAACTGTCCGGCGTGGCGTAACCGCGCGCGTTCTTCTGCAAGGTGTCGTCGCCGATGGCGCTGGCGGCGCTCAGCACGCGTTCGATATCGCCCGCTTCCAGCACCTTGCGCTGCTGGTTGGCGTGATGCACCCACACGCCGGCGAGGCAGTCAGCCTGCAGTTCGAGGCGCACCGAGAGGGCATTGCCTTCTTTTTCGGTGGCGTTCTGACGTGCGCGCTGCACTTTTTCCGAGATGCCCAGCAGGTTCTGTACGTGATGACCGACTTCGTGGGCGATCACATAGGCCTGGGCTGCATTGCCCGGCGCCTTGAAGCGGCGCTCGAGCTCATCGAAGAAGTCGAGATCGAGATAGACGCGCTGGTCGGCCGGGCAGTAGAAGGGGCCCATGGCAGCCTGACCCTGGCCACAGGCGGTTTGCGTGGCGTCGCGGAACAACACCAGGCGCGGCTCGGCGTATTCGCGTCCGGCCTGGCGGAAAACCGCCTGCCAGGTGACTTCGGTGTCGCGCAGGACTTGGGCTACGAAGCGCTTCTGGGCTTCTTCAGCCGGGCTGGCCTGCACCGGGCCGGCCTCTACTCGTGCCGGCTGGCGGCCTTCGAGCAGGCTAAGGCCGTTGAGCACCACACTCGGGTCGATGCCGAGGAAGTAGGAGGCGGCCAGTGCGATCACGATGCCGCCGATGCCCAGGCCACCCCGCCCACCCGGAATCATCCGGCTGCCACGGCGATCCTCGATGTTGTTGCTCTCGTCACCATCCATGCGCATTTGGGATTCTCCTCAGGGCCACTGACGGGTATTGGAACGCGTTTCACTGGTGTGCCACAAGCCCATGAAGTCCGGGCTGCGCACCGGGCAGGCGGAGGCGATGAAGCGCGAGGTGCTGCCTGTGCTGATGGCGGTGTCGCTGCCCTCAAGAATCACGCCGGCCAGATCAAGGCGGGCGCGTTCGGCATGGATTGCGGTGGGGGCATTGATCTCGCTGGCGGTGGCGACGAGTTCGGAGTTGATGAGGGTGATGCCGGTCTCTTCGCCACGGATGCGGGTGTTGAGCATCTGGACGATCGAATCGCGGATGATAAGGCGTTCGGCGACGAGATCCTGCAGCAGCAGGCCGGCACAGTTTTCGATGCGCACTTCGCGGAACTGGCCGCTGAGGCGTCCGCCGTCCTCGCCCTGGCACAGGTAGTCACGGCTGCTGGCCGGTGCTGCCGGGGGTGCGCTGAAGCCTTGCGGCGCTTCGCTTAGGGCGTGGTCCAGACGGTTCATGAACGCATTGAAGCTGGCTGACTCCATTGGCGTGTGGCCGACGCCGGGCAGGCTCAGCAACTGGGCCTGGGGCAGGCGTCGGGCGAGCATCTGGCCGGTGCGCAGTGGGGCGACCGGGTCCGCCTCGCCCCAGATCAGCCAGGTGGGCAGCGGCATGCTGGTGGCTGCGTTGCTGAAATCTTCCTCGACCAGCGCCATGCCGGCATTGGCGTTCGACTGGCCGCTGAAGGCGCCGCCCCACAGGCTCTCCGAGCTGTTGAGCAGGCGGCCCGGGTCCGGCAGACCAAAGACGCGCTCAATGGTGCTGTCGGAGAAATCACGTACGCGTTCGAGCAGGCCGCGCAGAGTGCCGCTGGTTTGCCCGGAGCCGAGGCGACCAGTGATCGAGTGTTTGGTGAAGGCGGTGCGGTGCAGGATGCCGGCGGCGTCGACAAGAATCAGTCGGGAGAGCAGCTCGGGTCGGGTGGCGGCCAGGCGCAGCGCCACTGCGCCACCCATGGAGTGACCGATGACGATGGCGGGGCCCTTGGCGTGGCGTGTCAGCAGTGCGCTCAGCACGCGGGCGTAGTGGGTCGGCGAGTATTTCCCGGTGGGGGCGTCGGAGTAGCCGAAGCCGGGCAGATCCAGCGCCAGCACATGATACTGGCGGGCCAGTTCCGGAATGACGCTGGCCCAGTCGGTGAAGCCGTTCTGGCCCAGGCCATGCACCAGTAGGATGGTCTGGCTGTGTTCCAGACCGGCTTCGATGACCAGAGTCTGGCTGTTCCAGACCGGTTCGCGCTCGCGGTAGAGTTGCCAGTCAGCAGGTACGTGCTGACGCAGGATGTTCAGGGTGAGCAGGCGTTCGCGACAGAGTTCGCAGCTCGGTGCCGAGGCCGTGGCGCTGGGCTGGGCCTGGGCAGTCAGGCCGGTGAGCAGAAGCAGGAAGAGCGCAAGACAGAAGGCTGGCAGACGCAGCATGCGACAAGAAAACCGGGCAGCGGGATGCCCGGATCATAACAGCCCGCGTGGCGCGATCAGCGCCCGCCGCTGCAGCCGCAACCGCCCGAGCCGCCGCAGGAGCCGGCGCCTTCGCTTTCACTGGCGTGCTGATGGGCCTGGATGTGGAAATCAATCACCACCGGGCCGCTGCGGTCCACATACTCGACGCGGATCTGGCCGCCGTAGCGTTGGCCCATCTGGGCGAGCAGCGGCAGGGGGTCGTGATCATTGATGAAGCGCATGACTTCGCCGTCTTCGAGGGATTCGATGGCGCCGAAGATGGCCGAATGACGGAAGCGCTTGCTGATGCCGCGCGCGTCAAAGATGTGGGTGTCGAGATGGTTTTCGCTGCAGCAATCCATGCTGGCCTCCGTGGGGTGATGAAGGCCATGATTCTCGGCGGCGGGCTCCTGCCGCCGCCTTGATCCAGGATAGCTTGCGCAGTGCCCCTGAACGCTCAGCCGCCGAACTCGAGCATCAGCAGGGTCTGCGCATTGTGGGTGGCGGCATTGGCGCGCGGGCTGCGGCGGCGGTAGTGGCCGTTGTCATCCATCTCCCAGGCCTGGCTGTTGTCAGCCAGGTAAGGTTTGAGGCCTTCGCGGATTACGCGGCGCTTGAGCTTGGCATCCAGAATGGGGAAGCAGGATTCGATGCGACGGAAGAAGTTGCGATCCATCCAGTCGGCGCTCGACAGATAGACCTGCTCCTCGCCGTCGGCATGGAAGTAGAAGACCCGGGTGTGTTCGAGGAAGCGACCGACTACCGAGCGCACCTTGATGTTCTCGGAAAGCCCCGCCACGCCCGGGCGCAGGGCGC
This sequence comes from Uliginosibacterium sp. TH139, assembly GCF_002855595.1. Taxonomy (NCBI): domain Bacteria; kingdom Pseudomonadati; phylum Pseudomonadota; class Betaproteobacteria; order Rhodocyclales; family Zoogloeaceae; genus Uliginosibacterium; species Uliginosibacterium sp. TH139. Next base: position 118,437 of record NZ_PKRR01000009.1, on the reverse strand, counting down.
AGGCGCCGCGTACGATGAGATCGATCTCGACACCGGACTGGGAGGCCATGTACAGGGCCTGAATGGTCTGTGGCTCCATCAGGGCGTTCATCTTGGCAATGATGCGGCCCTTGCGCCCCTGGCGTGCGGCCTCGGCTTCGGCGTCGATGGCGGCGATCACGTTGCGCTGCATTGAGAATGGCGATTGCCACAGGTGACGCAGCTCTTCGGCGTGGCCGAGACCGGTGAGCTGCTTGAAGATCTCATGCACATCGGCACAGATTTCTTCGTTGGCCGTCAGCAGGCCGAAGTCGGTATAGAAGCGGGCGGTGCGCGGATGGTAGTTGCCGGTGCCCAGGTGCACATAGCGGCGCAGGAACTGATGGCCGTTGCGGTCTTCCTCGCGGCGTACGATCAGCAGCATCTTGGCGTGGGTCTTGTAGCCGAACACGCCATACACCACGTGGGCGCCTGCGTCTTCAAGCTTGGCCGCCCAGTTGATGTTGGCCTCTTCGTCGAAGCGCGCCATCAGTTCGACCACCACGTTCACTTCCTTGCCCTTGCGCGCTGCACGCAGCAACTGCTCCATGAGCACGGAGTCGGTGCCGGTGCGGTAAACCGTCATGCGGATGGCGACGACGTTGGGGTCATCGGCCGCATCGCGGAGCAGTTCGATGACCGGTTCGAAGCTCTGGAAGGGGTGGTGCAACAGCACATCACGGGCCTGGATCTCGGCGAAGAGATCGGCGCGCTTGTCCAGGCTCTTCGGCAGCGAGGGCACGAAGGGCTTGAATTTCAAGTCCGGGCGATCGACCCAGTCCGGCACCTGCATCAGGCGCACCAGATTGACGATGCCGGGTACGCGGTAGACCTCGTCACGGGAGAGTCCGAACTGCTGCTGCAGGAATTCGACCATCTGCGGCGAGGCGTTGTCGGCAACCTCCATGCGCACCGCGTCGCCGTAGTTGCGCTGCTGCAATTCGCCCTGCAGGGTCTTGCGCAGATCCTTGACCTCTTCTTCATCAACGAACAGGTCGCTGTTGCGGGTGACGCGGAATTGGTAACAGCCGAGTACGTTCATGCCCGGGAACAGCTCGCCGACGAAGGCGTGCAGCACCGAGGAGAGGAACACGAATCCATGCTCGAGGCCGGTGAGCTCGCGCGGCAGCCGAATCACTCGTGGCAGGGCACGCGGGGCCTGCACGATGGCGATGTTTGAGCTGCGCCCGAAGGCGTCACGCCCTTCGAGCTCCACCACGAAATTAAGGCTCTTGTTCAGGAGGCGCGGGAAGGGATGGGCTGGGTCCAGCCCCACCGGCGTGAGGATGGGCATGACCTGGTTTTCAAAGTATGCGCGTACCCAGGCGCTCTGTTCGGCAGTCCACAGCGAGCGGCGCAGGAACACGATGCTTTCTTTGGCGAGGCCGGGCAGGATCTCTTCGTTGAGCAGGGCGTACTGCTCGGCGATGATCTCGTGCACTTCCTGGCTGATCTGGCGATAGTGGTTCTTGGGCGAGAGGCCGGCGTAGTTGGCGCTGCCCTGCTTGATCTGCTCTTTGATGCCGGCCACGCGGATTTCGAAGAACTCGTCCATGTTGCTCGACACGATGCACAGGTATTTCAGGCGCTCAAGCAGGGGCACGTTGTCGTCGGCAGCCTGGGCCAGCACCCGGCGCTGGAAGGCCAGGATGGAAAGCTCGCGATTGAGCAGGTTCTCTGGTGCGGGCGTGGGGTAGGTCAGCGAATGGGGCATGGCAGGCATGAGAGTGGGATCGGCGCGCAACAGGGTCGGCGCGTGAGTGTGTGACATTCTAGTTACAGCATGATGACAGCGTCAGGCGCCATGCGGGCAGCGCCGACAGCTGCCGTGGAGCCCGGTTTTCCGGGCTAGAATCGGGGCTTCGATTGCCAAGCGCACATTCTGCTCATGCCGCAAAGTCTCGTCTGTGCCGTTGATCTGGGTTCCAACAGCTTTCGCCTGATGGTCGGGCGGGTGCAGGGGGATCAGATCTATCCGCTCGATGGCCTCAAGGAGGCGGTGCGCCTGGCCGCCGGTCTGGGGCCGGACAAGCTGCTCGACGAGGCAGCCCAGCAGCGCGGACTCGAGGCCCTGCGCCGCTTCAACGAGCGCCTGCGCGGGTTTCGCCCGGATGCAGTGCGTGCGGTAGCAACCAATACCTTGCGGGTGGCCAAGAACGCCCCGGAGTTCCTGCTGCGCGCCGAAGAGGCGCTGGGCTTCCCGATCGAGGTGATCGCCGGGCGCGAGGAAGCACGCCTGATTTATGTCGGCGTGGCGCATACCCTGCCGGATCCGCAGCGTCAGCAACTGGTGGTCGATATTGGCGGCGGTTCCACCGAATTCATCATCGGCCGCGATTTTGAGCCCCTGCATCTCGAATCGCTGTACATGGGCTGCGTCAGCTATACCCTGCGCTTCTTCCCACAGGGGCGCCTCACGCGGGCGGCGCTGCGCGAAGCGGAGCTGGCGGCAGCAACCGAGCTGGAGTCGATCGCCCAGACTTACCGCAGCACCGGCTGGGAGCTGGCGGTGGGCTCTTCCGGCAGCGCCAAGGCCTTGTGCGACGTGCTGGAACTCAATGGCCTGTCTAGCGGCGGCATCACCCGCGATGGCATCGACAAGCTGCGCGAGCTGATGCTGCGCGCTGGCCATGTCGACAAGCTGCAGCTCGAAGGCCTTAAGAACGACCGTCTGCCGGTGTTTGCCGGCGGCTTCGCGATCATGTCGGCGATCTTTACGGCGTTTGGCCTCGAGCGCATGGAGTTCTCCGATGGCGCTCTGCGCCTCGGCGTGCTCTACGACCTGCTCGGGCGCTATCACCGCCATGACTTACGCGATGCAACGGTGGAAAACTTTGTGCGCCGTTATCAGGTGGATGCCGCCCAGGCCCGCCGGGTGGCCGATACCGCGCTGCAATTGCTGGTGCCGTTGCTGGCGGGTGAGAACGAGGAGCTGGCACGGGATGAACGGCGCTTCCTTGAGTGGGCCGCCCAGCTGCACGAAATCGGCCTGTCGGTGGCGCATTCGAGCTACCACAAGCACAGTGCCTACATTGTGGCTAACGCCGACATGCCGGGCTTTTCGCGCATGGAGCAGGGGCGCCTGGCAAGGCTGGCGCTGGCCCATCGCGGCAAGCTTGAACGGGTTCAGGCGCTCGGCCCGCAGAGCCCGGACTGGCGTTTGATCCTGTGCCTGCGTCTGGCTACGATGCTGCATCGCTCACGTCAGCCGCGCGAAGCGGTGCCGGTTCAGGTCGAGCTCGACAAGCGTGGCGGCTTCATCGTGCACGCTGCCCAGGACTGGCTGCAGGCCTCTCCGCTGAGTGCTGCAGCCCTGCACGATGAAGAGGCGCAGTGGGCGCGTCTTGGCCGCAGCTTGCGGGTACGTGCCCGGCGTCCTGCGGATGCGCTAGGCGTCTGACGATGCAGGCGCGTCCGCAACCGCATCTGGAACACGAAGGCGCGCACTGCCGCCTCTCGGGAGACTGGACTCTCGCCGCGCTGCGCCCGCGTCTGGTGTGGTTACGTGCGCGTTTGCTGGTGGTGCGCGCGGTGCCGGTGTGGGATCTGTCTCAGATCAGTCGCATCGACAGCTTCGGTGCGCTGCTGCTGTGGCGTGCCTGGGGCATGCGTGAGCCGGAAACCCTGGTCATGCCGCCGGCGCTGCACAGTGCCTTTGATCGTATCAAGCCGCTGGCAGGCCTGCGCCCGCCATCGCCGCATCGCGACCCGTGGCTTCCTGTGTTGCGGGTGGGGCGCACGGTGCTTGGCCTGCTCGACCAGTTACGCGACTTCAGCCACATGCTGGGGATGGTGGTGAGCGAAGTGGGGCGTCTGCTGATCGAGCCGCGCAGCATTCCGTTCAAGGAGTTTTCGGCAGCGCTCTACAAGGCCGGCGTGCAGGCCATGCCAATCTCGGCCCTGGTGGGTTTCCTGATCGGCATCGTGCTGAGCTACCTGTCGGCCTTGCAGCTGCGCAACTTCGGGGCTGACGCGCTGATCATCAACATCCTTGGTATCGGCATCATCCGCGAGCTCGGGCCGGTGTTGGTGTCGATCCTGGTGGCCGGGCGCTCCGGCTCGGCGATCACGGCCCAGCTCGGCGTGATGCGCGTTACCGAGGAGCTCGATGCGCTGTCGGCGATCGGCGTTTCGCCCTATCAGCGCCTGATCTGGCCCAAAGTGCTGGCGATGGCGATTGCGATGCCCTTGCTGGTGCTGTGGACCTCGGTGGCTGCGCTGGGCGGCGGCATGCTGGCGGCGGACCTGCAGCTTGAGATCGACTGGCGTTTCTTCCTGATGTCGCTGCCGCATGTGGTGCCGGTGCAGAACCTCTACATCGGCCTCTCCAAGGGGGCCGTGTTCGGCGTAGCCATCGCGCTGATCGCTTGTCATTTCGGCCTGCGTATTCGCCCCAATACCGAAAGTCTGTCGCGCAACACCACCTCCGCCGTGGTGACGGCGATTACGGCGGTGATCCTGCTGGATGCTGTCTTCGCGATGCTGACGCGCGGAGTCGGAGTGCCGCTGCGATGAGTACGACGGGCACGACGAGCGTGCCGGTGATCGAGCTGCGCGATGTGTGTACCCGCTTGGGCGGGCACTGGATCCATCGCAATCTGGATTTGAAGGTCGAGCGGGGCGATCTGCTGGCCCTGGTGGGCGGCTCGGGCGCCGGCAAGACGACCTTGCTGCGCCAGATGATCGGGCTGAGCCGGCCGACCCTGGGCGAGGTCCTGCTGTTCGGCGAGCGGCACCAGGCTGGCCACCGCGCCGAGCGCTTTGCGCGCCTGCGCAGGATGGGGGTGCTGTTCCAGCATGGCGCGCTGTTTTCGGCTTTTTCGGTGTTCGACAATATCGCTTTTCCGCTCCGTGAATTCGGCGGTCTGCATGAAGACGAGATCCGTCCGCTGGTGCTCTCGAAGATGGCGCTGGTGGAGCTGGAGCCGCGCCATGCCGGCCTGATGCCGGCCGAGCTTTCCGGTGGCATGGTCAAGCGTGCAGCACTGGCCCGTTCCCTGGCGCTGGAGCCCGAGCTGCTGCTGCTCGATGAGCCCACTGCCGGGCTGGATCCGGAGCGCAGTGCCGGCTTCGTGCGCCTGATCCGTCAGCTGCACGGCGAACTGGGGCTCACCGTGGTTTTCGTGACGCATGACCTGGATACCCTCTCGGCGCTGGCCAACCGCGTTGCGGTGCTGGCCGAACACCGTATACTCGCCGCAGGCACGCTCGACGAGATTCATGCTGTCGAGCATCCCTTCATCCAGAAATTTTTCCGCTACCACGCGACGGTGGACGAAGCTCCGCCCGAACCGGATTCCGACTGAAGATGGAAAACCGCGCTTACGCCCTGATGGTCGGCCTCTTTACCTTGGTGCTGGGCGCTGCCGCGCTGGCCGGGTTCTGGTGGTTTTCGGGCGGTGCGCAGGATACGACGCGCTACCTGATCGTGTCGCCGAAGAGCGTCACCGGTCTTAATCCGCAGGCCGCCGTGCGCTATCGCGGCGTGCGGGTGGGCAAGGTGATCGATGTCGACCTCACCGATACCCGCGAGGTAAACATCCTTGTGCGCGTGGATTCGGATATTCCGATCACCCGTGGCACCCGCGCCCGCATCGGCACCCAGGGTCTTACCGGCCAGGGCTTCATCCAGCTCGATGATGATGGCTCGGACCCGGTGCCACCCAAGATCATGCCCGGCAGCGGCCTGCCGCTGATTGCCATGAGCACGGGTGGCTCTCTGATGGAGAACGCCACTGAGGGCGCCCAGGAAGTCATGGCCCGCCTCAGGAGGAGCAGCGAGCGCGTCGAGAAGCTGCTCTCGGAAGAGAATGTGGCGCGCATCGACCAGACCTTGCAGAACCTCGCCGCCAGCTCGGCCAATCTGGAAAAGGCGCTGAGCCAGACGGCCGGCCTCGCCGCCGACCTGCGCCGCTTTTCGGCGCCCGAAAACGCCGAGCGACTGGCCGACACGCTGGACCAGCTGCGCGGCTTGTCCACCAAGCTGGGTCCGGCGGTGGAAGATTTCCGGAATGCGGCCGGCAAGGTTGCCGCTGCCGGCACACGTATCGACAAGCTCGGCGGCGATGTGCAGGCCAGCCTGACCGCTGAGACCCTGCCACGCATGAACCAGCTGATGCTTGAACTGCAGACCAACACCCAGCAGCTCTCCCGGGTGCTGGACGATATCGAGCGCAACCCGCAATTACTCCTGCTCGGCAAGCGCCAGCAGGAGGCCGGCCCAGGCGAGCACGCACCGTGACCATGAAGATCTTTTCTCTCCTTGTCGTGCTGACGACTTTGCTGGCCGGTTGCGGCATTGCGCCCAAGGCCACCCCGGCCCTGATTCAGCATGATCTGGGGGGCGGCTTCCGCACCCAGGCCCGCAAGCAGTTGCCCTTGCGCTCGCTGACCGTGAGCGCGACGCCGGTGGTGGCGGGGCTCAACATGCATTACCGCGATGCCGAGCGCTCCACCACGCGCGGTGCGTATGCCTTCAACCGCTGGGCTGCACCGCCTGCCACTCTGGTGGATCAGGCCTTGTCGCGCCTGCTGCCGATGGATCCGGCTGGGCGCTGCCGGCTGAACCTGTTGCTGTCCGACTTCATCCTCGAAATCGATGAAGCCGACAAAGCCACCGCCTTGCTCGCCGGCACGCTGCGCATCTCGCTCGATGGACGCACTTCGGTGTATCGGCGCATCGTCGATGTGCGGGTGCCGCTGGAGAAGGTGGAGCCCTCCGCGCTGGCCATCGGTGAGCGCCAGGCCGTGATCCAGCTCGCGGAGATCACCAGTGCCTGGATCAGCGGCGATATCGAGCAGTTCTGCCTGCAGCCCTGAGGTCCTTCAACGGGTGAGCGCCGGATGTTGATCGACACCCACCTGCATCTGGATGCTCCCGAGTTCGATCCCGACCGTGCTGCGGTCGTGGCGCGGGCTTGCGCCGCGGGTGTGACGCGCTTCGTGCTGCCGGCCGTCGAAATCGCCAATGGCCCCGCGGTGCGTGCCCTGGCTGCCAGCTTGCCGGGCAGTGCCTTTGCCTGCGGGATTCATCCGCTCTACGTGGATCGTGCGCTTGAGGGCGATATCGACCGTTTGCGGGCCCAGCTGGCCGAAGGCGGCGCCGTGGCCGTCGGCGAGATCGGCCTGGATGGCTTTGAGGCAGAGCCGGACCCGGCGCGGCGCGAATGGTTTTTCGCCGAGCAGCTGAAGCTCGCGCGGGAGTTCGATCTGCCGGTGATCCTGCACATCCGCCGCGCCCAGGACCGGGTGCTCAAGTACCTGCGCCGCCACCGTGTGCGTGGCGGCATCGCCCATGCCTTCAACGGTAGCCTGCAGCAGGCGCAGACCTTCATCGGGCTGGGGTTCCGGCTCGGTTTCGGTGGTGCAATGACCTACGCCGGCTCGACACGCATCCGCCAGCTGGCGGCCAGCCTGCCGCTCGAAGCGTTGGTGCTGGAGTCTGACGCGCCAGACATTCCGCCAGCCTGGGCTGCGCAGATGCGCAACGAGCCGGCTGCTGTGGCGCGTTTCGCGATTGAGCTGGCGGCTCTGCGCGGGCTTGATGTCAGCAGCGTGGTGGGCGCCACCAGTGCCAATGCGCGAGCCGCGCTGGGGTTGCCCGAGTGAGGCAGGCGCCGGGCCGGCGGGGTGAGCTGCCGTTTGTCGGGAGTTGGTGTGCTTACTTTGTAACTTTTCACGAATTTATAACTAAAGTTCTAGACGGGCCGGGGCCCTGTCCGGATCATCTGCGCTGACCATAAAACTCTGCCGGTGCGCCTGTGTGCGCCCCGGCCCGCCAGCATCACGGAAGGGCCGCCGCCATATGTTCATCAACAGCGAAGGAATCCTCAGCAGCCTCGGGCCGGCCGCTCCCGTCCCGCCGCGCCGCCCGGAGCTGGCCGGTGTTCCCGAGCGTTTGCACCCCTATCTGGCGGGCAGCGATTGGCAGCACGGCCAGCTCAAGCTGAACTGGGGCGGTTATCGCCTCGCCAGCGTGTTCCAGCCCATCGTCAGTTTCAGCCACGCCAGCATCGTGGCGCACGAGGCCTTGTTGCGCGTCGTCGGTCCCGGCGGGCGCAGCATGTCGCCGTCCGCCCTGTTCAGTCCGCTCTTCGGTCAGGACGATCTGCTGCATCTGGACCGCGCCACGCGCCTGATGCACATCATCAATTCGCGCCGCCTGCCCGGGCGCTTCTTTCTGAACCTGCATCCGCAGCTTTTCGACAGCCTGCGCCACGGCGATTCGCTGGAGGCCGCACGCGCCATCGGCGAATTCGTCGAGGGTTCCGAGTCGCGCTTCGTGATCGAGATCGTGGAAGAGGAAATCACCGACCATGCCCATTTCGAGGAGGGTGTGGCGGCCTTGCGGGATGTGGGGCTGGGGATTGCACTGGACGATTTCGGTGCCGGCCACTCGAATTTCGACCGGGTGTGGAAGATTCGCCCCGAGGTCGTCAAGCTCGATCGTTCCTTCGCCGCGCGCGCAGCGGAGGATCGTTCGGTGCGCCGCCTGCTGCCGCAGATCGTGAGTTTGTTGCACGAGGCCGGCACCCTGGTGCTGCTCGAAGGGATCGAGACCCTGGATCAGGCCTGGATTGCCATGGATGCCAATATCGATTTCGGTCAGGGCTGGTATTTCGCCCACCCGATCAGCCAGCCGGTGAGCAAGGATGCCTTGCTCGATGCACGCATCGGTGCGATCTGGCAGCACCAGAGCACCGAGCTGTTACCGCAACCGGAAGCGCGGCTCGATCCCCTGAGCGATTACCTGCGCTGCATCCGTGATGCGGCCTGGCGTCTGGGGCGGGGCGAGGCGCTCGAATCGGCGGCGGCCTGCTGGCAGCATCTGCCTTATGCCAACAGCCTCTATCTGCTGGATCAGGAAGGCTGCCAGCTGGGTGTGAGCATCGAAGCCGGCCGCGTGGCGGATTCACAAATGAGCTTCCGTCTTGGTCACCAGCCGGGCGCACGCTGGTCGCGGCGCGAGTATTTCGTCAAGGCCATACGGGCACCGGGCGAAGCCCAGGCCACCCGCCCCTATCTGTCGGTGGCCAGCGGCCGCCTGTGTGCCACGGTGTCGATCTGCATTGAGCAGGGCGCGCAGCGTTTCGTGCTCTGCGGGGACGTGGACTGGGCGGCGCTGGATGCGGGCTACGAGAACTGAAGGCTCGGTTGAGATCGGGCAATAGCCTCGCGCTATGCCCCTTGGTGCTTGAAACTTATTCCTCTCCCCTGTATCCATAGCGGAGGCTGGCTTACCCCTGGCCAGCAGAGCTGTTGCAACAGCCAGTGCATGACCTACCGCCAACCCACGATACGAGAGGAAGCCGCATGAGCAAGCTGCAGGGCCAGGAGCCGGCCATCAATCAGGAAATCATCGCGCTCTACGACGAATACACCCATGCGCCTTTGCCGCGCCGTGTGTTCATGAAGCGCCTCAGCGCGATCACGGGTAGCACGGTGGCCGCCAGTGCGCTGCTGCCCATTCTTGAAAATAACTACGCCCAGGCCGCCATCCTGCCGCCGGACGATGTACGCATCAGCACCCAGACTGTCAGCTTTGCCGGCCCCGGCGGCAACTTCAATGCCTACCTGGCGGCACCTAAAGGCGTGAGCGGCAAACTGCCAGCGGTGATCGTGATCCACGAGAATCGTGGCCTCAACCCTCATATCCAGGACATCACCCGTCGCCTCGCGCTGGCGGGTTATCTGGCGCTTGGTGTGGATTACCTCAGCGCACTGGGCGGCACCCCGGCGGATGAAGACAATGCCCGCGACCTGATCGGCAAGCTCGATGCCACCACCATTGGCGCGATTTCGCTGGCTGCGCTGAAGTACCTCAAGGGCCACGCCCAGTCCACTGGCAAGGTCGGCGTGGTCGGCTTCTGCTGGGGTGGCGCAGCGGTCAACCAGTTGGCGGTACTGGCGCCGGATCTGGACGCTGGCGTGGCCTTCTATGGCCGCCAGGCCAAGGCCGAGGATGTGCCGAAGATCAAGGCGCCGCTGCAACTGCACTATGCCGGCCTCGATCAGGGCATCAATGCGGGTATTCCGGCCTACGAGGCGGCGCTCAAGGCCGCTGGCAAGCCATATGAACTGTTCCTGTATGAGGGGGTGAATCACGCCTTCAACAATGACACCGGCGCCGCGCGCTATAACGAAGCTGCGGCCAAGCTGGCCTGGCAGCGCACGCTGGATTTCCTCAAGCGCCATCTGGGCTGATCGAAGCCAGGGCAGGGAAAAAGGGGCGTAGCGTGCTGCGCCCCTTTTCGCATCTAGCGGGCGGGGGCGCTCTCGCGCTTGCTGGTCTGGCGCAACTGGCGGTAGTAGGCGTGATTGGCTTCCGGCACCCACTCCAGGTAGGCACGCTCGGCCACCTCAGCGAGCTGGCCGTTGCGCAGCAGCTCGTTGACGTGGGCCACCACCGCTTCACCCGTAGGGCCACGTGAGCACCCCACGCGTGATTGCAGGAGCTGGGTTTCACTTTCTATCGGCAGAAACAGCAGGGTGTCTGGCGCGAGCTCGAACTGCTGCTGGGCCCAGATGAGTTCGATCGGATAGCCGACCACGGCATCAGCTTTTTTCTGCCGCACGACCGTGAGCAGGCCGCTCACAAACAGATCCGGCGCATAGAAGGCTTCCACGCTGCGCTTGTTGCGGCCGAGTTTCAGGGCTGCATCGACATGCTCGCCATAGCTGCGCCCTGCCGCCATCAGCACTTTCAGCCTGCCGGCTTTCAGCAGCTCGGGCAGGCGAACTTCACCGCGCGGATTCAGGTGTGGCGCAATCTCGGCCTTGCGCTCGGTGCTGACGATCAACCCGGCGGGCAGCAGTTCAGCAACGGGTTCGGAAAACACCATGAAAGTCTCGCGTTCGGGCGTCTTGAGCATGGCGCTCTGACAGATCTCGCGTTGCCTCATGTCCTGCATCATGCGCGCCGTGTTGGCCATCACGCGACTGTGACGAAATTCACCCAGCGCCCGGAGAATGAAGGCCTCGCGTTTGTCTGCCAGGCCTTCGCCCTTGTAGGGGCCCGCTACGATGTAGGTCGGCGGGAAATCCGGGTAGTACCAGATCACTTCTGCAGCTGGCTCGGCCGCGCGCAGAAGTGGACTGAGCAGGAGCAGCAGAAGGCAGCAAGGTCGGCAGCGGAGCATGGAGAAGGCTCGCGAACAGGGTGAGTCCTCAGCATAGACTGCATGCCTGAGCATCGAAAGCTGCTGTCTGTGGAGCTGTTACCCGTCTCACGCGGCGGGTGGGTGTGGGCAGAGGGCAGCTGCACAGGCAAGGGCCTGTCATCCGCCTGTAAGCTGTCAGGCAGAGACTCTCGCCTTTTGTCCGGAGAACACCATGCGTTCAAGCCTTGCCCTTCTGCCCGTGCTGCTGGCTGCCTGTGCGCATAGCCCCGATGCGCTGTCGCCCTTGCAGGGCAAAGCCTTCGAACAGGTTGCAGCCACTCATCCGGCGGTGCGCAGCGTGGAGCGCTACGAAGTGCGCCTGCCGCAGCGCGAGCGCCTGCCTTACGCCGGCGCTTTTGCGGCGGCCTTCGATGGCAGCCTGCCCTACGCGCCCGGCTCCGGCCTGAGCTATGCGGGCCGCTCCGCGGAGGGCGAGCTGGTGTTCTGGGGCATCGGTGATCGCGGCCCCAACGCGGATTCGCCCTCCGTTCGCAAGGCGGGCCGTGAGCAGGCCAGCAAGATTTTCCTGGTGCCGGCTTTCGTGCCGCGCCTGGCCGAGATCCGGGTGAGACCGGGCGAGGGCGCGCGCGTGCTGCGTACGCTGCCGATCCATTTTGGCGCCGAGCCGGCCTCTGGCTTGCCGATTCCGGTCGGCCAGACTGGCGCCAGCGGCGAGCAAGCGCTTGATGATCATTTGCAGCCCTTGCCCTTCAGCCTGCGCGGACTGGACCCGGAAGGCATCGTGCGCGATCGCGCGGGCAATTTCTGGATCGTCGACGAATACGGTCCCTTCCTGACCCAGCTCGATGCGCGCGGCCAGGTGCTGCGCCACTATGCGCCGGGCAAGGGCCTGCCGGAGATCCTCGCAGCGCGTCAGCCCAATCGCGGTTTCGAGGGCGTGGCGCTGAGCCCTTCCGGCAAGGTTTATGCGGCCGTGCAGTCCACGCTCGATATCGATGGCAAGAGTAAGCACCAGGCCCGCTTCACGCGCATCGTCGAACTCGATCCGGTCAGCGGCAAGACCCGCCAGTTTGCCTACCCGCTTGATCTGAAGCACTACCGGCGCGCTGGCGACGCCAAGATTGGCGATCTGGTGGCCATCGACGATGGGCGCTTCGCCCTGATCGATCAGGGCGCTGGCAAGAACGGCATGCGCAACCTGATCCAGCTGATCGATATCCGTGATGCCGAGGACATCAGCGAGCGCCGCACGCAGAGCGGGCAGGCCCTCGAGTTTGCCAGCGAGGCCGAGCTGAAGGGCGTGCGCATGGTGCAGGTGAAAGCCTTGCTGGATCTGCGCGAGCTGGGCTGGCAGGCTGAGAAGGCCGAGGGCCTGGCGCTGCTGGAAGATGGCATCGCGGTGATCAACGACAATGATTTCGGCCTGCAGACTCGGCTGAGCGGTGCACAGGGTGACAATGTCGGGGCTTACCGGGTCGAGAACGGCAAGCTCACCGCAGGCGGCCAGCTCAGCGTCGAGCCAAATCATGAGCCGACCTCTCTTTGGCTGATCCGCTTGCGCCAGCCGCTGCAGGGCCTGAAAGGCTTCTGAGCCTATCAGGGGCCGCGTCGTCAGTGCGCGGCCTGCTCCAGCAGTGCCATTACCCAGGCGATTGCAGCAGGGTCTTCGAGGATGCCGGCGTGGGTCGTATTGAAGCCACGAATACTCGTGGCTTGCTGCTGCATTTCGGCGCGGAGCTGGCTCTCCAGCGGAATCACGCCGTCTCCGCTCTTGTGGCTGAACAGGCCTTCGTTCAGGAAGCCAAAACCTGCGTGATGGCTAAGCTGCCGGGGCAGCGGGCGCGCGAACAGCGTGCGCATGAACGGACCTTGCCGGGCCATGCTGCGCCAGACCGGCATCACCACCGGTGAATGATCGACGCCGCTCTGCGCCGCCCAATCGCCGCCGAAAGGTGAGGACAGTGAGATGAAGCTGCGCAGGTAAGGACAGCTGCGCGCCTGCTCGCAATCGGCCAGCAAGGCTCTTACGGCTAGCCCACCCATGCTATGGGCAACGATGTGCAGATCGGTAAAGCGGTGCTGGTAATGGAGCTTGCTCAGCAGGCTGTGCAGGCCGCTGCTGACGGTGGGGATTTCGAGGCCGGAAGGGTAATAGAAGAACCAGGGCTGAAAGCGGCGGCGATCCAGGCTTGCCAGTAAGGCCTTGAACTCGCCCGGGTGGCCGCTGATGCCGTGCACGAAGAGTACCGGCGTGCGCGTTGCATCATAGGGCTCCAGGAAGTAGATGCCGGCCCGCTCCTGACGGATGAAGTCCAGCGCTTCCCACATGCCCTGGCGGGCGAACTCGGCGCTGAAGCGCGGATCATCGAGGGTGGTGAGGCTGCCGCTGTGCAGATGAAAGCCATCGGCAATGGCGCCCAGCGCACCGAGCAGGCTGCTGCCTGGCGGGTTGCCGGCCGGGGCGGATGGGCGTGCTGGGATGTGCAGGAGCATGGCGTCCGGTGCCTGTCCCGCGCTTACGCTGACGGGCAATGGGAATTCCGCGTATGGCTCGGTCGCGCTGTAAGTGAAGTCCTGGTCGAGATCACGGAAGGCAAACACGCTGCCGGCATTTTTCGGCAGCAGCGCGCGCCAGCTCTCATCCTGCGTGAGCAGACGGAAGCTGAGGACCTTGCCCGGTTCGTCGCGCGCCATGATGACGGCAAACAGGAGGCAGTTCGCACAGTCCTCGGCGCGAACGCTGATCGGCGCCGCCGTGTAGTGGCTCTGGTATTCCTCCAGGTTCTGCTTCAGGTTGAGGAAGTTGCCGCAGCCGGCAAGCAGCAGGGCAGCGCAGACGGAAAGGAGTCGGAGCAAGGGCATGGTCTGAGGCCTGAGCGGGGAGTATGCAGACTCATTAAAGCAGACGGCATGTTGCACGGCTGTGTCACCGATGGCCCTGCCGGCTCAGGCCTGGGCCGGCTGCCGCGCCAGCCAGGTCTCCATGAAGCTGACGAAGCTGCGCACGCGGGCGGCAAGGTGCTTGCGGCTCGGGTACATGGCCGAGATCGGTAGTGCCGGCCCGGGCCAGTCGGTCAGGATGGCCTTGAGGCGCCCGCTGGCGATGTAGGGGCCGAGGATGAATTCCGGGGCGCGGGTGATACCGTGGCCGGCGGCCGCGAGTTCGGCGAGCACGGTGCCGTTGTTGGCGCCGATGCTGGCCTCGAAGCGCACCTGCAGCTCGGTTTCCGCGTCGCGCTGGAAGCGCCAGGCATTGGCTTCCTCGGCGTAGGCGTAGGCGAAGCAGGCATGTTGCGTCAGCTCCTGCGGGCTCTGCGGCGTGCCATGACGGGCGAGGTAGTCCGGGCTGGCGCAGGTGAGCAAGTGGGTGCTGCCGATGCGCCGGGCCACCAGGTTCTGATGGGCCGGGCGGCCGATGCGGATGGCGAGATCAAGGCCTTCCTCGATCAGGTCCACCGGGCGGTCGGAGAGCTGAACGTCGAACTTCATGGCCGGGTGCAGGCGTGCGAACTCGCCCAGTGCCGGGGCGAGGTGGGTGGCACCGAAGCTGATCGGGGCGGTCAGGCGCAGCGTGCCGCGCGGGCTGGCATCGGCGTTGCCGACCATCTCCTCGACTTCTTCAAGCTCGGCCAACAGCTGCAGGCAGCGCTCATAGTAGGCGCGGCCGTTCTCGGTGAGGCTCAGGCGACGGGTGCTGCGGTTGAGCAGGCGAGCGTCGAGCAGGGCTTCGAGTTGGGCCAGCTGGCGCGAAACGGCCGAGGTGGACATTTCAAGATGCTCGGCGGCTGCAGCAAAACTGCCAAGCTCGACGACCTTGCAGAAAACGTTCATGGCGGCGAAGCGGTCCATGCGGGCTCTCCGGAGTGATTGTTGCGAATCAGGCAGGAATTCATCGCAGTTTAGCTGCTTTATCCCTGATCGGCTCGGGCAGACAATGCTTGCAGCTTCCTTGCCGGGGAGGCCGTTTTTCTCTTGCAGGTTTTGTTTCTGCGTATTTCAGGCGCGGCCGGCAGCCGCGTACAGGAGTTGATCATGGCCAGCCGTCTGCCCGTTTTTTTCCTTTCCCATGGCTCGCCCATGCATGCCGTGGAGCCTAGTGCGGCCGCCACGGCCTGGGCGGTGGAGGCGGCGCAATTGCCGGTACCGGCAGCGGTGCTGATGGTGTCTGCTCACTGGGAAAGCAATCTGCCCTTGCTGGGTGGCGCCGCAGCGCCCGAAACGATCCATGATTTCGGCGGTTTTCCGGCCGAGCTGTACCGTTTGCGCTACCCCGCCGCGGGGGCCCCGGAAATCGCCCGGCAGGCGCTGGCCTTGCTGCGCGAGGCCGGTTTCCCGGCCGGGATCGAAGGTTGCCGCGGGCTCGACCACGGAGCTTGGGTGCCGATGATGAAAATGTATCCGCAAGCCGATGTGCCGGTTCTTCAGCTCTCGGTGCAGCCCGGCCTGGATGCGGCTCACCATCTGGCGCTTGGCGCGGCACTGGCACCGTTGCGCGAGCAGGGCGTGCTGATCGTCGGCTCGGGCCACATGACGCACAATCTGCGCGACTGGTTTCATGGCGCCAGTGGCGGCGCGGGGGCTTATGCACGCGAATTTCGCGACTGGGTGGCTACGCGTCTGGCCAGCGGTGACAGCCGCAGCCTGCTGGAGTGGGCCTATAAGGCGCCGCATGCGCAGCGCGCCCATCCCACGCCGGATCACTTTCTGCCGCTCTTCGTGGCGCTGGGAGCGGCCGGTGAGGGCGCGCAGGGCAAGTGCTTTCATGAGGCGTTCGAGCGTGGCACCCTGGCCATGGATGCCTGGCGCTGGGACTGAGCGCGTGAGCGCCGTTCCGGTCATTCACTGGCCTGAGCGGCGTGGCGCCGGGCAAAGCGTTTTGACTGCGCGGTCTGTGCCCCCAGGCCGTCCGTGCAGGGGCGGTGAGGCCTGAGCAGGCCTAGTCCTCCGCGAGACTCTTCATGGTCTCGATGATGCCTTCGAGCATGCGTTCCTGTTCGAGGCCGAAGCCGGCCATCTGTTCGCAGATCTCGGCGCCTCGGCTGCTGACCAGGTTCAGGATGACGCCTTCCTGCGCGTCGGTGAGGCCCATGCGGTAGAAGGAGCGGGCGATCTCGTCGCCCTGGTCGGCCACCATGCGCATCACGCTTTCGCGCTGGCTTTGCTGGCGCTCGCGCAGGTAATCGACCATGCGCATGAGGCCATTGACCGCTTCGAGGATGGTTTCGGTGCGCTGCAGGCGCCGCGTGTCGTGTTCCAGCACCTTGCAGCGGATGTCCGCCGCCTCGGCCACGAAGGCCAGATGGTCACGCAAGCGGCCGGCGCGGTCCTCGTCAGTTTTCGGCCAGTTGGTGACCAGCAGGGTCAGGTGCGGATAGCTGATTGACAGACGCCCGGAGAACTGGGTGATACGGTCGTTGTTGCGGGCGTGTTCGAGCAGGGAGCATTCGAGCGGGCTGGCCGGGCCGTGCTCGCTGTGGGCCTGTGAGCTATCGCCGAGGCGGCAGGCGACCAGGGTGTTCAGCTCGTAGTCGCGGCACGCGGCGATGGTCTGGTCGATGATCTGCTGGGGGGTGTCGCAGGCGAACACTTCACGCATGAACTTCATCACCGTGCCCATCTCGGCCATCGTGCTCATGGCGCTGAAGGCGGTGCTCATGGCGTAGTCGAGCTGTGAGGAGAGGGCGGCGACCTGGGCGTGGGCCTTGAGCACACTGTCGACCTTGCGCACGATCTCTTCCGGAATCAGCGGGCGCTGGATGTAGTCATTGCAGCCGGCGTCGTAGGCGTTCAGGCGCAGCTGGATATTGTCGTGGCGTGAACTGAGGATCACGTGGGCCTGATCGTCACCCTGGGCGCGCAGATGGCGGCAGATCTCAAGGCCGCCGGCTTCCGGTGAATCCATGTCGAGCAGGCACACCGCCGGGGCGATTTCGAGCGCCGGTAGGAGCTCCTCCTGGAGGCCGAAGCCGCGCACGTCGGGGCAGATCCGGGCCAGTTCGGCGCACACTTCCTGGCGCATGGCGCTGTCCTGCTCAAGCACGAATACGGCGGTTCTGGCTGCTTGGTTCATGGTGATGCCCTCGTCGATGCTTACCGGCTCGCCGGCTTCATGGAGGGCTTACGGTTGGGTTTGGGGCAAGTTGAGATGATGGGTCCGAAGGTCTGCCTGATGTCCCTTGTCAAATATCGACTGCCGGCCGCACAGCGCTCGGGCAGGTGAAGCGCCAGCGCGCAAAGCGGCTGGCCAGCACGGCGCACAGCAGGCTGCAGAGCGCCAGCTGCAGCACCGGCGCCTGCCAGGCTCCGGCATAGGCGCCGAACAGGCTGGCCTTGAGGGCCCGTACGGTCCAGGTCACCGGCAGCCACGGGCTGATGCTCGCAAACAGGCCTCCGTTGAGCTCCACCGGCAACACGCCGCCGGAGCAGGAAAGCTGCACCGCCAGCAAGAGCATGGCGATGGCCTTGCCGGCGTCCCCGAAGGCCAGGGTCAGGGCGAACACGATCAGCAGGAAACACATTGCTGCCAGTGCCAGGGTCAGGGCGAAGGCGGCTGGCTGCTGGATGTCGACCCGCAGCAGGCTGTGCAGGGCCATGCCTGCGACGAGCGCCTGGGCCAGCACTACGCCTGCCGGCAGGGCGAGCTTGCCGGCAAGGCGGGCCGGCCGGCTGAAGGCCTGTGCTTCCTGCGGCAGCACTCGGGCGTGGAGCAGGAAGGCTGCGATCCCGGCACCCAGCCACAGCGCGGCGGCGAGCACATTGGGGGCGAAGCTGCTGCCGCTGTTGGCGACCGGGGCTACGCGTTCCACCCGTGGCTCTACCGAGCGTGCCAGCCCGAGCGGATTGCCGGCGGGCCAGGGCAGGCTGGCGGGCAGCGCGCTGGCCAGCTGCTCAATGCCGACGGCCAGGCGCTGCGCACCACCGGCGACCTGGCGACTGGCACCGGAAACCCGCTGCACGCCGTGGCTTAGCTGGCCGGCGCCACTGGAGAGTTCGTCGAGCTGCTGATCCTGGGGCAGCACCCGCACCATGGTCTGGATGCCGCTGCCCACTTGCTGCATGCCCTGGGTAAGGGCGTCCACGCCGCTTCTGAGCTGCAGGGCTCCGTCGGCCAGGCGCTGCTCGGCTTCGGTGGCGGCGGTCAGGCCGTGATCGACGCGCGACAGGCCGCCAGCCAATTGCGCCACGCCCTGGCTGACGCTGGTCGGGATGAACAGACTCTCTTCGAATTCATCCTTGAAGGCCAGCAAGCCGGAGTTGAGCTGGCTGGCGCCGCGCTGCAGGGCGAAGAGTCCGTTGCCGAACTCCTCGTGACTGCTGGCCAGCCGTTCGGCGCCACTAGCAAGGCGCTGCAGCTCGGTGCTCGGTGGCAGGGCTGCGTCCATGGTCTTGAGGCCGCTGCCGAGTTGCTTCACGCCGGAAGTGAGCTGCTCCACGCCAGCGTTCAGGCGGCTACCGCCAAAAGCCAGATCCTGTGCTCCGCTGGCAGTCTGGCCGGCCCCCTGGCTGAGTCGCCGGGCGCCTTCGCGCAGGCTCTCCATGTGCTGGCGGAATTCGCTGAAGCGCAGGTGCGCCTCCTGCGCTGTCGCAATCACGCGCTGCCAGCGCTGAGCATTGAGTTCTTCATTGATCTTGTGGCCGAGGGTTTCGGCGAAGTGGCGGGCGAGCAGCGCGCCCTGATAGTTGTTGCCTTCCGAGGCGTGGATCAGCGGTTGCCCGGCGCCGGGCTGGCTGCCTGGCAGGCTGGCGGCACTGAAATCGGCTGGCAGGATCAGTGCAAAGGCTAGCTGACCGTTGCGTACGCGGGCGAGGGCGGCTTCAGCATCCGGCATTTCGAGATAGCCGAAGCGCCGCTCCGCACGCAGTGCGGCCACGATTTCCTGACCGAGATTGATGCTGTGCCCCTGCAGGGACGCGCCACGATCGAGATTGACGAGCGCCACGCGCAACTCGCCGGTGTGGGCACCCGGATCCCAGACGCTGGCAAGGTAGATCACCAGATACAGTGCCGGGATCACCATCACCACGGCAGCGGCCAGCAGCATGCGCGGGTAGCGGGTGAAGAAGCACAGCTCGATGCGGGCGAGAGCGAGGGTTTGGGTGAGCAGATTCATGATCGGCAGCCGGGGGGCGGAGACAGAAGCGGGGCGTCGCCATGCGCAGGCGTCTGGTTTGCTAACGACCCTGGCGGCTTTGCCCTGAAGCGCACCGAGGGGCTGCCCGAAGGACAAGAAAAAGCCCCGCACGCGGCGGGGCTTGAGGGGCAGGCTGTGCTGGCTTAACTGCGCGGCTTGGGCAGCAAGAGGTTCAGCACGATGGCGACTACGCCGCACAGGCTCACGCCCTGCAGCACGAAACTGCCGATTTCCACACTGAAGGCGCCGATGCCCAGCACCAGTACGGTGGATACGATGACCAGATTGCGCGGCTGCTCCAGATCGGTGCGAGCGCTGATCAGGGTCTTCAGGCCGATGGCGGCGATCGAGCCGAAGAGCAGGATCATGATGCCGCCCATTACCGGTGCCGGGATGGATTGCAGGATGGCGTTGAACTTGCCGACGAAGGCCATCGCGACGGCGAGGCCGGCCGCCCAGGTCATGATCACCGGGTTGAAATTGCGGGTCAGCGTCAGTGCGCCGGTCACTTCGGCATAGGTGGTGATCGGCGGGCCGCCGACCAGGCCGGCAAACAGCACGCCGAGGCCGTCACCGGCGAGGGTGCGATGCAGACCCGGCTGTTCGGTGTAATCCTTGCCGGTGATGCCGCCCACGGCGATCACGTTGCCGACGTGCTCGATGGCCGGCGCCAGCGCGACCGGCAGCATGAAAAGTACGGCCGAGAGGTTGAATTCAGGTGCCACGAAATTCGGCAGGGCGAACCAGGGCGCGGCCGCGATCTTGCCGAAATCCACATAGCCCAGGACGGCCGCCAGAGCGTAGCCGACTCCCACACCGATCAGGATCGGGATCAGTTTGAGGAAGCGATGGGCGAAAATCGATACGATGATGGTGGTGCCCAGCGACACGGCGGCGAGCAGCAGCGAGGGGCCATAGCCGATCGGATTGTCCTTGCCCATGGCCATGTTCACCGCCACGCCGGCCAGGGCGAGGCCGATCACCATGATGATCGGACCGATCACGACCGGTGGCATGAACTTGTGCACGATGCCGGCGCCGTGGCGGGCAATCAGGCCGGCAAAGATGAAGTACATCACGCTCACACAGGCCAGTGCGCCCATCGTGGCGGGCAAGCCCCAGTGCTGGGTGGCATAGATGATCGGGGCGATGAAGGCAAAGGAAGAGCCGAGGAAGATCGGCACCTGGCGGCGGGTGACCAGCTGGAATAGCAGGGTACCCACCCCGGCGCCGAGCAGGGCCATGCTCGGATTCAGGCCGGTCAGCAGGGGCACCAGGACCAGTGCGCCGAAGGCGACGAAGAGGATCTGGGCCCCGGAAATGGCTTGGCGCCAGACCGGTCCGTTGTGGGAGGGGGTGTCTTGCATGCTGGGCTTGCTCCTGTAAAAAAACGCGGCTGCAACCGCGAGTGGAGGGGGATAGTGCGAAAGGCTGCGAATTGTTTGCGATTTTGCCAAAAAAATCAGTATCTTCAGTTCAGCGTGAAGGCAAGTTCTGAGCGAATGCAAACGGGTGTGACATGTTTCGTGGCGGATGATAAGTTGCCGCCCTTTCGGGCAAGGTAGTGTGAAACAATCGGCCGGAAAACAAAAAAATTACATGGCTTGGAGGCAGATCAAAGATGGCAATAACAGGTGACCAGCGGCTCCTTAAAAGGATCAACCGCATGGCCTTGGTCCGGTTGGTGCGCGCGCGCCCCGGGCTCTCGCGTGCAGAACTGGCGGTGGAGACCGGGCTGACCAAGTCCACCGTGAGTCTGCTGGTGCAGGAACTGGTGGACGAGGGCTGGCTGCGCGAGGAGGAGGTGCTGGTCACCGGTGCCATCGGCCGCCGCCCGACCCCGCTGCGTATCGACGGGCGCCGTCTGGCCCTGATCGGTGCGGAGCTGGCGGTGGGCAAGCTGTGCGTGCTGGGCATGTCGCTTGATGGCGAGGTACTGCACCGCTTGGAGGAGAGCTTCAGCAGCAGCGAGCGGCCGGGCGAAATTCTCGGCACGCTGGCCGGCATGCTGGCCGACATGGTGGGCTGCCTGCGTGGCGAGGGGCGTGGCCTGCTCGGTATTGGCGTGGCCCTGCCAGGTGCCGTGCAGGAAGCGGATGGCCTGCTGGTGGTGGCGCCGAACCTGGGCTGGCGCAATGTGCCGGTGCGCGACGAATTGCTGCGCGTGCTGGGCAGCCGTGGCCTTGCTGACCTACCGCTGTGGGTGCAGAACGATTGTGATGTGGCCGCACTGGGCGAAGTGGAGTTTGCCGCCGGTGAGATGGGCGATCCGCTGCTCTTCATCGGCCTCGGCATCGGTGTGGGCGCCGGTGTGGTGGTGGGCGAGCGCCTGCTGCTGGGCCGCCGCGGCTTTGCCGGCGAGGTCGGGCACATCCAGTTGCAGGCCGATGGCCCGCTCTGTTCCTGTGGCCGGCATGGCTGCGCCGAATCCTATTTCGGTCTGCAATCGCTGGCCAATGCGCAGCACTGCAGCGTGCCCGAGCTGTTCGAGCGAGCCCGCAATGCGGATCCGGAAACCGTCAAGGCGCTGCAGACCGCAGGCCAGCGCCTGGGCCTGCTGATCCACAATCTGTGGACCACTCTGGACCCGGCCATGATCGTGCTGGGCGGCTCGGCCACCGAGCTTGGGCAGGCCTTCCTGAACTCGGCGCGGCGCAGCTTCGACGCTCTGGCGCAGGCCGCCGGCCTCGAAATGCCGGTGCTGCAGCACGCGCGCTTCGGTGCCCAGGCGGTGCCGGCCGGCGCCGCGGCGCTGGTCTTGCACAAGCTGTTGTTGCCGCTCTGAATCAGTGCAGCATCGGTCCCGGTGATCTTGTCGCCGGGCTGAGCTGCAGGAGCACCACTTCACGATCCTGCAGCACGACCAGGCCCGGCTGGCGATCATCGCCGGTGAGGCTGTATTCGAAGGCGTAGCTGCGCTGCAAGGTCAGCCGGCCGGCAGCATTCCGCACCCAGCGCAGGCCGCGCTGAGCCACGCTGTCGTCCAGAAACTGCAGGTTCTCTCGGGCGCAGGCGGCCCGTGCTGCGGCTACGCCGAACTCGCGCGCATGCGCCGAATCCTGCCAGTACCAGCCGAGCGCACACAGCGCCAGCAGAGCGATAAGGCTTTCAATCATGTCTTGTCTCCAGTGCGTCCGGAATTCTGGCAGGCATGCACGCCGGCCAGCACACCGCTGATCAGCAGCAGGATGCCCGTGGCGGTCAGCAGGCCCGGCGCTTCGCCGCGCCACAGATAGGCATAGAGCAGGGCGGCGAGGGTTTCGAAAACGATCAGCTGGCCGCTCAGGGTAGTCGGCAAGAGGCGGCTGGCGCGATTCCACAGCAAGGTGCCGAGCCACGAGGCGAGCAGGCCGATGGCCAGCATCAGGCCCACATAGAGTGCCGGGCGCGGGCCCAGAGGCTGGCTGAAGCTGGCTCCGCCGACTTGCCACCCCAGGCTGCCAGCCATGCCCAGCAAGGCCAGCGGCAGGGTGGCAAGGCCCTGGGCGGTGGCCCAGGTGCTGGAGGCGAGCGCTGGGTGACGCTTGAGCCAGCGCGCATTGCGCAGCGGATACCAGGTCCAGCAAGCCAGGGCCGCCACGGCCAGGATCAGGCCGCTGCCGAGCGGGCCGCTATCGCCGGCGGGCAACTCATGCAGGCGGGCCAGCAACAGGCCGCTGCCGATCAGCACCAGGGAAGGCAGCAGACGCAGCCAGGGCAGGCGCTCGCGCAGGTTGGCAACGATCGCAATCACCAGTGGCAGGGTGCCGATGATCAGCGTCGGCAGGGGCACGCCACTGCGCTGGATGGCGGCAGCCAGACACAGGTAGTAGAGGATGTTGCCGATCAGGGCCAGCTCGAAGGCGGCCAGCCAGTCCGCCCGGCTGAGGGGCGCGAGGCGGCGGCGGTCGCGCCAGGCGAGCGGCAGGCACACCAGACCGAAAGCGAGATAGCGGCCGAAGGCGAGCAGGGCGGGCGGATAATCGGTGAGGATCGCCGGAGTGATGAACACCAGGCCCCATAGAACGCCGGCACCCAGCGCACAGAGGAGGCCCTGGAACAGGGAGGATGCGGGCATCGGCCGAGTATAGCTGCAGCGCCTCTGTGTGACTCAGTGTGGCAAAGTTGGCAGCAATACAACGCTGCCTGCTGCCCACCTTGCGAAACACAGTAGAGTTACGCCCGCATGAATCTGGCGGTAGAAGCGGCACCATGAACGAAGACACTCCCTGCGGCACGAAGCGGATCATCGACGGCGTCGAGCGGGTCTATTACTACGGTTACTGGATCAAGACCTACGAGGCCCCGGCGAGTACGCTGGACGCCAAGAAGCGCCTGATCGAGGCCCTCACGCGGCGACTGTTCAACCACGTCGAGCACGGCATCAACATCCCGGGCCGGCGCCTGGGTGAGGCGCGTGCGGCTTTCGAGGCCGAGACCGATCCGGAACTCAAGCGTGTGAAGGGCGCCATGCTGGCGGGCGCGCTGTTCAACCGCGCCACCGACATCTTCACCAAGCTGGTCGATCTGCAGGCGGTGGGCGTGGAGATCGCTACCGACAACGCCCTGATGCGCGAATGTGGCCGCTGCCTGCAGGATGCGCTGCAACTGGGCCGCACAGTGCAGCACCGCAGCGGCGATGAAGGCATCGACGAGCTGTGGGGCGAGCCTTTCAAGGCTTTCTCGATTCCGGTCGAGGCCTTCTACGAGAGTCGCTACAACAAGATTGCGGCGGCGATGCGCGATATCGATGCGATCGCCAATGCCCTGTCGGCCAGTTTTGTCGATCGTCCGATGTTTGCCGGGGTGGACAAGCTGGCGGCCGCATACGCGGAAACGGCTCGCATCAAGAGCGAGGTGTTACGCACCGATGCCGACATTTTCGATGTGTGGGCGCGGTTCGCGGTTGCCGGCGAGCGCTTGTGGGATTTCAGCCCGGTCCTGCCCGAGTATGCCAATGAGCGCGTGGTGCTGGAGGCCGAGCATGGCGTGCGCCTGATTCGCCAGGCTCGCGACCTGATTTCGGACATTACCCGCGCCCGCGTGTCGATGCCCAAGAGCACCGAGGAATTCGCCGAGCGCTGCGCCGAGTTTGCGCGCCGCAACCTGCGCCAGGACCCGCTCTGAGCCGCGTTTCGCTCAGGACTGTGGGGCTGCGCGCGAGGCGTGCGCCGCATGGCGTGCGACCGACACTGCCTGCCACAGCCGCTCCAGCGCGGCGGCCGCGCCGCAGCGCCAGCGCACATTGGCGTGGCGGCTCACTTCCGTATCGCCTGGATTGATCTCCACCGCCAGCGCGCCGAAATGGCGGGCCGCCGTGAAGGGCTGGGCGATGTAGGGGAAGACGCTGGTGGTGCCGATCGAGAACACCAGATCGAAACCCTCCTGCAGGACCTTTTCGAGCCGCTGGATGGCCGGGCGCGGCAGCGCTTCGCCGAACAGCACCACGGCCGGACGCAGATGCCCCAGGCAGTGCGGGCAGGGGGGCGGCAGCTGCTTGAAGCGGCTGTAGTCGGCCACGGTTTCGTGGTGGCTGCAATGCACGCATTCGAGTTCGAACAGATCGCCGTGGATCTCGATCAGGTCGCGGCTGCCGGCCTGACGGTGAAAACCGTCGATGTTCTGAGTCAGCACCGTGGTCGGCACCACCTCCTGCATTGCCGCGATCACCTTGTGGGCGGCGTTGGGGTGCGCGCCGCGGCAGTTGGCCTCGATGGCGGCCAGATGTTTCCAGGTGATGGAGGGCTCGGCCTCCATGACTTCGCCGGACAGTGCCACCTCGATCGGCAGGCCGTCGTCGGTGTGCTGGTCGTTGTAGAGCCCGCCGATGCCGCGATAGGTGGGCAGGCCCGAGTCCGCCGAGATGCCGGCGCCGGTGATCACCAGCACACGCTTCGCGGCCAGCAGGCGGGTGACCACGGTATTCAGATCCGGCAGGTCCAGCGTGTCATGCAGCGGATTCATCAGGCTCTCCTTTGCAGCGCGAATGCGAGCATGGCGCCGAACAATACGCTGGCCAGCCCGGAGGAAGCGACGGCGGCAATCCAGAAGCCGGCCAGGCCCAGCGGCGCGCTCCAGCCGTGATAGCACAGCCACCAGCCGCCGGCGAGGCCTACGCCCCAGAAGCTCAGGATGTGGCCCAGCATCGGCAGGGTGGTGATCTTCAGGCCGCGCAGGGCCTGGGCGGCGATGGTCTGGGCGGCGTCGCAGAACTGGTACAGCGCGATCAGTACTACCAGACCGAGGGCCATGTTTTGCACCGCCGGGTCCGGCACGAATCCGTGCACCAGCGGCCCGGCGAAGAGCCACAGCAGGAGGCCGATCACGCTGGAGATGCTGCAGCCCAGGAAAAGCCCGGTCAGCGCAGTGCGCCGCACGCGCGGCCAGTCCTGCGCGCCGGCGGCCTGACCCACCAGCGCCAGGGTGGCAATCGAGATCGAGAGCGGCAGCATGTAGCAGGTGCCGGCGAAGTTCCCGAGCAGGCGGTTGGCGCCGATGGCTTCCGCGCCGAGCGAGGCGACCAAGAGGCCGATCAGCGCGAAGCTGCTCATCTCGACAAACATCGACATGCCGATCGGCAGGCCCAGCTTCAGGTGCTCGGCGAGCTGCTTGAATTGCGGGCGCTGCCAGCCGCGCAAGAGATGCAAGTCGCGACTCACCTCCGAGCGGGCCAGATAGAGCAGACCGGCGATGGCCAAGAGGCTGGTGTTGATCGCCACCGAGGCCGCACAGCCGACCGCGCCGAGCGCCGGCAGGCCCAGCCAGCCGAAGGCGAGAGCGGGGGCCAGCAGGGCATGGCTGACGGCGTTGGCCAGCCCGAGAAACATCAGCGCGCGCGGCCGCCCGAGGGCGTTGAGCATGCCGCCGCAGGCGCGGTAGATCAGGGTGCCGGGCAGGCTCAGGGCGAGAATGAAGAGATAGGCGCGGGTGCGCTCGGCCACTTCCGGGCTCACCGCGTTCATCGTGAGCATCCAGCCCGGCGTGGCCAGAATCGCGAAGCAGCCCAGCGCCAGCAGCGCGCAAAGCATCAGGCCGTGCTGGAAGGTGGCGGGCAGGCGGTCGAATTGCCTGGCGCCGACCTGATGCGCGGCGATCGGCGTGAGCCCCTGCACCACGCCGGCGGCGGCCAGCATCACCGAGATGTAGAGACCGGCGCCGATGCCTACGGCGGCCAGATCCACGGTATTCACGCGCGCGCTGATCAGGGTGTCGACCAGCGTGGTGCTCATCGAGGCGAGCTGGGCGATCAGGATGGGGCCGGCATGGGCGAGGATCGCCCGATACAACGAGTTACTGCGGCTCATGCCGCAGCCGTTGTCGTAGCTGTGCGGTGGGCGCGCCACTTGCCGCGCCAGTAGAGGCCCGCCAGGAAGGCGAGGGTCGCGGCACCCATGAACCAGAAGGCAACCGCCTGCCAGAAACCATAGGGGTCAGAGGCCAGCGGGTATTGCTGGCCCAGACCGCGAAAGCCGATGTAGCCGGTAAGAATGGCTTTGACGGGCGGGTAAAGTGCGGCCAGCGCTGGAAGGAAGCTCAACAACAGGGCGAAGCTGATCGCCAGCGTATCGCTGAAGGGCTGTTGGCGGCTGCGCGGGGCGAAGCGCGCTTCGACGCGCAGGAACAGGGCGGCCAGGCCACAGGCCAGAAAGGCCAGCGGGCCGGCAGCGAGGATCAGCCCCCAGAGGCCGGCCATCAGCATGAAACTTCCGGAGCCGAGGGTGATCAGAAAAGACCACAAGGGCTTCATGAAGAGTACGCAGGGCAGGGTCAGCAGCAGAGCCAGCAGGGCGAAAAGGCCCCAGCGGCGGGATTTGCGCAGCAGCAGGTCGCCGCGCAGGGAGATGGGCAGGGCGGTGTCGGTCATCCCGCAAGTGTACGTGTCAGCATGGGTTGCAGGGAAGGGCAGCGTCTGGCTGCACTGCCGGATGGCGGCAGGCTATGCTGATGTTGCTATTTTGTAATTGGATCAAAAACCTTTTCTGCGATAGTGTCTTCATATCGGCACCGGCCGTCTGGTCGGTGCCCCCGGTTTCCCTTCAATCACTCAGGAGTTCTGCCATGAAAGCCAAGAAAAGCACGTCCGTGAGCAAGATCGATATCGGCATTTCCGAGAAGGACCGCGTTGCGATTGCAGGCGGCCTCTCCAAACTGCTTGCCGATAGTTTCACCCTCTACCTGATGACCCACAACTTCCACTGGAACGTGACCGGGCCGATGTTCAACAGCCTGCATGTGATGTTCATGGGCCAGTACACCGAGCAGTGGAATGCGCTGGATATCATCGCCGAGCGTATCCGGGCCCTGGGTGTGAAAGCCCCGGGTAGTTATGCCGATTACGAGAAGCTGACCACCATTCCCGCAGTGAAGGGCGAACCCAAAGCCATGGAAATGGTGGCCCTGCTGGTCGCCGCGCAGGAAGCTACTGCCCGTACCGCGCGTGGTTTGCTGGAACTGGCTGACAAGGCTAATGACCAGCCGACCATGGATCTCTTGACCCAGCGTCTGGATCTGCACGAAAAGACGGCCTGGATGCTGCGCACCCTGCTCGAAGAGTGAGCCGGCAAGCTAGCTGAAAAGGCGCTCCTGCGGGAGCGCCTTTTTTATGTGTGCTGCGTCAAACCGGCAGCTCGGCAGATTCCTTGATTTCTTCCATCACCACATAGCTGCGGGATTCCACAGCCTTCGGCAATTTGAGGAGGATGCGCCCGAGCAGGTCGCGATAGTCGCGCATGTCCGGAATGCGCGCCTTGATCAGGTAATCGAACTCTCCAGCGACAAGATGGCATTCAAGCACTTCTGGCACGAAGCTCAGGGCTTGCTTGACCGAGTCGAAGATCTCGGCGGATTTCTGCGCCAGACGCAATTCCACGAAGACCAGCACACGCAGCCCGAGCGCCTCGGGGTCGATCCGGGCGTGGTAGCCGGTGATGACCCGGCTGCGTTCCAGACGCTTCACCCGCTCGCTCACCGGGGTGGCCGATAGCCCCACGCGCTGGGCCAGCTCAGTGATCGGCAGGCGCCCTTCGCGTTGCAGGACGGCGAGAATTTTGCGGTCAGCCTTGTCGAGTTCGATCATTCACTGCTTACCTGGTTGTTAGGGCAAATTGTGCTCTGTATTCACTGCGAATCACCAATATTAAAGCGATATTCACTTGAATGGTGTTCCTAAGATTGACCTATCGACTGAAGCAATTCTGCGCGGCCGAAAGAGACTGATCTGATAGGCAGGCAGTCATCGTGAGCAACTGGGAGAGACATCATGCGGGTAGGCGTAGCGAGGGAAATCAAAAACCATGAATACCGGGTCGGCCTCACGCCGGCCTCGGTGCGCGAGCTGGTCGCGCAAGGACATGAACTACTGGTGGAGCAATCTGCCGGCCTCGGCATCGGCGCGACGGATGCGGACTATCAGTCAGCCGGCGCACGAATTGTTCCCACCGCTGCCGAGCTGTTTGCCACGGCGGACATGATCGTCAAGGTGAAGGAGCCTCAGCCGGCCGAGTGCGCCATGTTGCGACCGGGCCAGATCCTGTTCACCTATCTGCACCTCGCGCCGGATCCCGAGCAAGCCAAGGCGCTGCTGGCCAGCGGCGCAATCTGTGTGGCTTACGAAACTGTGACCGCTGCGGATGGCAGCCTGCCGCTGCTGGCGCCAATGTCTGAAGTGGCCGGGCGCATGAGTGTGCAGGCCGGCGCGCACTGCCTCGAAAAAGCTCAGGGCGGGCGCGGCGTGCTGTTGCCGGGCGTGCCGGGCGTGTTGCCGGGCAAGGTGGTGATCTTGGGCGGTGGCGTGGTCGGCAGCAATGCGGCGCTGGTGGCAGCCGGCATGGGGGCAGATGTGACTGTGGTGGATCGCAGCCCTGCCGTGCTTAAGCGTGTCGCCGCTCAGTTTGGCACCGCGGTCAAAACCCTGCACTCGACGCGCGAGGCGCTCGAAGCCGCTGTTTGCGCAGCCGATCTGGTGATCGGTGCGGTGCTGGTGCCGGGCGCTGCGGCGCCGCGTTTGATCAGCCGCGAGCTGCTCAGCCGCATGCAGCCGGGTTCGGTGATCGTCGATGTGGCCATCGACCAGGGCGGCTGCTGCGAGACCTCGCACGCCACCACGCATGCCGAGCCGACCTATGTGGTGAATGACGTGGTGCACTACTGCGTGGCCAACATGCCTGGCGCGGTGGCCCGCACTTCCACCTACGCGCTGAATGCTGCGACCCTGCCTTTTGCCCTGGCATTGGCTGGCAAGGGCTGGAAGCAGGCCTTGAAGGACGATGTCCATCTGCGTCACGGCCTGAACGTGTGCGAAGGCAAGCTGACCTGCAAGGAAGTGGCTGACGCGCTGGTGCTGCCGTATACGGCTGCCGAAAGCGTGCTGCAGTAAGGCCTGATGCTGGGGGCGACGGCTGCGTCGCTCCCGCGAGGATGTGGCCGCCGGGCCGAGGAATGCCCGCCCGGCTTGCCCACCGGCGCTGGCTTGGGCATAGTCGCGCCTCCCTTGTTTTCAAGCGCGTCTGCCTCATGCTGCCCTCGATCGAACTTCGCATTGCCTCCGAACTCGCCGCCCAGCCGCGTCAGGTCATCGCCGCCATCGAGCTGCTCGACGGCGGGGCCACGGTGCCCTTCATCGCGCGCTACCGCAAGGAAGTCACCGGCGGGCTGGACGACACCCAACTGCGTACGCTGGAAGAGCGTCTGGGCTATCTGCGTGAGTTAGAGGAGCGGCGCGGCGCGGTGCTGGCGAGCATCGAGGAGCAGGGCAAACTGACGCCGCAACTGCGCGCCGACATCGAGAACGCCGAATCCAAGCAGCGTCTTGAAGATTTGTATTTGCCCTACAAGCAGAAGCGCCGCACCAAGGCCCAGATCGCCCGCGAGGCCGGTATCGAGCCGCTGGCCGATGCGCTGCTGAGTGATCCGACCCAGAAGCCGGAAGATGCCGCCGCGCAATACCTGAATGTGGAGGCCGGTTTTGCCGACGCCAAGGCGGTGCTGGATGGCGCGCGCCAGATCCTGATGGAGCGCTTCGCCGAAAACGCCGAGCTGGTCGGCAGCCTGCGCGAATACGTCAGCGAACACGGCCAGGTGCGCGTGACGGTGGCCGAGGGCAAGGAAAACGATCAGGAAGCCGCCAAGTTCCGCGACTATTTCGCTTACAGCGAGAAGCTCGGCAACATTCCCTCGCACCGCGCGCTGGCCCTGTTCCGTGGCCGCAATGAAGATTTCCTGCGCGTGAAGCTGGCGCTGGATACCGATCCGGAAGACGGCTCGCGCTCGGCCGAGCCGAATCCCTGCGAGCGCAAGATCATGGTTGCCGCCGGCATCCGCGATCAGGGCCGCGCGGCGGACAAGTGGCTGGTCGATACCGCGCGCTGGACCTGGAGCGTGAAGCTCGCGCTGTCGATGGATCTGGACCTGATGGGCAAGCTGCGCGAGCGCGCTGAGGAAGAGGCGATCCGCGTCTTCGCCCAGAACCTGAAGGCCCTGCTGCTCGCCGCGCCGGCCGGCGCGAAAACGACTATGGGTCTCGACCCCGGTATCCGCACCGGCGTGAAAGTGGCGGTGGTGGATGCCACCGGCAAGCTGCTGGAAACCGCCACGGTTTATCCGCACGAACCGCGCAAGGACTGGGACGGCGCACTGCATACGCTGACGAAGCTGGTCGAGAAGCATGGCGTGCAGCTGATCGCGATCGGCAACGGTACTGCCAGCCGCGAGACCGACAAGCTCGCCGGTGAACTGATTGCCCGTGTAGGTGCGACTTCAGTCGCACGCGAGGCATCGCCTCCGGCTGAAGCCGGACCTACAGGGCGTGGTTTTGCGATCACAAAAATCGTCGTGTCCGAAGCCGGCGCCTCGGTGTATTCGGCCTCTGAACTGGCCGCCAAGGAATTTCCGGAGCTGGACGTGAGCTTGCGTGGCGCGGTGTCGATTGCACGTCGCCTGCAGGATCCGTTGGCTGAGCTGGTGAAGATCGAGCCGAAAGCCATCGGCGTGGGCCAGTACCAGCACGATCTGAATCAGTCGAAGCTCGCCAAGTCGCTCGACGCGGTGGTGGAAGACTGCGTGAACGCCGTGGGCGTGGATGTGAACACCGCCTCCGCCGCGCTGCTCACGCGCATCTCGGGGCTGAATACCACGCTGGCGCAGAACATCGTCGCGCATCGCGATGCCAACGGCGCCTTTGCCAGCCGCGCGGCGCTGAAGAAAGTGCCGCGTCTGGGCGACAAGACCTTCGAGCAGTGCGCCGGCTTCCTGCGCGTAACGGACGGCAGCAATCCGCTCGACGCTTCCGCCGTCCACCCGGAAGCCTATCCGGTGGTCGAGAAAATCCTAGCCGACGTGCAGAAGAAGGCACGCGAGCTGATCGGCGATTCGGTCACCCTGAAGAACCTCGATGCGAAGAAATACACCGATGAGCGCTTCGGCCTGCCCACGGTGCAGGACATCCTGCGCGAGCTGGACAAGCCCGGCCGTGATCCGCGTCCCGAGTTCAAGACGGCTTCTTTCCGCGAAGGCGTGGAGTCGCTGAAGGATCTGGAGCCGGGCATGCAGCTCGAAGGCGTGGTGACCAACGTCACCGCCTTCGGCGCCTTCGTCGATATCGGCGTGCATCAGGATGGGCTGGTGCATATCTCGGCGCTGTCCAACCGCTTCGTGAAAGATCCGGCCGAGGTCGTGAAGGCCGGCGATATCGTCAAGGTGAAGGTGGTCGAGGTTGATCTGGCGCGCAAACGCATCGCGCTGACGATGCGGCTGTCGGACGAAGTGGTGCGCAAGCCGGCGGGTGAGCAGCCCGGCCGCGATGCGCCACGTGGCAGGCCGCAGCAGGCAGCCCGGCAGGAAAAGGTGCCTGCCAATAATGCGCTGGCGGCCGCCTTTGCCAAGGCGCGGCGCTGAAAGATCTCAAGCCGGATAAGCAGAAATACGGACTATCGTCCCCCGCCGTTTAATGTAGCCTTTCAACTAATTATTGGCTGGTTTTCGGGGGAGTCGCGCAAGGTTTGTATCGCGCGATTTGGAGGCGTATCAGGGGTTCTTGCGGCGGCAGTTTTTCGGTGTTCCGAAGGCCTGTGCTCAGGTGACTCCTGGCTGCAATCGGGAGTGAGACATGAAAAACAAAGGGATGCCGGCAGGGGCCGCAGCACTCATCTGTGCGTTGGTATTGGGCGCTTGCGGGGGCGGTGGTTCAGATGCTGGAGGTTCCAGCGCAGGCACGAATAGCGGTGCAGCGGGGGCGTCCTCGGGGGCGGCTGTCAGCAGCGCGAGCAGTAGTGCCGCAGCGTCGGGGGCGAGCAGCCAGTCGGCTTCCTCTGCGGCGAGCGTGGCGGCTTCGTCCGCAGCCGTGAGCAGCGGCGCGAGCGGTGAGAATCTGAGTCTGCAGGTGCCGCCGCTGGCCTATGACGACAGCAGTCTGACCCTGGTGTGGAAGAAGCCGGCGGACTACAGTGCCCTGGCTGATTTCAACGTCTACATGAACGGCAGCAAGCTGGGCAGCGCCGCTGCCAACAACACGCTCAACTCGCCGGCCAAGCCCTATATCGACCAGTTTTACGCGGCCGATACGGCGGGTTTTCACGTCAAGGTACTGTTCCACAACTTCAAGGTTACGGGCCTTGCACCGGACACGGCCTACACTTTCACCGTGCGCGCGGTGGATGCGGCGGGCAAGGAGTCAGCCGACAGTCAGCCGCTCACGGTGCGCACGGCACCCGCCTATACGCGGATTTATGACGTCTCCAAACTCGGTGCGATGGGTGATGGCAGTACGCTCAACACGACGGTGATCCAGAATGCGATCGATGATTGCGCCGCTGGTTCAAGCTCCGCTTACGGTTGCAAGGTGCTGATTCCGGGGGATGCGGCCAGTGGCAAGGTCTTCCTGACCGGGGCCTTGTTCCTCAAGAGCAACATGACGCTGGAGATCGCTGAAGGCGCCACCCTCAAGGGGTCGGCGGACTCGGCGGATTATCCGCTCGCCAAGGGCTATCAGCTCTACAGCTATTTCACTAACAGCACTGATGATCGTCGTCCTCCGTCGCTGCTCAATGCCTTGAATCCTGCGCACATGAACGGTACTGCAGCACTTGTCGACCACAATGGTTACGACGAAACGCGCGGCGTGTTCCAGAACATCCGTATCACCGGCAAGGGCACGCTGGATGGCAATGGCTGGACCCGCTCTGCCACCGACACCACCGATGAGCTGGGCAATGGTCTTGCCAATTTCGCCGGTGGCAGTGCCAGCAAGGTGGCCAGCCTGGGCATCCTTGCCAAGAGCCAGCTGGCGGCTACCGGGGCGACGGTCGGCAGCACGGCGCACGATAACTACTACAGCAATCGTCGCTCCAGCCTCGCTACCTTCCGCGGGGTGCGCAACATCTATCTGGGCGAGCTGAAGCTGACTAATCCGGCCTATCACGGCGTCATGTTCCTGGAGAGCGAGAACATGGTGTTCGCTAATACCGTGACCCAGACCTTCGACATCAACAATGCTGATGGTGTCGAGTTCGGCAATAGCGACAACGCCTTCGTGTTCAACAACTTCGTCGATAGCGGAGATGACAACATCAACTTCGCGGCCGGCCAGGGCAAGAACTACGAGGGCGTCACGCCGCAGCAGAATGCCTGGATCTTCAACAACTATCTGCGCGAAGGGCATGGCGGGGTGGTGGCGGGTAGCCATACCGGTGCCTGGATCCAGGACATCCTGGCCGAAGACAACGTGATGTTCCTCACTGACAACGGCCTGCGCATGAAGAGCACGCCGGCTACCGGAGGTGGCGCGCGTCGGGTAGTGTTCCGCGACAACGCCATGCGCAACGTTGGCACCAAGAATTCGGTGACGATCAGTGGCCGCACGCTCAGCAACAATACCAACGGCAATCCCTTCATCTTCACCCTGGCTTACTCGGCGGGCAGCAATGTGTTCGACAAGGCCAGTGCCTCGGCGCAGTTCCGTGACATCACGATCCGTAATGTGACGGTGGATAACGTCAGCACCAGCAGCGGTGGCGCCATGATCAAGGTGGATGGCTATGACGGGACCGACGCCACGCTGGGCTACGCGGAGACCTTCCAGGAGAACATCCTGTTCGACACGGTGAAGATCACCAATGCCCTGCCGATGAGCATCAGCCGCCTCAAGGACAGTCGCTTCACGAACGTGACGATCACCAACTGGGGCACGGCCACCACCCCCTGGGCGATCGCGAACTCCAGCGGCTTGACTTACTCTGGCGTAACACCTGCCGTGCCCTGAGCCCGCAGCATCTGCCCATCCGAGCCCCGCGCCACCGCAAGGTGGCGCGGGGCTTTTGCTTGTGAGGTCAGGTCTTCCTGAGTGCCTGGGGGCGCTGCAAGGCGGTTCAAGTTCGTGCAGGCTGCGTCCGTTATTTCCAGAGTGGGGCGCTGTGCTGCCCGGCCTGCTATGCGACAGGCGTGTGGCACGCGTGCCACGGCCACCAGCAGGGGCAGGCGGCCGGCTTGAGTACAGGACTTTGATCATGGTGACGAACAAGAAACCGGTGGCCTATCTGGCGCGCGAGATGGGCGGCGGGGGCATGCCTGACCAATTGCTGGACGGCATTCTGAACGCCACCGAGAAACAGGGGCAGCATCTGGCCGTGTTCCGTGGCGGCTATCTTGGCAAGGATGCTGGCGCGGCGATTTACGATCTGATCGGCCCGGCCTATCAAGGCGTGATTTCCTGGGCCTCGTCGGATGCCGACAAGATCACCAGCAGCTATTACGAGCGCTACGGGAAACTGCCGGTGGTGACCCTGACCCTGCCAGTGCCCGCGCGCCCGGTGGTGACGATCGACAGCTATGCCGGCATGCGCCTGATGCTCGATCACATGATCCAGCATCACGGCAAGCGTCGCCTGGCCTTTGCACGCGGCCCTGAGAGCCATCCCTACGCGCGCGAGCGTTATCAGGCCTATCAGGATGTGCTGCGCGAGACGGGGCTCTCGGCGGATCCGCAACTGGTGTCGCCCTGCCTGACCTGGGGCAAGGATCAGGGCGAGATCGTGGTGCGTCTGCTGATCGACGAGCGCAAGCAACGCCCTGGGGCGGACTGGGATGTGCTGGTCTGCGTGAATGACAACATCGCCATCGGCGCGATCGAAGCGCTCCAGGCGCGCGGCATCCGGGTGCCGGAGGATGTAGCGGTCACCGGCTGCAACGATGCTTTCGAGGCCCGCACGGTGACACCGCCGGTGAGCACAGTGGCTCTGCCGGGGGATGCGCAGATCGCCAAGGCGCTGGATCTGGTCAATGAACTGGCCTCCGGCGGGCGTGCCGGGAACGAGGCCAAGCTGCCGGCGCGGCTGGTGCTGGCGCAGTCCTGCGGCTGCTCCTCGCACAATGTGCAGACTGCACTCTCCGGCCTCAGTGCGGCCGGTCAGCCCTTCGGACTGCTGGCGCGGGCGAAGGCGCTGCTACGCATGTTTGGCTTCTTCAGCCAGGCGAGTGCGGTCGAGACCATGTGCGCTGCCGTGGATCTGGGGCCGGAAGCCTCGGAGGCCCGCAAGGCGGTAGTCCGCCAGCAGGCTGAAGCGCTGGTGGCGGCCTTCGCCAAGGAGTTTGCCTGGAGTCGCCACCGTGGTGCTTTCATCAAGGCCCTGAATGTGGCGGCCAAGGCTTTTGCCGACAACAAGCTGCAGATAGAGGATCTGCACAACTGCATCTCCGCCTTGCGCAGTCGCCGCCTGCCGAGCCTGTGGTGGCGCGGGCGCATGATTCGCGCCGAGGATATCTGGAGCCAGGGGCGGGTTGCCCTGAGTGAAGCGGCAACCCGCATCCGCGCTGCCGCCAATCTGCGTGCCGTGGCTCAAGAGCGGGCGATCAGCCAGCTGGGGGCCAAGCTGGTCACGACTCACGAGATTCCGGCCATCGTCAAACTGCTCGAGCAGGATATTCCCAAGCTGGGCATCCCTGCCTTCTGCCTCGCCGTGTATGAAGGTGGGCCCGGCTGGGACCACAAGAGCATTCCCTCTCAGCTCAAGGTGCTGACCTCTTTCGGCAAGTTCGGCAAACGCTTCGAGGGCAGCAAGACCAGCCTGGCCTGCGAAGCCCTGTTGCCGGAGTTGCTGGCGGGTAACAATGAGCGCCTCGCGGTGATGGTGATGCCGCTGCATTTCACCGAGACCCAGATCGGCCTTGCCGTGTTCGGTGTGGGGCCGCGTGATGGTGGTGTTTATGAGGCCATCAAGATCCAGCTTTCCAGCTCAATGTTTGGCGCCTTGTTGCGCCAGACGCTGTCCAGCACCCTGGGCATGCTTGAGGAGAAAGTGGCCGCAGTGTCGGTGAATTCCGAGGAGATCAATCACAGCGTGCAGGGCGGCTCGGACGCCATGGAAGGCGTGGCCAGCGCCATGCATGGCATCGCCCAGCATATCCGCGAGGTGATGGATGTGATCCGCAAGGCAGTGGATCTGACCGCCGCGGCCAATCGTGACATGGCGACCCTGCGCGCGCAGTCCGGCGAGATCACCAAGATTCTTGGCCTGATCACCGAGATTGCCGAGCAGACCAATCTGCTCTCGCTCAACGCTGCCATTGAAGCCGCCCGGGCGGGCGAGGCCGGGCGTGGTTTCGCCGTGGTGGCGCAGGAGGTGAAGACCCTGGCGATGAACACCGTGACCTCCTCGGCCAGCATCCGTGCGATGGTCGGCAATGTGCAGGAGAGCACTCAGCTGGTGGTGGGGTCGATGTCCGGCATCAGCGAGATCATGAGCAAGGTGTCGGAGCTGGCTGCCGGGATTTCCAGTTCGATCGTCGAGCAGGAGCAATCGGCCGGGGAGGTCTCTTCGATTCTGGTCGAGGCTGCACTGGGGACTGAAGGCATTGCCAAGGTGCTGGCGGAACTGGATGCGGTGAACAAGAGCGCACAGTTCTGAGGCGCTACTCACGATCTGGCTGCGAGGCCGTGATCAGGGCTCAGGCGCTGCTCGGCATCCTCATTTATCAACATAAACTCCGGTTCTTGCGCTTCCCCAGCCTCGCCTCTGCTGACGGCCTCTCGCTCCAGATCGTGAACAACTTCTGAGGCCCGCCGGCTGATCTGTCGGCAAGCCCCGAACGATCTGGTAATATACGATTTGTATATAAAACATATATCCGGAGCCGCTAGTGGGAATCGTCAAAATCTCGGAGCAGATGCATGAGAATCTGCGTCTTACCAGTGGGGCCCTGAGCCGCTCCATCAATGCCCAGGCTGAGCACTGGCTGCGGGTGGGCATGCTGGCGGAGCTGAATCCGAATCTGGCTTACGCAGAGATCTGTCAGCTCCTGATCCAGGCTGAGCAGCAAAGCGTGAGTGAGCTGATGGCAGCCGTTCCGGCGAGGGCAGCATGAAAGCTTCGAAATTTGTGACTATCCGGACGCCTGCCGAGATCGCTCTGGCACGTGAGGCCGGGAAGCTGGCCGCCGATGTCCTGCAGATGATCGGCGAACATGTGCGGGCAGGCGTTACCACCGATGAGCTGGACCGCCTCTGCCACGACTACATCGTCGATGTGCAGAAGGCGATTCCGGCCAATGTCGGCTACCACGGCTACACCAAGACCATCTGCGCTTCGGTGAATCACGTGATCTGCCACGGCATCCCGTCCGACAAGGTGCTGAAGAACGGCGATATCGTGAATATCGATGTGGCCATCATCAAGGACGGCTGGTTCGGCGACACCAGCCGCATGTACTACGTGGGTGAGCCTTCCATCCTGGCCCGGCGCCTGGTTCGCACCACTTACGAGGCGATGCGCGCTGGCATCCAGCGTGTGCGTCCTGGCGCGACCCTGGGCGATGTGGGCTATGCAATCCAGAGTGTGGCCCATCGCGAGGGGTTCAGCGTGGTGCGCGAATACTGTGGCCACGGTATCGGCGATATCTATCACGATGAGCCTCAGGTGCTGCACTATGGCCGACCCGGTGAAGGCCTCGTGCTGAAGTCCGGTATGGTGTTCACCATTGAGCCGATGATCAACGCCGGCAAGGCGGCCACCACGCTGCTGCCCGATGGCTGGACGGTGGTGACCAAAGACCGCTCCCTTTCTGCACAGTGGGAGCACATGGTGGCGGTGACTGATGATGGCTTCGAAGTGCTCACGCCTTGGCCGGATGGCTATGGCGACTATTCGCCGATCCAGTCCGCGGGTGTGCCAGCCTGAGCGTGCAGCATTGGCCGGGCCGGGATTGAAGCATGGCCTCATGGGGGCGGCCTCAGGCCGCTTCTGACCCGCTGTCATGATTTCACCCGCTTGCCCGGCAGGAAGCTGCTTTGCGGCGCAAAGCTTTCAAGCCAGCGGATACAGCCCCTCGCGGGCTGCGCGCACGATGGCCTCGGCACAAGGATGGGTGATCCGCTTTTGTACCGTGATGGCGTAGCAGGCCTGCTCGATGCCCTCTGCCACGCCAATCAACTCCACCCCGAGTTGCTGGCAGAGCATGTCCTTGAGCACCATCGGGGCCGGAAAAATGCCGCGCCCCTTCCCGCCGAAAGCGGCCAGCATGCCTGCGTCGTCAAACTCGGCGACGATGCGAGGACGGATCTTGTGCATGCTGGCCCACTGACGGAACTGACTGCTGACGGCGGAATCCTCCCCCAGCAGCAGGAGCGGCATGGCATGCAAGCGCTGCGGGAAAGGCTGTTCCCGGCAGCGTTCGGCAAGCTCCGGGCGAGCGAAAAAACCCATCTTTGAGGCGCCCAGGCGGTGGCTCCAGGCTTTTACGCTCAAGCCCTGCGGTACCGGGGTATCGGCCAGCACCAGATCCAGCCGGTGCAGGGCCAGTTCGGAGAGTAGGCGATCGATCCGCCATTCGCGGCAGATCATGCGCACAGGTACATCCATGGCCAGCACCGGCTCCAGCAGGCGCTCGGCAACGGCATTGGGGATAGCGTCCGAAATGCCCACCCGGAATTCCATCGGCATGCCTTCTGCGGCCTCGCTGGCGAGCTGCTCCTGTAGTTCTGAGCCGAGCGAAAAGATCTCTTCCGCATAACCCAGCGCCATCCGACCCGCCTCGGTGAGCGCCAGCTTGCGCCCGTCCTTGCGGAACAGGGCCTTGCCCAGACGCTCTTCGAGCAACTTGATCTGTCCGCTGACAGTCTGCGGCGTGGTATTCAGCGCCTCGGCTGCGCGCAGCACACCACCGCAGCTGGCTACCTTCCAGAAGTAGTGCAGATGCTTGTAGTTCATGCGCTCATCGGCTCCTTTAAATGTTCGGTAAAACCGAATATAAAAGCATATATATTCGAATATACAGGATGGTACGGCGTCTCTAAAGTGGCTCCATCGCTGATGCGAACAGCGATACAAGCCAAGCTATCAAGGAGACGCATCATGAAACTGGCCATCAAGAAAATCAGCGGCACCCCGCTTGATCATGCCGTCATCGCCCATATCGAGCGCCGCGCCGAGTTCGCGCTGGCGCGCCTGAAGCTGCATGTGCAGCAGGTCCAGGTAGGGCTGATCGATCTCAATGGCCCGCGCGGCGGGATAGACAAGTGCTGCCAGGTCCAAGTGAAGCTGGCGGGCGAGCCAGCATTGGTCGTGGCAGAGACCAGTGAAGATTCCTATGCCGCGATCAACCGCGCATTCAGCGTGGCGAGCCATCTGGCGGCGCGCCGCATTGAGCGTCGCAGTCACCGCCGTCACCCGGAGATGCGCGAGATGCTGCAGGTGCCGGCCATCGTTGGCTGAGAGTGCCGGCGTAGCGCACTGCCGCTCCGGGTGCGCTGCGCACTTCGCTCCTCTAAGGCGAGGAAACACAGGAGAACAATAATGAACCCTTATCCGATTGATAGCCCGCATGCTGTGGTGCGCCTGCTGGCGCTGGCGGTGACCATTGACGGCGTACCCTCCGATGCCGAGCTGCGCACGCTGGAGCAGCGCGGTGTGCTGCAGGCCCTGAGGCTTAGCCGCGACGATTTTGATGATGTGATGGACGCATTGTGTGCGGATTTACGCCAAAGCACCCCGACGGACCGGCGCGGGTTCAGATCCCTCGGACGCTCCCAGATTCGCGCCATGCTCGACGAGATCCAGGCCCCGGCCTTGCAGCGCGAAGTAGCGGCCCTGCTGTTTGATATCTTCAGCAGCGACCATCGTCTGGTCCGCGCGGAATCCATCTTGTTGTGGGATGCGCTCGATCACTGGGGCCTGCATCTGCGTGAAGTGAGCGGCCTGATCCGCAGCTCGGCCAGCAGCTCGCGCCTGCTTGATGAAGCCTGTTTCACTCGGCGGGTGGTGCCGGTCTAGCAGGGCTGGTGGTGCAATGAAAAACGGCGACCTTATGGTCGCCGTTGCTGTTTCAGGTGAGTGCTGATTGGAAGATCAGAGGCAGCTCAGGCTGATGCTGTTGATGTAGACCGCTGAGGAAGAGTCGGTGCGGATCTGCAGGAAGGAACCGCCCGTGTAGCTTGCGTTGTCGAGCTTCCAGGTGAAGGTGTTGTCTCCAGCCACGATGCTCGTTGCCGCAACAGAAACAACCACCGAGGTGTTTTTCGTGGTCGTTGTCCCGGTGCTTGAGAGCGTGGACGTAGCATGCGGTGAGTTCCCGGTGCTCGTCGTGTTGTTATCAACGTATACCTGGAAGGTGCTGCCGGTACCTGCCTGGCTTGCGTTGATCGTCAGGGTGCAGGTCTTGCCGATGATGTTGAAAATACCGCCTGGAGTGTAGTTAGCCGGCGAGCCTGTGGGCCCCGTCGTTGTTCCTGTGCCCAGAGCCCCGATTGTGAAACGAGCGCCAGCCAGGGTAATTACGCCACCGGAAACTGTCGGGCTTCCACCTGTCTTTGCATACATCGACACTTCTGTTCCGGCGTCATTGGTGAACTTGGCATAACCAGTCGTGAACAGAGTTGCCGTAGTAGCCAGTGAGAAGTCATCCGACCACGGGTAGGTGATCGTCGTAGCGCTACCCCCACTGGCCGAGCTGGAGGCTGCGGTGCTGCTCGAGGCATCCGACGAAGCAGCTGAACTGCTGGCTGCAGCAGAGCTGGCGGCTACCGACGAAGCAGCACCGCCGCTGGAGGCACTGCTCGAAGAAGCGCCATCCGGCATCTTGCCCGCACCAGCGCCATTCTTGATGAGGTCCGGAACGTTCGCCGCATCATCCAGGGTGTAGGCGTAGGGGATCGTGATGGAGGTGGTCGACTTCACATCCGGGCCGGCCGGGTACTCCTTGTTGGTTGCATCGGCCAACCAAGTCACGTTCGCCCCGAAGATGTTGCCAGCCACGTCCCAGTAGCCCATCACGTCGGTGTAGAAGGTGCCGATGGGGTTCTTGGCGTTGGTGAAGTAGTTATTCTCCGCCTTGATCTTGCCGTTCATGCGCGGATTCATACCCGACTCGATGATGCCGTCGTAGTAGTTGTTGAACGAGTGCGCGGTCGCCCAGCGCAGCAGCGGCATGCGTGAATGGAGGTTCTTGTAGTAATTGTGATGGTAAGTGACCGGCCCGTTCTGGTCGTCACTGTCACTGGAACCGACCAGGCCACCGCGGTCGGAGCCTGTGAGAATGGTCCAGGAGAGGGTGACGTACTTGGTGGTGTCCTTCATGTCGAACAATGCGTCGTAACCGTCCGACTCTCCACCTGAGGCTTCGAGTGTGCAATGGTCAACCCACACGTTAGAAACATCCGTTTCCATGCCGATTGCATCGCCTCCGTTGGAGGTGGGCGAGCCGGACTTCTTCACGTTCTTCACGTGCACATTGCGGATGATGATGTTCTTCGCATCGCGAATGTGGATGCCGATCTGATCGAAGACCGCATTGCTGCCCACACCGATGATGGAAACGTTCTGCACCCCCTTGAGCTGGATGGCGTCTGCCACTGTGTCGCATTGACCGCTTTGCTTGGTGGTGTTGCCGTGATTGATCGTGCCGTTGACCTTGATGATGATCGGGGTGGTCTTGGTGGTGCGATTGCACAGGGCTGCGTTGAATTCGGTACCCGTGGTCACGATGACTTCCGCACCGCCGGCGCCGCCCGTGGTGCCACCATTCTCGGTCGAATAGCCGACCTGTGCGTCGATGAAGTTGCCGCTGCTTGCCGAGGAGCTGGTGGCCGAGGACGCCATGGCGGACGAAGCTGCGGAGCTTGAGGCAAGGCTTGAGTTTGCAGAGGAGGATGAAGCCGCAGTAGGTGGTGCTGCACCTACGCTGCTGGCGGCTACGGAGGATGCTGCTGCGGCGGAGCTGGCCGTCGTAGTCGACGACGTCGCGGTGGATGTTGTTGCTGCCGACGAAGCTGCGGTAGAGGTGGCGGCAGATGAGGTTGCTGCTGCCGTGCTGCTGCCTGCCGAAGTGGTGCCGCCACCACCACCACCACAGGCCGTGAGTGTGCTTATGGCAGCGACGATGGCGACCTGATTCATGCTACGTAAAACAGACATCTTGACTCCTCCTGATTGTGTATTGACTAACGTTCGAAAAACCGGCTCTGTGGTCGGCTTGTATTGCGGGAACGGATGAAGATTGCTTGGGTGACTTGGGCTTCTATAGTCGGAGCCTGTGCCGGTTCGAAATCGGGGAATGGTGGTTATGAAGCAACGGCGACCTTACGGTTGCCGTTGCCGTTTCAGGTGAGTGCTGATTGGAAGATCAGAGGCAGCTCAGGCTGATGCTGTTGATGTAGACCGCTGAGGAAGAGTCGGTGCGGATCTGCAGGAAGGAACCGCCCGTGTAGCTTGCGTTGTCGAGCTTCCAGGTGAAGGTGTTGTCTCCAGCCACGATGCTCGTTGCCGCAACAGAAACAACCACCGAGGTGTTTTTCGTGGTCGTTGTCCCGGTGCTTGAGAGCGTGGACGTAGCATGCGGTGAGTTCCCGGTGCTCGTCGTGTTGTTATCAACGTATACCTGGAAGGTGCTGCCGGTACCTGCCTGGCTTGCGTTGATCGTCAGGGTGCAGGTCTTGCCGATGATGTTGAAAATACCGCCTGGAGTGTAGTTAGCCGGCGAGCCTGTGGGCCCCGTCGTTGTTCCTGTGCCCAGAGCCCCGATTGTGAAACGAGCGCCAGCCAGGGTAATTACGCCACCGGAAACTGTCGGGC
Source organism: Uliginosibacterium sp. TH139 (assembly GCF_002855595.1). Classification (NCBI taxonomy): domain Bacteria; kingdom Pseudomonadati; phylum Pseudomonadota; class Betaproteobacteria; order Rhodocyclales; family Zoogloeaceae; genus Uliginosibacterium; species Uliginosibacterium sp. TH139. The sequence goes on along the minus strand of NZ_PKRR01000009.1, from coordinate 75,138 downwards.
TTCCACCTGTCTTTACATACATCGATACTTCTGTTCCGGCGTCATTGGTGAACTTGGCATAACCAGTCGTGAACAGAGTTGCCGTAGTAGCCAGTGAGAAGTCGTCCGACCACGGATAGGTGATCGTCGTAGCGCTACCCCCACTGGCCGAGCTGGAGGCTGTGGAGCTACTCGCTGCCGTGCTTGAGCTCGTTGCGGACGAAGCCGAACTGCTGGCTTCCGAGGAGGATGCAGCCGAGCTGCTTGTCGCGCTGCTGGAATGGTTTTCACCTGAACCGGCTACCGGCGCGGTGTTACAGGCTCCTGCCGTGCTGGTGTTGTTCAGGCCAACCTTGCCGGCCCCCGCGCCGTTCTTGACGATGCAGGCCAGGTTCAGCGGCGCGGACTCAACCTGATAGGCGTATGGCGGTGTCCAGTTTTTAGTGCTTGCATAACCGCAGCCCGTCAGCATGTTTGATACGTCCGCGCCGGCCGGCAGATACTTGCTGCTCTTAATCCAGCTTCGGTTCTGGCGGAAGGCCAGGCTGCTGCCGTGGTCTGTTACCACTTTTTTGCAGGCTTCGGACTCCTTGGTTGGCTGAATTTCCCACAGCGTACTTTCGATAAGCACATCGCCCTTGATGGCCATGCCGATGCCGTTCTCGAACTTGGTTGCGGTGGAAGACTCGCGGTCGCCCTCGATGTAGTTGTTGAAGACGTGAACTTGGCCAAAGCGCACGCGCGGTAGGCGGCTCGCGACGTCAGCGTAATAGTTGGCCTTGAAGGTGACATGCAGGCGGTTAAGGTCACTCCAGTCGCGCGAATCGGCGTTTCCGACTAGGGTCGTCTTGCCGTGCTCGATGAAAGCGCTGTTGGAAACGGTGATGTAGTCCGAGCCGCGCACGATGTCGAGCGCGCCGTCGTGACGCGTGCCGGACAGATCCTTGTCCTTGTACTGCCCGTCAGTAACTGTGACGTGGTCGATCCACACGTTTTGCGCCATGGCTACGACCATACCGTCGTAGTAGGCGTCCGAGCTGCCTTCAGGCTGTACATCGAAGTTCGTCTGGATCCAAAGGTTGCGCACGATCACGTTACGTGTCCAGCCCGGATAGCTTTCCTGGCTCTTGCCAAGCGTTTTGATCCAGTATTCGTAGTCCGCAAGATCGCTGTCGACCGTACTGGCAAACTCCTTGCCGATTTCGATTTGGGCTGAGATCAGGCGCGCCGGATTGCCGCTGGCGTCGTTGATGCCGATAAAGGTGGTATTTGATGGAATGACGATTGACGAAGCTTTCTGATCATCCCAGCTTGTAAAATCACGGAATACGCCATCGTCATCAATTCTCATGTCGATGTTGCCGTACACCCGAATGATCTTGGGTTCGTTCTTGGCTTCCTTCAAAGCGTCGAAGATGCACTTTTTGGTGCCACAGGTATAAATCCGGTTGGCGGTGGCCGATGAGCCACCAGTTACGCGTACCTGCTGGTGGTTGCCCAGCGTGCCGCCTGCGCGGTAGTAGCTATGCCAGCCATCCAGCGGGGCTGTTTCGCGTTCGATGGTGAATTCGCCGCCACTGGGATCGCTGGAAATGCTCGGGTATGCCGTCGGTGTGCCAGGAGCAGGAGTCGCTGTCGAGACGTGATTGGCCGTGTTCACCGGATCACTAGCTGCCAGATACGAACGTGCGCCCATCTTGCTCCAGCCTGACCAGCCATTCAGTGGCTCGCTTGAAGTACTGGTTAGTGTGAGGGCGTCGATGATGCCGCCATTGGTTGAGGAGGCTGTGGCTGATGAGGCCGCTGAACTGGCTACTGACGAAATCACAGCAGACGAAGCGGCTGCTGAGGAGGTTGCAGCAGTCGAAGAAGTAGCGGCTGTTGATGTGGTCGCTTGGGAGCTTGCTGCAGCAGAGCTCACTGCAGTAGCTGACGAGGCCGTCGCTGCAGACGAAGCTGCTACTGCCGTACTGGAGGCTGCCGTCGAACTGTTGCTTGCCGAAGTGGTGCTACCCGTGCCGCCACCGCCACCGCAAGCGCTTAGAACGCTGACGGCCGCAACGAGCGCAGCCAGATTAATACTGCGTGATGCTGACATGTTTGCTCCTCTTACCCGTTAAAAGCGATAAATTTATTGAATCCGGTTATTTGTCCGGTTTGTGGCGCGACTTTATAGGAATTTTTCTTACAAACGCGAACTCGTTTGCACAGAATTCATGTGCGGCATTGCAAAATTTTTCACAAACACACAGGTGTAAAGCAGGGGGATGTGATTCCGGTCACACGCAAGCCAGATGTGGTGCGGCTTGGGGGCTCGATACGTGGAGGTATTGCGAAAACGTGACGAATGTCACAAGAGGGGCTGACTGCCCTGAGAGTTGTTGCATGGCTACAACAAGTAGCTGTGGGCTTCCTGTTTTACCTACAAACAGCGCTGATGTTCTGCATGGTTTGGGCTGCAGGGGCGCGACAGGCGGCTGAAGTCGCCGCTACGGAAATTCGTCGCGTACCTGCTGGTGCGGCTTCAGGCGGCACATGAGGCCTGATCCATGCCTGGATGTTGAGTCGATCACGTGGGCCGCGTGGGGGCATCGCGGCCGTGGGCGGCCCCCGCACAAGCTTTTCGAGGCCCCGATGTGGCTACGCTAAGGCGCAGGCCTCCGTGCAGGGGGGCTTAGCCGCTCTGCCAGCGTCGCAGTTTAGCCAGAGCGACGGCGCCGATCGGCAGCAGCAGGCCGAGTAGGACGGCGGTGATCAGTAGCGCTTGCAGATTGTCGTAGTTGGCCGGGGTGGTGACGAGGCCGTTGGCGTCTTTCACTTCGCGGGTCAGCACGAAGATCTGGTTGAGGTACTTGGTCCCGAGCTGGCCGGCCGAGAGGGCGAGGTTGGAGAAGGAGGCCATCACGGCGAAGTAGGTGGCCTTCAGGCGCGGCGGGGCGGTGATGGCGATCCAGGCCAGGCCTTGCACCATGGCGATCTGGCCGAGTGGCGATTCCAGCGCAGTGTTGAACACGGCGATGAAGCGCGCATCGACTACGCCACCGGTCATGGCGGCGGTCCAGTGATGCAGGTTGAAGGCCATGGCCAGCGTCGGCAGCGAAAGCACGGTGCCGACTACGCTAAGCATGATCACGTTCCAGGCGATCGATTTTTCGGCCATCAGGCGGCGGAAGCCGAAGAGGCCGGCCAGCGTCAGGCCGTAGGCGATCAGGTCGAGGATGGAGAGGAATTGTTGGTCGAAACCGAGCACGTCGATCTGCCACCAGCCCACACCGGCGCCGGTGCTGGGTGTGGCGCGGAAGGCGAAGGTGATCAGGCTGGTGCCGATCAGGGTGGCGCCCATTTCAGGCGTCATCTCGCGCGCCAGACGCCACATCAGGAACAGGATCACCGAGGCCGAGAGCACGAAGATCAGTTCCTGACCGTATTTCACGCGCGCCATGCCAAGCCCGATCGAGATGCCGGCAAAGGCAATGGAGCCGCCGAGGATCAGCCAGTTCGGCCGAGTGATGCCTTCGTCGCCTTCATCCGGCAAGCCGTGGCGCATGGCGTTGGCATCGATGCCCAGTGCGGCGAGGCGTTTTTCTTCGCGGCGACGCATCCAGCTGGCGAGCAGCACGCCGGCCACCGACAGCAGCGGCACGCACAGGGCCACGCTGTAGATCTTCAGGTAAATGGCCTGTTTGGCGGCGGCATCGAGTTTCTCCACCCCCTCGAACATCGCCACATTGGCCAGCGCTACGGCGGCGAGGCCGCCGATGATGGCGACGCGACCGAGGGTCTGCATGGTGGTGTTCATGGCCCGGCGTGCGGCGGGGTCTATCGGGCTGCCTTGCGCATCGAAATGCGGCACGGCTTCGACTGTCATCGCGTCGGCCACCACATCCTGCAGCACGAAACCCAGCGGGGCGATCAGCACCGAGAGCTGGTACCAGCTGTTGGCCGGCATGATGGCTTCCATCGCGGCACGTTCGCCGATCAGGCCGACCATGATTGAGAAGCTCGCGAACACCAGCAGGGCGCCGGCCCACACCAGCCAGGCTTTCCAGCGCCACAAGAGATCCACCGCATGGCCGATTGGCAGCTTGATGGCCCACGGCAGCATGGCCCAGAAGCCCAGCGCGGCCAGATCCTGCGCCGACAGGCTGAGGTATTCCTTGACGTAGAAGGTGCCGACGATGCCGGTGATGCCTGACACGCCGTAGGCCATGTACACCATCAACGGCGGCAGATAGCTCCAGCGCATCTGGCGGCCGAGATCGAGGAAGGTGCGGTCGAAGTAACGCAGGCAGGCCTGGATGACGCGAGCGAACATGGCGCGGTGACGATGCGGTTTGTGGAAACCGGAGTGTAGCGCGGCGGAGGCTTGGCAGGCGTCAGCGGAAGGGAGCGAGGAGGCGGCTCAGCGTAGCGTCTTTCTTCATGCCGCTCATGGCTTTGTCGAAGGTGCTCGCTGTGGCGCTGTGATCGTGCTCGCGGGTGAAAGCTAATTAGCTGTAGGCGGTTTCGGTGGGCGGGCCACTGACGCTGAGCTGCTTCAGCGCCTCGGCGCTGGCAGCGGCGCAGTGCAGCGTCAGGCAAGTGATGAGGGGGAGCACAAAACCTTGCAGGACTGGCATGGCAGGGAGCTTTGGAAGACGGCTCCCCGACGATGGTTCAGGGCTGGGCCGTACTCAAGCTGGCCGACCCTTCGGGCCCTAGCCCTGGCGGCTGCGCGCCAGTTTGTATTCCACCGCATCCACCAGCGCGCGCCAGGAGGCGTCGATCACGTCGGTGGAGACGCCGATGGTGGTCCAGGAGCTGCCGGCATCGGCTGATTCGATCAGCACGCGTACCTTGGCGGCCGAAGCCTGCGTCGAATCGAGCACGCGCACCTTGTAGTCGGTGAGCTTCATCTCGCGCAGTTCCGGGTAGAAGCGGTCCAGCGCGCGGCGCAGTGCGCGGTCCAGCGCGTTAACCGGGCCATCGCCCTCGGCGGCGGTGATTTCGTCTTCGCCGCCGACATGGATCTTGATCATGGCCGAGGAATTCACTCCGTTCAGGCTCGGCTCATTGACCATCACCTTGAACTCCTTGAGTTCGAAGGAGGGCGTGAACTTGCCCAGCATCTTGCGCACCAAGAGTTCGAAGGAACTCTCCGCGCTTTCGAACTGGTAGCCCTCGTGTTCGAGTTCCTTGAGGCGCTCGATGATGGCTTTCGTCTCGGCGGAATCCTTGGTCAGCGCCGGATCTACTTCGTTGATCTTGCCGAGGATGGTGGCGCGGCCGGCGACTTCGCTCATCAGGATCTTGCGGGCGTTGCCGACGGTGTCCGGCGTGATGTGCTCATAGCTCACCGGGTTCTTGTTCACCGCATCGACATGCATGCCGCCCTTGTGCGCGAAGGCGTCGCCCCCCACGTAGGCGGCCTTGTCGTTGTGCTCCATGTTGGCGACTTCGGAGACGAAGCGGGCCATGGGCGTGAGCGTGGCCATGTTGGCGGCGGGGATCACCTCGAAGCCGAGTTTCAACTGCAGGTTCGGGATGATCGCGCACAGGTTGGCGTTGCCGCAGCGCTCGCCGATGCCGTTGATGGTGCCTTGCACCTGGGTAGCGCCGGCCTGCACCGCGCGCACGGAGTTGGCCACCGCCAGCTCGCAGTCGTTGTGGCAGTGGATGCCCACCGACACGCCGGGGAAGCGTTCGACCACTGTGCGGGTGATCTCGAAGATCTCGTCCGGAAAGCTGCCGCCATTGGTGTCGCACAGGGCGAGGTTGTCCGCGCCGCCTTCCACCGCTGCGGCCAGCGCCTGCAGGGCGTAGTCCGGGTTGCTCTTGTAGCCGTCGAAGAAGTGTTCGGCGTCGAAGATGACCTCTTTGCCCTTGCCCTTCAGGAAGGCGATGGTCTCGCGGATCATGCGCAGGTTCTCATCCAGCGTGGTGCGCAGGATGGCCGTGGCGTGGTAATCCCAGGTCTTGCCGAAGATCGCCACGGCGGGCGTGTTGGCGCCCAGCAGGGACGCGAGCTGGGCGTCTTCGGCCGGGTTCGCGCCCACCTTGCAGGTGCTGCCGAAGCCGGTGATCTTAGCGTGCTTCAGGTTCAGCTCGCCCAGGCGGCGGAAGAACTCCAGATCCTTCGGATTCGACCCCGGATTGCCGGCTTCGATATAGGCAATGCCCAGCTCGTCGAGCTTGCGCACGATCTTGAGCTTGTCTTCCACCGAGAAGGAAATTCCTTGCGCCTGAGAGCCGTCGCGGAGGGTGGTGTCGTAGGCAAAAACCTTGGTATTCATGATCTTGGGGCTGGAGTTGCGGGGCGATCCGCCCGGAACGGCGGACCCGCGAAACTATCACAAAAGCCCTTTTTTCCGAAGCCGGGCAAGGGCTATGAGCCTGATTGGCAAGGGTGAGCCTGCGTTAAACTCGCCGCCATGTCCGATGCTCTGCCACCTCTTCGCACAGACTTCGCCCGCCAGGTCCGCCGTGAGCAGCAATGGGTGCTGGGCGTGTGTGCGCTGACTTCGCTGCTCGCGCATCTGGCACTGCTCTGGCTATGGCCGCAGCCGGGCGGGCGAGTGGGCGTAGCAAGCGTGAGTGCCCGCCTGCGCAGCATCACTGCAGCGCCGCAGCTGGATCCTCCTGTACTGGCGCTGCCCATGGCCGGAGTGAAGCCTGCTGCCAGCGCCGCCGCGCGGGCCGGATCTGCCCCGCTGCCTGCCGAGGAGGGCGGCGCCTCGCACCACCCGGCAGGTCGCGTCGCCCCACCGGACTTGAGCGATTACACCCCGGTCGAGCAGCTCACGAGCCGGCCGCGCTTTCTGATGGATATGCGTGAATATGTGCCGGCCTCGCTGGATGAGCACGAGGTCGGGCGCATCGTGCTGCAGGTGCTGATCAGCGAGGGCGGTGAGGTGGACGGGGTGGTCGTTGAAAGCAGTGAACTCAGTCCGCGCGGCACTCGCCGTTTCGTGCAGCGCCTCGATGCACTCAGGCTGGCGCCGGGGATGTTCGACGGTCAGCCGGTGAAGTCCCGCTGGCGCCTGGAGTTCAGCTTCGCGGCACTGGAGTAAGCGAAGCGCGGGTCGTCAGTGCGCGGCTGCCAGATCCGCCAGCTTCAGCAGCAGGCTGTAGGTGTAGGCCGGGAAAGTGTGCACATCCTCGTGGCCGGCTTGTGGCAACACGATCAGATCCGCCGCGGGATGCCCGGCCTTGAGTGCTTCGGCATGCTTCACGCTGACCAGTGTGTCCTGTGCGCCATGAATCAGCAGCACCGGTTCGCTGACCCTGGTCAGCCACTCATCGGTGCGCATCGGATAGCGCGTGGCGAACGAGGGCACCCAGGGGAAGTGGTCTTTCCCCAGCTGCACGAAGCTGCTGTAGGGCGAGACGAGGATCAGCTGGGCCGCTTCCACTTCGCTGGCCAGCTTGGTGGCGAGGCCGCTGCCGAGTGAGCGGCCATAGATCACGATAGGGCGGCCAGCGTATTCCGGCGCCACGGTGTCCCAGGCTGCGCGCACATCGGCATGCAGTTGAGCTTCACTCTCGATGTGGCCGGTGCTTTTGCCGAAACCACGGTAATCCATCATGAACAGGTCATACCCGGCGCGGCGGTAGAACTCGGTGCTGGGCAACCAGATATCCAGATTGCCGGCATTGCCATGCAGGAAAAAGATCAGGCCCTTGGCGTTTGCCTGCCGCAAGTGCAGGGCAGACAGTGTGGCGCCGGGCACTTCCAGCTTGCGCTCGAACACATCCGGTTTGTCGAAGCGGAAATCTGCAGGCAGCTTTACCGGGTAGAACAGCAGGCTCTCCTGGCGCGTCAGCATCACGGCGATAAGGGCAACGTAAAGCAGGCCGATTGCCAGCAGCAGAAGTGCGGCCTTGCGCAGCCATGGGCGGAGATTCGTGGCGGAAGGAGGGGGGCTCATGGCGAAGGGCCGGTCGGAAAACATGCATCTTATCGCCGGGGCCTGCTTGTAGGCGTGTCTGTGTCGTGCCACCGCAGCCAGAGTTGGCTTGAGCTGTCTTGATGATTCTTTAACTTTTTAGGGCTGCAGATGCTCTTTCGGGTGACGTTAAGTTACCAGGCTCCGCTAAGGGCGGATTTTCAATCCTGATGTCACTGAACGAATCACCATGTCGAAACTCATGGCGGCCTTGCTGGCCGCATTCTCTGCCGCGTCTTCTGCCGCGGGTCTCGAAAATCTTGGCCAACTCAGCCAGACGGAGTTCGAGCAACTCTCCGGCGACCTTGTTTCCGCGCTCAGCTACAAAGCCATTTCACCGGGCGATCCGCTGGGTCTGCTGGGGTTTGATGTAGCGCTGGAGGCGACCGCTACCCGCCTCTCCAATCCGGATGTCATGAGGGCGGCGGGTGGCCAGGGCTATCAGTTGTTCGGGCTGCCGAGGCTGGATGTGCACAAGGGCCTGCCCCTGGCGCTGGATGTCGGTGCTTTCTACGCTCCGGTGCCGGGGATGGACGCTTCACTCTACGGCGCCGAGCTGCGCTGGTCGCCCATGGAGGGGAGCCTGGTGTTGCCGGCGGTTTCATTGCGCGGGGCTTACACCGTGTTAAGCGGCTCCGAGCAGCTTGATTTCCATGCTGCCAATGCCGAAATCGTGGTCTCCAAGGGCTTCCTGTTCTTCAAGCCTTATGTGGGCGCTGGGCTGGTCCATGGCACGAGCACGCCTCTTGTCAGCGGGCTGGCTGAGGTTTCGCAGTGGCAGCGGAAATTCTTCGCTGGCGCGAATCTGAATCTGGGGCTGTTCAATCTTGCGCTCGAGATTGATCGTACCGGGCACGCCAACAGCTATAGCGCCAAGGCGGGTTTCCGTTTCTGAGCAGGCCCGGCCTGACGCCGGCATCCGGGTGGGGCTCAGAAGCCGTTCCCGATCTGCCTGCGAGGCCGTGATCAGGGCTTATGCGCTGCTCGGAATCCTCATTGATCAACATGAACTCCGGTTCCTGTGCGGCTCTTCACCCTGCTGACGGCCTCTCGCTATAGGCCGTGAACAGCTTCTCAGTGCTTGGGCGTGCGGCCCGGCTTGCGCGGCTTGCCGATGGTGGCCGCATCCTTGTGGGCCTGATCTAGGTTGCGCAAGCGCTCGTCATCATCATGGGTAATGAAGAAGCCCGCTTCCTGTGCGTCCATGACCTGTTTGATCGCGGTCGCGTCAGCGGTGCCGTATTTTTCAACGATCAGGGTGGTGACTTCGTCGAGGTATTGCTCGTAGGTCATGGGCATGGGGAAGTCCTGCAGGAAGAGGTGGGCTGGCGTAGGTGCGACTTCAGTCGCATGCCACGCGTGGGGGAAGCGAATGAAGTCGCCCTGGCGAAAACGTAACCTTGAGCATGAGGCTCAGAGCCTGCGCACCTTCACCGCCTTGCCCTTGATGCGGCCGGCGCCGAGTTTGCGGGCGGCATCCCCCGCGAGGCTGCGCTCCACCGCCACATAGGTGGTCTGATCGGTGACGTTGATCTTGCCGACCTGCTCGCGTGTCAAACCTGCTTCGGCCGCCAGCGCGCCCATCACATCGCCGGGGCGGATCTTGTCTTTCTTGCCACCGAGGATTTGCAGGGTGCTCATCGGTGGCAGCAGCGGGCTGTCGTCGGTTACGACCAAGGATTCCAGCGTATGCCATTCGGGCACGAAGTTGCTCATGCGGGCGATGTCGCCGACGCGTCGCTTGTCCGGTTCGCTCGATAAACTCAGCGCCCATCCGTTCTGATCAGCGCGGCCGGTGCGGCCCACGCGGTGCACGTGCACTTCGGGGTCCGGCGTGATGTCGACATTGATCACGCATTCGAGCTGGTCGATGTCTAGCCCGCGTGCGGCCACGTCGGTGGCGACGAGCACCGAGCAGCTGCGATTGGCGAAGCGGATCAGCACCTGATCGCGCTCGTGTTGCTCCAGCTCGCCGTGCAGGGTCAGCACATGGAAGCCTTCGCTGCGCAGTTGCTCGAACAGCGCCTTGCACTGCTGGCGCGTGTTGCAGAAGGCCAGCGTGCTGGTCGGGCGGTAGTGTCGCAGGAGCTGGCCGACGGCTTTCAGGCGATCGTCATGCACGACTTCGTAGAAGCGCTGACGGATCTTCTCGGGCTCGTGCGTTTCGGCCAGTTTCACTTCCTGCGGATGACGCAGGAACTGCGCGGCCAGCCTCGCGATGCCGTCTGGATAAGTGGCGGAGAAGAGCAGAGTCTGGCGGCCGGGCGGGCAGTGACTGGCGACCCAGCTGATGTCGTCGAAGAAGCCCATGTCCAGCATGCGGTCGGCTTCGTCCAGCACCAGAGTCTTGAGGCCGTCGAGCTTCAGGCTCTCGCGCTGGATGTGGTCCATCAGGCGGCCGGGTGTGCCGACCACGATGTGCGCGCCGTGCTCAAGGCTGGTCATCTGCGCGCGCATCGGCGCGCCGCCGCAGAGCGTGAGCACCTTGATGTTGTCCTGCGCGCGGGCGAGGCGGCGGATTTCCTGCGCGACCTGTTCGGCCAGCTCGCGCGTCGGGCACAGCACCATGGCCTGCACGCCGAAGTGGCGCGGGTTGAGGCGGGCGAGCAGCGGCAGGGCGAAGGCGGCGGTCTTGCCGCTACCAGTCTTGGCCTGGGCGATGAGGTCGTGACCCGCCAAGGCCAGCGGCAGGCTGGCGGCCTGGATCGGCGTCATCTCGAAGTATTCGAGCTGCTGCAGAACGGCTAATTGTTCGGGGGCGAGGCCGAGTTCGCTGAAGCTGGCCATCGCGCTTACTCGAAGTCGCGCTTGCGCGGCGGCTTGAAGGAGCCCGAGCGTGCGGCGGCCGGACCCTTCTTGATGCCGGTGCGGGCGGTGAATTTCTCGGACTTGGTCGGCGGTGGCAAGCTGGCTTGCCAGACCTTCACAGCTTCGCCGACTTCGGCTGCGCTGAGTTCGATCTTTGGCTGATCGGCCGGCGAATCGAAATCCGTGAGGGCTTGCTTGAGTGAGAACACGCGCTCGCCCGCATCGCCTTTCTTGGGCACTTTGGCGAGCAGTGCCTGAGCGCCAGTGCTCAGGGTGTAGCCGCCATCTTGAGCCAGCAGCAGGCCGTGGGCCGAGAGGCGCGCGAAGGCGTCGCGCAGGCGGGCGGCGCCGGGCAGCTCGGGGCGCACCGAAGCCAGCGCGATGACGATCTCCTCAAGCGTGGCGGGGCGCCGCTTGGAGGCGGGCACAAGGGCCAGGAGCAGTAGGGCGTCGGCGTCGAAGATCGGATGCATGGTCATTTTCCTTGGATAGGGGCGCAGGGTAGCGGATGCGTGTCGGGCTTGTCCTGAAAATCTTGTCAGGCTTGCACTGGGGGACGACATATTTGCCTGTTTTCAGGATTTTCCGGCAGCCCTTGCCGCCTTGCTGCGGCAGGCTTTGCCGCTATTTCAGAAAGGCGTAAAACGGCGCAAAACCCGTTCGGGAAGGGCCTGCCTGACCGCTAAGATCGGCTCAACAAACCTTGCCAATGATTGTTTCGGGAGCTCTGAAAGTGCGTGCGTGCTGTTTGATTCCGGCCCTGCTGTTGAATGCCTGTGTGGTGATGACGCCGAGCCCGGCACTCAAGGCGCTGGAGCTGGCAACGCTCACCGTGAGTAATGCATCCGTGCTGCTGCCTAGTGAGCCCGACAGCCCGGTGATCCATGCTTATGAGCGCTTTGACGGCGCCTGCATCGAACTGAACCGCGCGGTTGCGCTGGCGGACTTTGTGCCAGCCCTGCAGGCCGAGCTGGAGAAAAACGGGGTCCGCAGCCGGGTGTATGAAACCGTGCTGCCCGAGACCTGTCGCCACTCGATTCACTACATGGCTCAGCTCGAATGGGGCAAGGCCCTGTTTTCCAGCGAGTACCAGCCCTACATGAGCGCTGCCCGCGTCGAGCTGCGCCAGCAGGGCCGGGTGCTGGCTGCTGCGAGCTATCGCCTGGGCATGATGGGATTCGATAAATGGGCCAGTACCCGCGAGAAGCTGTCGCCTTCCGTGAAGGCCATTGCCAACGGGCTCAGCGAACCTCGCCAGACTTCATCCAGCCGGCTCTCAGCGCCAGGCGCCGGCTCGGTGCAGACCGCGTTTTCCAACCAGCAAAAGGAGAAACCATGACGTCCATCAGTTCTGTCAGCGCCGCTTTCCGCGATCCGGTGAGCAGCATGCCGCGTGCGGCCCGCACGACCGAGAGCCCGAAGGCCGCCGCTGCGTCGTCCGCCGGCGTCAGTCCGGCCTCAAGCAATGTGGCCGCTGCCGGCAAGACTGCGAGCTCTTCGGCCGCCGCGATGATTGCGCCGGCAAGCCCCAATTCGGCAGAAGCAGGCGGCGGGCGTACGCTTGGAAGCGTCGTCGACTGCAAGGTGTGATCCGGCGCGCGCCTGACGCTTGCCACTTCTTATAGGCCCGTGGGCTGCCGCGTGTGCGGCGCTCGCGGGCTTTTGCATTGTGAGCCCTGCTTACCAGATGGTGAGGGAGTCGGTGAGCAGGCGCTGCAGACCACTGCGGCCTTCCGTGTCCTTGAGCTGGCCGGAGCCAAGCTGCTCCAGGCGGGCATCGATCACATCACTGGAGCTGACCGTGCGGCCGGCCTTGATATCGGCCGGATCCACCACGCCGGAAAAGCGCAGGGTGCTGACTGAACCATTCATGGCGATGCTTTTTTCGCCGGCCACGACCAGATTGCCATTGGGCAGCACATTGACCACCGAGGCGGCCAGCTTGCCCTGCAGCTTGCTGGTGTTTTCGGCTTTGCCCGAGCCCTGGTAGGAATCGCTGCCGCTGGCGCTGAGATCCGCGTTGATGATCTGGTTGATCAGGCTGCTCATCGTGTCCGCCCCACCCGGCCCTTTGGTGGCGACCTTGTTGGCGCGGCTGGTGGTGGTGGTGCTTTTGTTGCTGGCGCTGAGCGATTCGGAAATGTCGATCTTCAGGCTGTCACCGATGCGGCGCGGTTTGCTCTCTTCCTGAAACATCACCATGCCGTTCGGGTTGCCAGGCTGGAAGATCGAGCCTGGGTTCACGGTGCGCTCCACGCTGGCCATCTGGGCCTGCGGCCGGTTGGTCGTGGGGCCGCGCACCAGGGACGGATCCTGAGCGCAGGCACTCAGCCCGAGCAGGGTTGCGGCGGTCCATTGCGTGTATTTCAGGCCGCTGGTGGGGCCGGACAATCTGCTTCTCATTGCGCGCGTTCAGGGTGACACAGGCGCGTATTTTCCGATTCAGAAACGTTAAAAGGTGTTGTGGCCTTAAAAGACCGATCAAGATTCGCTCCCCCTGATGCGGCGCAATCTCGCGCAGCGCGTCAGGGAGCCTCGGCCGGCACTACGATGCGTAACTGGCCGGGCGGCAGGCGTGGGTCGAGGCGCGGCTCGAACAGGGCCGGGCTGGCGGACAGGGCGGCGCGCAGCTTGCTTAGCCAGGCCTGCACTTCGGGTGCGGCCGGTGTGGCGCTGAAGACCAGCCAGCTGTGGCTGGCGGGGCGGGTTGGCAGGCGGGCGGCGATGAGGGCGGGATCGTCCTGGAGGGAGGCCTCGATACGCGCCGGGCCAGCGCTGCTGGTGGATGGGGAGGCTGCCGGCATGGGGGCTGCAGGTTTGGCCGGGGGCGGCGCGGCGACGAGGGGCGCGGATCTTGAGGCCATAGGCTTCGGTTCAGCGAGTTGCTTTTCAGCCGCAGCCAAGGCGGGTGGCGGGGGGCTGGCCTCCTCCAGGCGCGGGGCGGGGGGCGCTGCTTTCCTTGCCGCCATCAGCGGGGCGGGTTGTGCATCGGCGAGCGGGCTGTGCTCGCGGAGCTGCTCGCTGCTAATGACTGGGGCGGCGGCCCGGTTTTCCGCCTGCTGAGCATGGATGGATTCTGCGGTGGACGGGTTGGCCAGTTCGATCGGTGTCACCAGATGTGCCGGCGGGCCGATCTCTTCGCGGGCCAGCTCGGGGGCCGGCGGTGGCGGGGCAGCGGGCAGGGCGGCAGGTGGTCTGATCGATTTTGCACGAGCCGCGCTGAGCGGGTTCTGCGGTTGATCCGGCTGAGCTTCAGCGAGAGGCTGGCGGGTCCGCTGGAAGGCTTCGAGCAGGGCCAGCTCGACCGAGGAGGGCGCATGCTGCTGCAGCCACTGGGTGCTGACCGCCGCCAGCACGGTAGCCAGTGCGGCCAGGCGTAGATCGAACCAGGAAAAGCCCCAGAGCACTGGTTTGCGGGCAGGCTTGGCTGCTCGTACCGGGGCTTTGCTGGCAGCCTGCGCCTGGAGCCAGGCTGCGGTGGCAGGCTGGATCGGCGCACCGAGCACGTCCTGTGGCGCTTCGCCTTGGGCAATCTGGGTCAGTACGGCCTCGCGGCGTGGCGCCTGGGCGGCCTCCAGCGTAGCGGCAAGCTGACCGAAACGGGCAGCCATCTGCGGCGGGGCTTCAAATGCGGCGGGGGGTATCTGGTTTGCGGAGGAGCGGCCAGAGGCCGCGCCTGCAGAAGCCTGAGCCGCCCGGGCGGCGGCGAGGAAGCGGGCTTCCAGGCTGGCCGGCGGCTCATAGGGCGGCAGCTCCCAGAGCAGGCCGGCGAGGCGGCCTTGACCGCGCAGGAAGTCTTCGCAGGCCTCGCTCACGTGGCACCCTCCAGCTCACGGCGCAGGCGGGCGAAGGCATAGCGCAGGCGGCTTTTCACGGTTTCGAAACCTTCGCCGACGGTATGCGCAACTTCTTCCAGACTCATTTCGGCAAAGAAGCGCAGTACCACCACTTCGCGTTGATTGGCGGGCAGGGCCAGCAGGGCTTCATGCACCCGCCCCAGATCCTGATGCAGGGCCAGTTCAGCCTCCGGATCGAGGTAGTCGGCGGGAATGTCGGGCTGCTGCTCGTCGAGTTCTTCGCGCAGGCTCTCGCCCGCTGAGCGGCGCAGGTCCAGCCACAGGTTGCGGGCGATCTGGAACAGGAAGGTGCGGAAGGCGGCCTGTGGGCGGTAATCGGCACAGCGCGTCATGAGCTTCTCCCAGCTGCGTTGGGCGATGTCTTCCGCCTCAGCGAGATTGCCCTGGCATTGCCAGGCAATGAAGTTGAACAGGGCGCGGTTGTGGCGGCGGAACAGCTCGGTGGCCGGTGCTTCGATGATGCCGCTGGCTACCAGCAGCATCAGGTCTTCATCGGGCAGGGCAGCGAGATCGGCGGGGGCGGCGGTGCTCATGGCGCGAGTATAGACCGCGCCTTTCCTCTTGTAGGCGCGGCCTCTGGCTGCGCGCGACTGGAAGCCTGCCCTGCGCTGGTCGAGGGATTGCTCGCTCCGGCATCGGCTCGCGCCCCAAGGCCGCACGCTTACTGCACCGGTCTCGTCCCCAGTGCCGTCGCCAGATCCAGCAGGCGCAGGAATTCACCACGGTAGCCGAAGCGGTCCTGGCCCAGATTCGTTGCAGCCAGCGCGCGCGCTTGCGCGTAGCCCCAGTCACCGGTGTACTTGCCGCCGCGCATAAGTTGGCCGACACCGGCCACGGCGGTGGCAAAGCGGAACTCGCTGCTGGCGGCGGCGAGCGGCTTGATCGCGCTGCGCTGGAGGGCGAAGTCAATCAGCTGGCTGCTGGAGGCTGCGGGCAGCTTGTAGCGCAGCTTGAGATGCCCCAGTTCATTGGCGAGTGGGCCTTCGCGTGGCGGCTGCGGTGCGTAGCGCAGGTCATCCACACTGGGCTTGCCCTCGACTAGGGTGAGTTCATACAGCGCTGTGACCGTATGCCCCGCGCCAATGTCGCCGGCATCGACCTTGTCATTGTTGAAATCCTCGCGTGCCAGCTGGCGGTTTTCGTAGCCGATCTGGCGGTACTCGCGCACCACGGCCGGGTTGAATTCGATCTGCACTTTCACATCGCGGGCGATGGTGGCGAGCGTGGACGTCATCTCGTTCACCAGCACCTTGTGGCCTTCCATCAGGCTGTCGATGTAGGAGTACGCCCCGTCGCCCACATCGGCAATCTGCTCCATCATGGCTTCGTTGTAGTTGCCTGTGCCGAAGCCCAGCGTGGAGAGCGAGATGCCGCTCTGGCGCTTTTCTTCGATCAGGCTTTTGAGCTGGCGTGTGTCGTTGAGGCCGACGTTGAAGTCGCCATCGGTGGCGAGCAGGATGCGATTGATGCCGTTCGGGATGAAGCTTTGCTGCGCAGCCGTGTAAGCGAGCTGGATGCCTGAGGCGCCCGCCGTGCTGCCGCCGGCACGCAGGCCATCGATGGCGGCAATGAGCGTGGCCTTGTCGCTGCCCGCAGTCGGGGGCAACACCACCTGAGTGCCCGAAGCGTAGGTGACGAGGGAAATGCGGTCCTGCGGGCGCAGTTCATTCACCAGCAGCTTCAGTGAAGACTTGAGCAGCGGGAGCTTATCGGGGCTGTTCATCGAGCCGGAAACATCGACCAGAAAAACCAAGTTGGCGGGCGGCAGGCTGGCCTTGGCTACATCCATGCCCTTGATGCCGATTCGCAGCAGCACCCGCTCGGAATTCCACGGCGCCGGCGCGAGTTCGGTGTGCACCGCAAACGGGCGGCCATCCTGTGGCTGAGCGTAGTCATACGGGAAGTAGTTGATCAGCTCTTCGACCCGCACGGCGTCGGCAGGCGGCAGGCGCCCGGCGTTCAGCATGCGGCGCACATTGCTGTAGCTGCCGGTATCCACGTCTATGGAGAAGGTGGAGACCGGGGCTTCCGCCACCCGCTTCACCGGGTTGTCTGTGAGCGCGCCATAGCGTTCGCGATCCGGTGCTGGCGCCTGCATCAGAATGGGCGCCGGCATGGCGATCATGCGGACCATGTCGGCGCTGACTGAGCGTGTTTCGGCCACTTTGGCGGCAGCAGGCGCGGGGGGCGCTGTCGGCGTTCTTGCCGGATCACTGGGGGCCTGTGTGTTTGTTGCAGTCTGTGACGAGGGTGGGTTTTCGGATTGGGTGCTGACGCAGGCTGCCAGGAGGGTGGCGAGGAGGGCGAATGCAAGGCGTGGCTTCATGTTCAGGCTCCGTTGAGGGGGTGAGACTGAAACGGGCGAGGCGATGAAACGGGGTTGATCCAGATCCAGAAATAGAGCTGGAGATGAACTTTTCTGGAACCCCGTCCGCAGAGTCCGGTCCCTTAAGCAACATCGATTTCATATCGGGCAGGAGTGTTTTAATGAATCTGGATATCAATGCAGCCGTCGTGCTGGCGTATTTCGCCTTCATGATCGGCATCGGTCTGGCTTTCCGGAAAATGGCCAGCAATTCGGCGAGTGACTACTTTCGTGGCGGTGGAAAGATGCTGTGGTGGATGGTGGGCGCCTCGGCCTTCATGACCCAGTTCTCCGCCTGGACCTTTACCGGCGCGGCGGGCAAGGCCTATAGCGATGGGCTTGCAGCAATTGCGGTATTCGTCGGCAACGTGATTGCGTATGCCGTGTCCTGGGCCTGGTTTTCGGCGCGCATGCGCCAGATCCGCGTGGATACGCCCACCGAGGGTGTGCGGCGGCGCTTCGGGCCGGGCAATGAGCAGTTCTTCACCTGGGTGATCATTCCGCTCTCTGTCATCAATGCAGGGGTGTGGCTCAACAGCCTGGCCATCTTTGTCAGCGCGGTATTCAAGGTGGATATCGTGCTGACCATCTGGGGCACGGGCCTCGTGGTGCTGCTGATCTCTCTGCTTTCCGGAGCCTGGGGTGTGGTGGCCAGTGATTTCGTGCAATCGCTGATCGTGGCTGTGCTGTCGATTGCCTGTGCGGTGGTGGGCTTGATCGCGGTGGGTGGCCCGGGCGAAATGGTGGCGAACTTCCCCGGCGGGTTTGTGACAGGGCCGGACATGAACTACCCGCTGCTGACCGTGGGAACTTTCCTGTTCTTCGTCGTCAAGCAGATGCAGAGCATCAACAATCTGCAGGAGTCCTACCGTTTCCTTTCCGCCAAGGATTCGCGTCATGCGCGCAAGGCTGCGTTGATGGCGCTGGGCATGATGCTGATTGGCTCCTTCATCTGGTTCGTACCGCCCTGGGTATCCGCTTCGCTGATGCCGGACGCAGCAAGCCTCCACGCGGTTGAACTGGGCGCCAAGGCTGCCGATGGCGTGTATCTGGCTTTTGCCGAGAAGTTCATGCCGCTGGGAACGGTCGGCCTGCTTCTGGCGGGCCTCTTCGCGGCCACCATGAGCTCCATGGATTCGGCGCTCAACCGCAACTCAGGCATTTTCGTACGCTCTTTCTTCAAGCCAATCCTGGCAAAGAAGCGGGATGTGACGGATGCCCAGCTGCTGCGCGTGGGGCAGCTGGTCACCATCGTCAACGGCATCCTGGTGATCCTGATGGCGCAGTTCTTCCAGTCGCTCAAGCATTTGTCGCTATTCGATTTGATGATGCAAGTGGCTACGCTGCTGCAATCGCCTATCTTGGTGCCGCTGTTCTTCGGCGTCTTCGTCCGTCGTACGCCGAAGTGGGCGCCCTGGGCCACGGTGGTGGTGGGGCTGTGCGTATCCTGGATGCTGGTGAGCTGGCTCAAGCCGGCGCTGCTTGCCGAGTGGCTGGGGATTGCCTTTACCAGGCGCGAGATGGCTGATCTCTCGGTGATGATCAACATCGCTGCGCATCTGGTGCTGACAGGCGGTTTCTTCTGCCTCACCACTTTGTTTTACAAGCGTGAGGAAACGCCGGTGCAGCGCGAGACGGACGCCTTCTTTGCCGATCTGGAGCGGCCGGAGCTGTCGGATGATCGACCTACCGAGGCCGACCTGCATCAGCGCAGCAAGCTGGGCCGTATCGTAACGGTTGGCGGTGTCGGCATGCTGGCTATGTTGCTGATTCCGAACCCCTTATGGGGGCGGATGACCTTCCTGCTCTGCGCGCTGGCTGTTTTGGCAATAGGTTTTGCGCTGACGCGTTCGGCCAGAATCGGGCGGCATGATCGAGAGGCGGATGTACCCATCCGGACTGTGGATGAGCGGATGACTGTGCAAGCGCTGCGCTGAAGCGCTTGCAGGATGATAGGGGCCGCCTTCGGGCGGCTTTCTTGCGTTTGGCGTCAGATGCCACCCACGGCGGCCTCGAACTCGTACCGGCTTGCCAGTGTGGCCTTCGCAACCAGGATATGGCCCGGTTGCAGTTCGAAGTCGTTCTGTAGATTGAAGCGCCAGTCGCGTCCTACGCGGATCGCCACGAGGATGTATTCCGGGCTGCGCAGGCTCAGTTCCCAGAGTGAGCGGGCGTGGTACTCGGTGAATTGACGCGCCGTGAATGTGATCATCATATTTTGGGCTTCGTCATTGGTAACGGCAAACACGCCATGAGCACGCTCGATGCCGGCATTGATCAACTCATCGTCGTCGGTGGCGTCACCGGTCTGCCAGACGTAGCACCCGCCAGGTGCATTCAGCCGCGTCAGTCTCAGTGTGCAGCGATCCCGAACTCGAAGGGCACCCGCAGCGTTTCGCCCGCCTCGGCCGGTGGCAGACAGCGCCACTGCAGGGCCGCGCGGCGTGTGGCCGCTTCGAAATAGCCTTGTGGGCTGGCCTCCACGAGGCTGACTTCACGCACCCGACCCTCGCTGTCCAGATGCAGGCGCACGGTGACGCGGCCGGTCTCCACGCCATCCTCCAGGGCCAGAGGCGGGAAAACCGGCTTTACCTGGTGCGGACAGCGTTGAGCCAGGCTACGGACTGGCGCGGACGCTTCCCTGGTGGTGGCTGCCGAGGCGGCGTGGGCCGGTGCGGTGGGCTCTGCTTCGCTGAGCGCAGCAGTGCCCACGGCGGCCGAGTCGGATCCGGCGACGGGGCGTTGCGCAGCAGGCGTTGCAACTGGAGCGGTCAGTGTCGGGGCGGGTGTCTGTCCGGCGGAGGCCGCGGCGGGCGTGGCCAGAGGCTGTCGGGCGGAGGAAGGTGGTGCCGGCTCCGTGAGCAAGCTTACCTGCAGTGCGTCCGCCGCCTTGCGGAGTACTTGCGGGCTATTCATCCCGGCCAGCAGGACAAGCATGCCGCTGGTGAGCAGGCAGGCCATGAGCCAGGCAAAAGACCAGCGCAGGCGCCCGGACGGGGGCCGTGAGGGCAGGGCGGAAGGGGTGGGCGCGGGCTTCATAGCGAGCCGCGAGTGTAAGATTCGGGGCACTACAAATCCATGCCGCAGCGCAATTCCCTGCGGCTGAAGACAGAAGCCAGGACGCCCCAACATGCAGATCCTTCCTGAAATCGCCGCACGCCATGCCGCGCTGATCGAGATCCGGCGTGATCTCCACGCCCATCCCGAACTGGGCTTTGAAGAAACCCGCACTGCCGATCTGGTGGCCAGCCTGCTTGAGCGCTGGGGCCTCGAAGTGCATCGCGGCGTGGGCCAGACCGGCGTGGTCGGCGTTTTGCGTGCTGGCACGTCCGAGCGCTGCATCGGTCTGCGTGCTGACATGGATGCGCTGCCGATCGCCGAAGCCAATCTTTTCGCCCACCGCTCGCAGCACACCGGCTGCATGCATGCCTGTGGCCATGACGGGCATACCGCCATGCTGCTCGGCGCGGCGGAGTACCTTGCCCAGCATCGCAATTTCGATGGCTGCCTGGTCTTCGTGTTCCAGCCGGCAGAGGAAGGGCGTGGCGGTGCCAGCGCAATGATTGCTGACGGGTTCTTCGAGCGTTTTCCGGTGCAATCCATCTATGGCCTGCACAACTGGCCCGGCATGCCGGTCGGCCGCTTTGGCATCACGCCGGGGCCGGTGATGGCCAGTGCAGATCGTTTCGACATTCTGATTACCGGCCATGGTGGTCATGCCGCGATGCCTAATCTGGCGGCAGATCCTCTGGTGGCGGGCGCGGCATTGGTGGGGGCGCTGCAGACCGTGGTAGCACGTAACACCGATCCGCTTGATGGCGCAGTGGTGTCAGTGACACGCTTTCAAGCGGGGGATGCCTACAACGTGATTCCGCACCAGGCCCGCCTGTGTGGCACAACCCGGGCCCTGCGGCGCGAGGTGCGCGAGGCCACCTGGCAGCACTTGCAGCGCCTGTGTGACGGGATTGCCGCTGCGTATGGCGTGAAAATCGAGGCCAAGCTCAACGAGGGGGGCTATCCGCCGACCGTGAATACTCCGTTTGAAGCGGAGCATTGCCGGGCGGCGGCAACCGCTCTGGTCGGAGCGGACAATGTGGACTGGGGGCTGCGCCCGAGCATGGGGGCAGAGGATTTTTCCTGCTTCCTCGAGCACCGCCCCGGTTGCTACGTATGGCTCGGCAATGGCCCGGGTGAGGGCGGCTGCACCCTGCACAACCCGCATTACGACTTCAACGATGACAATTTGCCCCTCGGCGCCAGCTATTGGGTGCAGTTGGCTCACCATCTGCTGGCCTCTTGAGACAGGCGTCGTAACGAATCTTTACCGATTTTGCATTTATTCCGAGCGAATGCCCGGAATGCCGCCACGGGCAAGGCTTTGCAGGCTGCTTGAAGCAGTCTGCAAACGCTTGGGTTAATACCCAAGTGATTGTTTGAAAAGGATTTGTTCGGGATCAAGGGCGGCGTCCGTTCATCGGAAAAGGGCTTGGGGTTAACCCCTAGTGTTTGGCATACTTCGCGCACTAAGTCACAGCTTTGCCGTGGAAGGATTGCCAGATGTCCAAATCGATCGCCCGTTTGTCCCTTGCCTGCACTCTGCTGTTGAGCAGCGCCTTTGCCGCAGCCGCGCCTGGCGCCTGGTCGCCGCAGGTCGAGGATCATCCCAGCACGGTTGCGCTGCAGCGCTTCCTCGACAGCGTGCAGACCATTACTGGCCAGCCCGCGCCGCAAATCCTGCCGATCTCGGCGGGTAAGGATCAGGCCAAGCTGCTTGAGTCGGTGCGCAAGGGTGACGTCGGCGTGGCTGTGCTGAGCGGCGGTGCGGTGGGCCGGGTGGCCCCGATGGCTGAAGTGATGCGCCTGCCCTTCATCCTGAAGAATTCGCGCCAGATGTTCAGCCTGCTCGAGGGTGAGCTGGGGCAGGATATGGAAAAGCGTCTGGCCGCCAACGGCATGGTGCTTCTCGGCTGGTACGACGGTGGCAGCCGTGCCATCTACTCGCGTGAAAAGCTCGACTCTCCTGCTGCGCTGAAACAGGTGAAGATCCGTGTGCCGGCACGTAAGGATCTGACCAATCTGGTCAGCTCTCTGGGTGGCACCCCGCTGCAGCTGGAGTACAAGGAGGTCAACAGTGCTTTTGACGAGCGCAAGATCGATGCCGCCGAAAACGATCTGCTGCAGTACGAATCCGAAGGCCACTACAAGCGTGCCCGTTACTTCTACCTGAACAATAACCACATCGTTCAGTTCGAGGCTCTGGTGGTGTCCAAGGTGTGGTGGGATCGTCTCCCGGCCGCCCAGCGCGAGGCTGTGCGCGCAGCCGGGCAGGAGTCGGCCAAGTTCGATCGCGACATCTGGAACCAGCGTCTGGCCAAGGCCCGTACCCGCCTTGAAAAGGAAGGCGTGAAGTTCGTCGAATACGGCGACAGCAGCGTGCTGCTCTCGCGTGTGGCAGTGGTCTATCGCCCTTACATGGACAATCCGGCGACGCGCGATCTGCTCGTGAAGCTGATGACGACCCGCATCTGAGTTCTGCCTCTTCCGTGAAAAGCCGGCCTTGCGCCGGCTTTTTTTTATTGCTGCGACGCGGAACTCCTCACGGCTCAGGCTATCCCACCGGGAGTAAAATCGCGGCGCCCCGGGCCCGCCCCTCAATTCATTCCTGTTTTCCGGAGAACCCATGTTCCGTCGTCTGCTGCTCGCAGCCAGCCTTAGCCTTCCTCTTGCCAGTTTCGCCGCTCTGCCGCAGCCGCCTGAAGTTGCCGCGCGCAGCTATGCCATCTACGACATGCAAAGTGGCCAGATGCTGGGTGGCAATCAGGCTGACATGCGCATTGAGCCGGCCTCGCTGACCAAGCTGATGACGGCCTACCTCAGCTTCAAGGCCGTCAAGGAAGGGCGCCTGAAGCTCGATCAGCTGCTCACGCCGTCGATCAAGGCGTGGAAGCAGGAGGGCTCGCGGATGTTCGTCGACATCAAGGTGCCGGTGAGCGTGGATGATCTGCTCAAGGGCATGATCGTGCAGTCCGGCAACGATGCTTGCGTGGTGCTGGCCGAAGCGATTGCCGGCAGCGAAGAGGCTTTCGTTGCCATGATGAACCGCGAGGCGCAGCGCCTTGGCCTGCTCAACACCCATTACATGGACAGTAATGGCCTCACCGCGGCCAACCAGTACACCACTGCGGCCGATCTGGTGAAGCTCTCCGAAGCCATCATTCACGATTTCCCAGAGTTCTATCCGATCTATTCGATCAAGCAGTTCTTCTACAACAAGATCAAGCAGGACAACCGCAATCTCCTGCTCTACCGCGATCCGGATGTTGATGGCCTCAAGACCGGTCACACAACCTCGGCCGGCTACAACCTGGTGGCCTCCAGCAAGCGTGGCGGACGCCGGGTGATCTCGGTCGTTACCGGCACCACCGGTATGGAAGAGCGTGCGCGTGAGTCGGCCAAGCTGCTTGACTGGGCCTTGCTGAACTTTGATACCCCCAAACTCTTCAGCATCGGTCAGTCGCTTGGCACGGTGGAAGTCTTCAAGGGGGCGAACCAGCATGTGCTGGCCGGTTTTGCGGCTGACCGCTACATCTCCCTGCCACGCGGCAAGGCTGCCGAGATCAAGCAGGAAATCACGCTCGAAAAACGCCTGATCGCTCCGGTGGCTGCTGGGCAGCAGATTGGCAGCGTGCGCCTCATGCTCGATGGCCAGGCTCTTGCCGAATATCCACTTACCGCCTTGCAGGCCGTGGAGCAGGGCAGCTGGTGGCGCCGCCTGATCGACAGCATCCGCCTGTGGTTTGCCTGATCCAGTGAAAGTTTCCCCGCGCCAGGTGCTGGCTGCGCTGGTTCTTGGTCTGATGCTGCTGGCGCTGTTTGCCGGTGGAGCCCAGCCCGAGGCCGCCGGCCTGATTCCGGCGCCGTGGGACAAGCTGGCCCATCTCACCCTGTTCGCCGTGCTGGCCCTGCTGCTGCGGGGCGGCCTGGGCCTGCCCGCGTGGTTGGCGCTGTTGATCGCTCTGGGTATCGGTGCAGCAGACGAATTCCATCAGGCGGGACTGCCCGGGCGCTTTGCTGGCCTGGATGACTGGCTGGCGGATCTCGTTGGTGCCTTGCTGGGGCTGGCGCTGCTACGCCTGTGGGGAAGACGCACCCGGGCCTGAGCGCTGCTGACGGCGTAAAATCAGGTTCGCCTCTCTGGTCGCTCCCATGCAGCTCTTCCTCGATCGTCTTGCCGCCGCGTCTCCTCTCTTTGTGCTGATCTTCGCCGGCTACGCCATCGTGCGCTGGGGGGGCTGGCCGCGCAGCGTGGCCGATGCGCTGACCCGTTTCGTGTTTGGCCTGGCCCTGCCGGCATTGCTGTTCCACACGATGAGCGACTTCTCCAAATTGCCGGCGGTGGATGCACGTCTGCTGATTGCCTTCTTTGGCGGTGCGCTGATCGTCTTTGTGCTCGGGCGTGTCATGGCGGCCCGGATTTTTCATCTGGACGGAGTCTCCGGTTCGATCTTTGCGCTCGGCTGCATTTTCTCCAACAACGTGATGCTGGGCCTGCCACTGGCCAAGGCCACACTGGGGGACGCGGCGCTACCCAGCGTGGCACTGGTGCTGGTATTCAATGCGCTGACCCTGTGGACCCTGGTCACGGTGTCGATCGAATGGGCGCAGCACGGCGAATTCTCCGTGCGCGGTTTTGCCAAGACGGCGCGCAGCGTGATCACCAATCCGATTGTCGCGGCGATCGTCTCCGGCACCCTGTATGGCCTCACCGGCCTGCCGCTGCCGCATCTCGTGGCCCAGCCGCTGGCCATGGTCGGCGCTGCTGCCACGCCTATGGCACTGGTGGTGCTGGGCATGGGCCTGGCCGAATACAGCGTGCGCGAAGGCCTGACGCAAAGCCTCACGGTCTGCCTGATGAAGCTCATCGTGCTGCCGCTGGTGGTGGGCCTGCTGGCCTGGGGGCTGGGCCTGCCGAAAATGGAAACGCAGGTGGTGGTGTTGCTCTCGTCGATGGCGATGGGCGTGAACGTCTATCTGATGTCCCGCCAGTTCAAGGTTTTCGAGGCACCTACGGCGGCCGGCATGGTGCTGTCCACCTTGCTGGCGGCAGTTACTACGCCGGTGGTGCTGACCGTGATCGAGGCGCTGGGCTGAGTCAGTTCCCCAGCGCTCCGAAGATCTTCTTCGCCAGTGAGCCAGCGGCCTGGGCGGGGTTCTCGCGAATGGCACGTTCCTGTTCAGCAATCATCAGGTAGAGGCCATCGAGGGCCTTCTTTGTCACGTACTGCTCCACGCTGGCATCTTCCGGCTTGAGCAGGCCGAAGCCGGCGGCCTTGCCCGCCAGTGAGTTGTATTGCTGGGTGATTGCCAGCTTGCCGGTGATCCGGCTGACGATGGGCTGGAAACGCTTGCCGAGTTCGGCACTGGTCTTCTCGCGGAAGTAGCGTGTGGCAGAGTCTTCACCACCGCTGAGGACGTTCTTCACGTCCTGCACGCTCATCTGCTTCACGGCGGCGAGCAGCAATGCCTGCGCTTCCGGTACGGCTTGCTCGGCCGCACGGTTCATGCTGGTCTCGAGTTCATCGATGGTCTGGCCCTGGCCCATCATGCGCAGCGCAGTCTCGGCTTTCTGCAGGTTGGCGGGCAGTTCGATGCGCACCTTGGGGTTGCCGAGGAAGCCATCTTCGCGCCCGAGCTGTTTCACGGCCATGCTTGCGCCCTGGGCCAGCGCTTCGCGCATGCCGCCTGTGGCGTCCTTGTCGGAGAAGGCGTCCAGCAGGCTGGCATGGGTGAGGCTGCTTGTGGCGGCAAGCAGAAGGCTGCAGACGAGGTGTTTGAAGCGCATGGAGGTTCTCCGGAGAGCTTAGCCGCAGAGGGCAAAAGTAGGGTGGAAGCTGACACTGCCCTGGGGGCAGGGCACGCAGGTAGTGTGAGTCATGAAGTAGTCGGCCGGTACGTCGGCAAGGACCAGGCCTGGCTGTGGGCGAAAACCGAAGCGTCGGTAATAAGCCGGGTCGCCGAGCACGACACAGCCCTGGGCCCCGAGTGCGTCGAGGTGGGCCAGACCCGCCGCGATCAGCGCCTGGCCGATGCCGCTGCGCTGGCGGGCAGGTGCTACCGACAGCGGAGCGAGGCCGAACCAGGCGTGCTCTTCGCCGCCGATCAACACTTTTGAGAAGCCGATGTGACCAATGATTTCGCCGCGCTCTTCAGCAACCAGCGAGACGCTCAGCGCACCAGCTGTGCGCAGGGCGGCAATCAGCAAGTGCTCGGTCTGCTGGCTGTGGGGCAGGCCATTGAAGGCCTGCTGCGTGATCCGGCCAATGGCGTCGACATCTGCCGCAGTTTCCGGCCGGATCTGCAGCATGCTTCAGCCTGCCGCGCAGGGCTTGACCTTGTTGGCACAGGCGGTGGCGCGTGCGCGTGCTGTTTCAACATCATCGGCGCTGGCCACGGCCACCCCCATGCGGCGGCGCTCGAAGGCTTCGGGCTTGCCGAACAGGCGTAGATCCGATTCCGGCACCTGCAGGGCCGCGTCGATATCTTCGAAGACGATCCCGGTGGCGTCCATGTTGCCGTAGATCACGGCGCTGGCGGCCGGGCGGCGCAGGCTGGTGTCCACCGGCAGGCCAAGGATGGCGCGGGCATGCAACTCGAACTCGGAGAAGCGTTGTGAGGCCAGCGTGACCAGACCCGTGTCATGCGGGCGCGGACTGACTTCGGAGAACCACACCTGCTCTCCCTTCACGAACAGCTCCACGCCGAAGAGGCCACGGCCGCCCAGCGCGGTGGTGACCTTGTCAGCGATCTCGCGCGAGCGGTGCAGAGCAACGGGCAGCATGGCTTGCGGCTGCCAGCTCTCGACATAATCGCCCCGTACCTGCACATGGCCGACCGGTGCGCAGTAGCTGGTCTCGATTTCACCCCTGGCATTGCTGGCGCGCACGGTGAGGAGCGTGATCTCGTAATCGAAATCGATGAAGCCTTCAACGATCACCCGTCCGCCCTTCACTCGCCCGCCGGTGGCTGCATATTCCCAGGCCGCGTCTACATCCGCTTCGCTGCGGATTACGGACTGACCCTTGCCGGAGGAGGACATCACCGGCTTCACCACGCAGGGATAGCCGACCTGGCGGATCGCGGCGCGCAACGCATCGATCGTATCGGCGAAGGCGTAGGGCGAGGTGGCGAGCTGAAGTTCCTCGGCCGCCAGGCGTCGGATGCCTTCACGGTTCATGGTGAGCTGGGTGGCGCGTGCGGTGGGCACCACCACCGCGAGGCCATCTGCTTCGATGCGTGCCAGCTCGTCGGTAGCGATGGCTTCGATCTCTGGCACGATGATGTGCGGGCGTTCGAGTTCCACCAGTGCGCGCAGGGCCTGGGCATCGGTCATGTCGATGCTGTGCCAGCGGTGGGCCACCTGGTGGCCGGGGGCGTGCGGGTAGCGATCCACGGCGATCACCTCGCAGCCGAAACGCTGCAGGGCGATGATGATTTCCTTGCCTAGCTCACCCGAGCCGAGAAGCATGACACGAGTGGCGGAGGGGGAGAGGGGCGTGCCGATATGCATGGTACTTGGAACTCGGAGAGGGGAAAGGGAAGGCGGGATTTTACCTGCGCGGCCGACAGCGAGGCAGGTCTGCCTCAATCTACGCCGCTGACGTCGATATCGAGGGTTTCAAAGCGCGATGTGCGGGGCGATTTTCCCTTCTCGCTGCCGCGACCGAGCAGGCGCCATACGCTGACCATGCCCTTGCCTTTGAGGCGCAGGGTGACCGGGTCTTCGAAGATGAAGCGGTACTTGAGGCGGGCGAAGGTGGTGGAATCGCACTGGATCATGCTCGGGTGACTCTCGCCCGTGATGCGGCTGGCGAGATTCACCGTGTCGCCCCACAGATCGTAGATGAACTTCTTGCGCCCAACCACTCCGGCCACTACCGGGCCGGTGCCGATGCCGACCCGGATCTGCAGATTGCGACCCTGCACGGCGGAGTCTTCGGCCAGCCAGTCACGCATGTCCAGCGCCATATCGGCAATCGCTCCGCAGGGATCGGCGAGGCTGGCGTTCAGCCCGCCGGCCACCATGTAAGCGTCGCCGATGGTCTTGATCTTTTCGAGGCCTCGCGCCTCGGCCAGTTCGTCGAACTTGCTGAAAACGTGGTTGAGCACCTTGAACACTTCGTCCGGCGGCAGGCCGGCGGCGAGCTCGGTGAAATTCACGATGTCGGCAAACATCACCGACACTTCGGCGCAGCCGTCGGCAATCGTCTCTTCCGAGTTCTTCAGGCGCAGCGCGATTGGCGCCGGCAGGATATTCAGCAGCAGGCGCTCGGAGC
The DNA here is from genome assembly GCF_002855595.1 of Uliginosibacterium sp. TH139. Lineage (NCBI taxonomy): Bacteria > Pseudomonadati > Pseudomonadota > Betaproteobacteria > Rhodocyclales > Zoogloeaceae > Uliginosibacterium > Uliginosibacterium sp. TH139. The sequence continues at coordinate 46,871 of NZ_PKRR01000009.1, read as the reverse complement.
GGGCCTGTTCCACGGCCAAGCGAGCATGGGCCTCTTCGAGTTGGCCCTGAGTCTTGCGGCGCTCGGTGATCGCAAAGCGCAGGCACAGATAAACCATGCTGGAGAGCGTGGCGAAGTTGAGCGCAAAAAACAGTACCGAGACCTTGCGTGGAACACCGCTGGCGGGCCCCCCAAGATCTGCCAATACATAATCTGCAGCGCCGGTGAGCAGGGTGAAAATGACGTAAGCGGCAAACCATGGCAGCGACTCACGCGCACCCACGCAGAGCAGGGCGCAGACTGGCGCCAGCACGCCCCACAGAATCAGGCCGGAGGCGGCGACAGAGTCACCCAGGGCCCATTGGGCCATGAAGGGGAAGAACAGCAGCACGCTGAGCAGAACGGTGCGGAAAACTTCGAAATTGCTCCAGCGTGCATAGATCAGCATGTTGGCCGCGATCACCAGTTGCAGGCCGAAAGGCAGGCTGGAAGGGAGTTGCGGGCCGAGCAGCCAGTAAATCAGGAGCCACAGGCCGGACGCCAGACTGACCAGGCCGCTCACCAGCGCCAGCAACCCCTTCTGCAGGCGCAGCTCGTCGCTATCCCCCGGGTCGATACCGGCGGTGCGAAGGCGGTGGAGGAGGCTGGCAGAACTCATCAGGGCGCTATTCTCGCAGACTTGTCTGTGACCAGTCGTGCTCAGGGTGATGCGCTGGAGTTGGCCGCACTGCTGGCGCTGCTCGAAGTGCTGTCGCTGAGGCTGAAACCGGCGTCCATCAGCTGCTTGAGTACGACGTAGCGCGACACGTAGAGCCCCTGATCGTCAAAACTGTCTGACTGGGTTCGCAGTACCACGCGCAGCGGGGTGCTGAAGCCGGCCGAGCGGTTGCTGATCTCGTTGGCATCGGTGGGTGTGCTGCGCAGGGTGTTCTGCACGCTGATGGCGCCATTGCCGTTGGCGCCGTGCGACCACAGGGCAAAGGCCACCGCATCGGTGGCGGGGTCGTTGCTGTCGAGCACAACCGTGATATTGCCCACGCTGGTCTTGCCCGGCGTCACGGTGAAGTTGTTTGAGACTTCGTAGCTCAGGTACTGATCCCACGCGTCCAGCCCCTGAACACCCAGGGTGCGCCAGGGCAGCAGGCCACGGCGTAGATCGCCGCTGCAAGTGCTACGGGCCGCGCCGAAGCTCGTGCCTCCCATCTGGGCTGGATCTGCCGGGCAGGGCAGGGCTCCCTGGGCTGCCGCGTAGGCCAGCAGAGCCTGTTTGGCTTCGAGCAGGGCTGCCTGGGTCTGGGCAAAGCGGCCGTGTTCGGTTTGGATGCGCAGCGTCAGCAGTGCACCGGCCGAAAGCAGGGTGATGATCAGCAGCGTGATGGCCATTTCCGCTAGCGAGAAACCTGCAGCTGAACGGGCTGACGTCATTGGCAGAGCGCCTTTCGGGGGGAGTCACTGTTCAGGGAGATGCTGCAGCGGTAGCTGGCAGGATCACTTGCATCAAGCTTGATCGAGAGCTTCGGGGCGCTGCCGGTGCTGTCATAGTTGATGAAGCGGTACCAGTCGTTGGCGCAGAGCCAGAGTGGTGTTTGGGTTGAGTCGCTGTCGTAACAGCCACTGCCGCTATCGACTTCGGCAAGCGTGGTCGTGCTGACACCATTCTTGATTTTTGTTTCAGTGAGCGTCATGCCGCCGAAGGCAGTGAAGTCAAAACATGCCGGGTTCTTGCTGCGCAGCGTGGCCAGTGTGCCAGAGCTGCTTGCCGGGATGATCTTGTCGATGGATTTTGTGCTGCTAGCACTGCAACTACCGATCTGAGTGGGGGCTGGACTTGTATCTGTGCCGGTCTCATTGGCTAGTCGCTCCAAAACTTCGCGCAGCAGCGGTTTCATGATGTCTGCACGTGTCACGGGAAGGATCACATCATTGCTGCACTCTCCACCGATTTTGCTGCTGTCCGTGATGGCACTACGCGGCATGCATTTGCCGGTGCTGGTATTGAGGGCGGTGACGCTGGCCGAGTCGGCATAGTAGGAAATACTGCCGCTATCCTTGCCGGCAGCATTGCTAATGTCGTCAAGGCTGTCCAGAAAGGCTTTTGTCTTGCCGCTGGAGCATGGCGTAGCGGTGCTGCGCGAGCCCGCCTGCGTCAGTAAGGGTGCGCCCGGGGCTATCAGCAGGGCCATGACCGGTTTTCCATTGACCTGTATGACGGATTTGGTGTCGGGGTTGATAGGGGCTTTGTCACCGGTGTCTTTAAGTCGCTCGGTCACATTCATCGAGCGGAATACCGGGCTGATGGCGTACCAGACGCACTCATCGTTCGCGTCTTTGGCCGCGGTTTCACTGCGGCTGCTGTTCAGAACGGGTAGATCCCTATAAGGGAAGCGACCTGCCGTCTGGGCTTCGCTGGGGCTGCAGAGCAGGCTCCCCCAGCCGCCTAGCGCGGGTGTGCCATCTGCACCGATGCCGTTGTTGTCGGTGTCCGGGCAGGGCATGGCGCCAGGGTTGGCTGCCTGACTTTTTCCGCCGAACACCGCCCGGTCAATCAGACGCATGCGGGCTTCTTCAAGCGCTTCGAGCTGACGGCTGCGCAGATCACTAGTGCTGCGTTGGGCAAAGTCCTGCAAGGGGGAATTGACGGCACTGACCGTCCAGGCTGCGCCAAGCGCGAGCAGCAGGGCGAGCATGGCAAGCAGGATGTAGCCACGCTGTTGTTTCATGGCCGGATCTGCTCCGGTGCCGGAACGAGCTGGATGCGCTCACCAACCTTCAGTTCCCGCGTCTTCCCTTCGCCCACGAAGACGCTGGCCGAGCGCTCGCCGAGCGCGGCGACCGGAGCGCGATCGTGATGGGCGCGGCCGTTGATCCATACCGTGCTCTGGCCCCCGCTGCGGCGTACGATGCCTTGCAAGGTGATGCTGTCTGACTCCTGCTCTTCGCCAATGCGGGCATTGCGACGGCGCAATTCATCCAGGATGGCGCGTTGCTGGCGGCTGTGGAAGAGGCGCCCGATCCCGTTCTCCTGCGTAGTGCTTTCCGCTGTGGCTACCGGCTGCGCGTCGGCGGGCCTGGTTCCGAACAGGGCAAGGCTGGCAAGCAAGGCTGAGAGCAGGAGGGGGCGGACGCGGGTCATGGTTCTACGGTGGCTGGCGGTGTGATGCTTATCCAGTCTAGCGCGCATTCGGCGTGCAGACCGCCTCCATCCCCTCCCGTACGGTTGTTGTTGCGCACGAGCAAGCAGCGCTGCGGGTGGAGGAGTACGTCCGGCCGGGCGGCGAGGCGCTCGAGAAGGGCCAACAGATCACCTTCGTGGAGTAATTCGAGGCTCAGCTTCATCTGGCTGGCCTGCAGGTTGAAGAGGCCGGCGGCGTCAATCTTGCCCAGGCTGCGACGGGGTGCGAGGGTGAATTCCGGTGGCGGTAGACGCAGGGCGAGGGCTGCTGAGCGTACGCCATTGGCCCACTCGAGACGGTTCTCCGGGCCGATCAGACCTTGTTGGCGCAGGGTTTCAAAGCGTGCGATGGTTTCGCGCAGCAAGGCTTCATCGCGGCGGGTTGCGAGATAACGCTCATGCAGCTGGCGCGCTTCGTCGCGGGTGCTGGCGTGGCTGGCGCGAGCATTGGCCTGGCTATGCCGGGCCGCCCACAACAAGGTGGCGCCGAGGGTGATGCAGATGAGGGCGACTAGGAGGCTGCCGCCCAGATGACGCAGGGCGAGGCGCTGCAGTTCGGCGTTCATGGCTGCTCCTTCCTGATGGCCAGACGCAGTTTGAACTCGGGGCGTTTGCGCAGGGTTTCGGCATCACTGCGCAGGGTCTTGTCTGATTCCGCGTCAAAAGGCTGCTCTTGCAGTACGAGTTCGTTGACGCGCGGGCGCAGATCGGCAAAGAAGGCCTGGATGCGCTGCAGTGCGGCGCGTGGGTCGGATGCGGCCGCTACAGGAAGAGCCGCATTGATGTTCAGCACCAGGCGGGCCGGGCTTGTGGTGCTGGCGGCATCTCCCGCATCCCACTCGAGTTGCAGCAATTCGATGTCCGGAAAGCGTTCAAGGCTTTTCGAGAGTGGGAGCAGTGCGGCTTGCGGCGGGATTGCTCGGGTGTGCAGACGAGCTTCGGCTTCGACCACGCTACGCAGGCTATCGAGTGGTGCGGGCTGTGCCGGCAGGCTGGCAAGCAGTTGCTGGTAGCGGAGGTTTTCGCTCTGGATCTCGGCGAGGAGCTGGCTGCGCTGCTGCTGTAGTTCGCGCCCGTCCATGTAGTGCTTGAGTGCGCTGAGCCCGAGTGCGAGGCCGGCCAGCACTCCGAGTGCGAAGATCAGCTGACGGGCTTGGCGGAAGCGATGGATGCGGCGGCTGGCGTCCGGCGCCAGCTGGGGGGCGCGGCTTTCGCGCAGGGCGAGGCGCATCAGCAACGGCTGGCTGTCGGAAGTGGTGAGCTGTTCGCGATGGCCGATGGCCTGGCACAGGGTGTTCAGATTGACGAGATGGAATTCGAGCTGGGCCGCCTGCTCGACGGCCGCCAGCAGCGGAGCGAAGTCCTGGCGGGCAAGCAGCAGCCATACCGGCAGCCGGGTGTTACGGGTGATCCAGCGCTGGCCGCTGAGGTATTGCAGGGTTTTCTGGGTTTCGCGCAGACAGGCTTCGCCCCAGGTGGAAAAGTCCCCCTCCGGAGCCGGCGAGAGGCGCGAGAAGCGCAGGCTGCCTTGCTCGAAATAGGTTTGGCGGATACCGGCCCGGCAGAAGCTGACGATCAGGCCTTGCGGTACTTCTGGGCGCAGGAGGCCGAGCAGGGCCTGAGTCAGCAGCGGGGGAGTGTAAAGGGCGTTCAGCGCCGCTTCGCGGCCTTGGAGCTCGGCCAGCCACGGATCGAGCGCGCCCGGGCGGGTGATGCCGGTATAGAGGATGCGCTCGTCGCGCCGGCCCTCCCGTTCGCGTCCCAGCGAGAGGCTGGTGACATAGGGGGAAGCATGGAATTGCTGGGCCAGCTTGCGGGTGATGAGTGCCTTGCGATCGCTCCCGGCGACATAGGGAATGCTGTCGTTCTGGAAGCCTTCGTCGGCCAGATTGGCAAGCAGGGTGTGGGTGGTCTTGTCTGCCGTCTGCAGCCACTGCGAGAAGGTCGCTACGCCCTCGGCGCCCGTTGCATGGCGGGCGACGAAGGCCAGACGTCCGCCAGCGCTACGGTAGCTGGTGAGGCCTTCCTGATCGAGATAGTGGAGGTAGCGGGTGAGCATGCTTAGAACTTCATCTTGGTGATGACATCGTAGATCGGACCCAGCACCGAGAGGGCAACCCACATCATCAGCCCGCCCAGCAACAGGATCAGCAAGGGTTCAAGCATGGCCTGCAGATTGGCAATCGATTCACGCACATCGCGCTCGTAGAAGTAGCTCACGTTCCGCAGGGCCTGATCAAGCGAGCCGGTGTGCTCGCCTACCCGCAGCATCCTCACGACCAAGGGTGGGAAGATGCCGGTGGCGGCGAAAGCCATGGTGACATTCTGCCCTTCGGCGATGAGTTGTTCTACCCGCTCCAGCGCGTCGCGCAAGACGCGATTGCCGACCACGTCCTGCGCTACCCGGATGGTGTCGATGATGGAAATGCCTGATGCATACATCATGGCAAACAGGTTGGCAAAGCGCGAGAGAATGATCTTGCGATAGACGTTGCCGACGATGGGCAGGCCGAGCTTGAAGGCATCCCAGCGGCGGGCTGCATCCGGGCGGGTGCGTATCAGGGAGCTAAGGATCACCACCAGGCTCGCCAGGGTGGCGAGGATCAGCGGCCACCAGTTGCTGACGATGCGTGAGGTGCCCATCAGCAAACGGGTCTGCAGGGGCAGGGCAACGCCGGTGGAACGGAACAGCTTGGCGAGCTCCGGTACGACATAAACCATGGATACGAACACCGCCAGCAGAGTGACCGAGAGCACGAAACCGGGGTAGATGGTGAGCTTCTTCACATAGGAGGAGAGCTCGTCCTCGCGTTTGAGCGCTTCGTTGAGTTCGCGCAGTACGTCTGGCAGATTGCCGCTGGTTTCACCGGCGCGGACCAGCGAGCAGAACACCGGATCGAAGACATTGCCTTGTTCGGAGAGCGCCTGCGAGAGGCTGCGGCCGCCTTCGATGCTTTCGACGAGATTGGCGATCACGGCGCGCATGCGCGGATGGTCTGTGGAGTCGCGCAGATCAATCAGGGCTTCGATCAGCGGCACCCCGGCGCGGGTGAGCTGCTCGAGGTGAAAACAGAACAGACTGCGCTCGCGTACCGGCATGCGTCCGAGCCCGCTGGCCAGGCTGTGGCGCGCTGGCGAGCCGTTGATCAGATCCAGCTCCATGCGCTTGAGGCGCATCTCGAGGTCGACCAGATTCAGGGCTTCGATCTGACCCTGCACCAGACGCCCACTGGGGTTCATGGCTTTGTAGGCGTAGAGGGCCATGCAGTTCGCCTGTCTCAGTGCTCGGCGCTGAACATGCGCTCGGTGAGGTCGACCACCCGGGCGAGTTCTTCGAGCGTGGTGAGACCTTCGAGCACGCGGCGGATGCCATCCTCGGCCAGCGTACGGAAGCCCTTGGCACGCGCTGCATTGCGGATTTCACGGAAGGTGGCACGGCGGGCGATGAGCTCGTCGATATCCGCGTCCATGCGCATCAATTCCATCACCGCCATGCGCCCGCGATAGCCCTGGTAATCGCAGTGCGGGCAGCCAACGGCTTCAAACAGGCTGTGCACCGGACGCTCCATTGCGCCGAGAAGCTTCAGTTCGTAAGGCTCCGGCGTACGTGCGCGGCGGCAATGCAGGCAAAGCTTGCGCACCAGTCGCTGGGCTACCACGCCGATGATATTGCCGGCCATGATGTCCGGCAGGATGCCGATGTCAAAGAGGCGTGGAATCGCTCCGATGGCCGAATTGGTGTGCAGAGTGGAATACACCTGGTGGCCGGTCATGGCGGCGCGAAAAGCCATTTCGGCGGTGTCCTCGTCGCGGATTTCGCCGACCAGAATGACGTCCGGATCCTGACGCATCATCGAGCGGATGCCATTGGCAAAATCCAGCTTGCTGGTTTCCGATACCGATGTCTGACGGATCATAGCCATCGGGTATTCGACCGGGTCTTCGAGGGTCATGATGTTGATGCCCTCGGAGTTGATGTGATTCAGGATCGAGTACAGGGTAGTGGTCTTGCCGCTGCCGGTGGGGCCGGTAAACAGGATGATGCCTTCCGGGCGGGCGATCATCAGTTTGAGCATGTCCAGCTGTGGATCTCCGAGTCCCAGGCGATCCAGCGGTACGATGCCCTTCTGGCGATCGAGGATGCGCAGCACGATGTTCTCACCGTGGATCGTGGGCTGCGCCGAGACGCGAAAATCCACTGGCCGGCCGCGCACATTGAGTGAGATACGGCCATCCTGCGGCGCGCGTGTCTCGGCAATGTTCAGCCCGGACATGACCTTGATGCGTACAGCCATCGCTGACCAGTAGGACTTATGCAGTACGCGTATCTGGCGCAGGATGCCGTCGATGCGATAACGCACACGCAGGAAGCTGGCTTCTGGCTCGAAGTGAATGTCGGAAGCGTCCCGTTTGACTGCATCCGACATCAACGCGTCGATCAGGCGCACGATCGGCTGGTCGTACTGGTCGCTGGCAGCCAGCGAGCGGTAGTCGATCTCGCCGGTCTCGATTTCGGTGAGGATGCCATCGATCGAGAGCTCGAAGCCGTAGTACTGATCGATGGCATGCGCGATCTCGTTCTCGCCGGCCAGCAGGGTTTCGATGCGTGCTTCTTCGGGCAGCAGGGCGCGCAGTTTGTCGAGCGCGACGATGTCATCCACGTCTGCGATCGCGATAGTCAGCTGACGGGCTTCTGGATCCCAGCGCAGCGGCAGCAGGCGGTGGCGTTTGGCCAGATCTTCCGGGACCAGTGCCAGCGCATCAGGGTCGGCAATCGCCCGACCAAGATCTACCCCTTGCTTGCCGAGAGATTCGGACAAAGCATCGCGCAGTGCGGCTTCGGAGACGAAACCCAGTTGCACCAGCAGCTTGCCGAGTGCGAGGTTCGAACGATTCTGCTCGTGCAGGGCGATGCGCAGCTGATCATCGGTGATCACGCCATGCGAGATCAGCAGCTGGCCCAGCGGTTGATGGTGAAGCGGAGTCGTCATGCGGGAGCTCAGGGGGTGGCAAGCTGAGCCGTGTCGCTCAGGCTGCGGGCACGCTGGCGGGCCACGGCTGGGTCGAAGGCGATCATGCCGGGGCGACCGGCATTGGCGGCCTGTTCGTAGTAGCGGGCGGCCAGGCGCGGTTGTTCGAGGTGATCAAGAGCGACCGCGAGGTTGTAGAGCGTGTCAGCATTGCGCTCGTCCAGCGTGTGGGCCTGGAAAAAGGCTTGCTGGGCTTCCACCCAGCGCGCTTGACGTGCGTACAGGCTGCCCAGTGCAAACAGCGCAGGAGCAGACTCTGCTTGTTCGGCGACCAGGCTGCGTAGGCGGCTTTCGGCCGTTACCGGATCACCTTCGGCATAGAGCAGGGCCAGCTGGCTACGTGCCTGGGCATCCTTGGGGTCGGCCTGCAGCGCCTGGCGTAGCAGGCGTTCGGCCTCATTGCGCTGCCCGGCACGCAGGGCGATCAAGGCCTGGGCATTGAGGGCGCCGAGGTTGCGCGGCTCCTGACGCAGGATTTCGCCGAAGCGCTGGTAGGCCTCGGTGAGACGGCCTTGCTCGTAGGCCTCGTGCGCCTCCTGCAGCGGGCTGTTGGAGGCTTGCGCTGGTGGTGTGGTACGGCGGATCGAGCCAGGCTCCAGCGTCGGCATCTGTGCCGCAGGCGAGCCGGGCAGTGGGTTGGTTACTGCCATCGGAGCTGGCGGGCTGGATTCGTCCCGGGCCGGCGGCGTTTCACGTGGGGGCTGCGGGGCTGACGTAGCGGCGCTTGAAACTGGGGTAATCATTGCAGGCTGGGCGGCGTTCAGACCAGGGCCGGCCTGGATGCCGCCGGGTTGGCTGGTGGCCCACCACAGATAGAGCGCACCGATGGCAAGCGCCAGTAGGCCGCCGCCAGCCAGAATCAGCGGCACATGATTGGGTCTGGGCTGCTTGAGTTCAAACAGATCTTTGATGGCTTCGCGTGGCGGCGCGCTGGCACTGGCGGAGGGCGTGCCGGTCGGGCGTGGCGGAATCGGTCTGCTGACGCTGAGGGGGGCGGCGGGCAGCTCTTCCAGGCGCAGTTCGGCAGAAGAGTCCGGCTGACGCTCGCCAGCATTGCGCTGAGCGTTTTCGGCTTGGCGGAGGGCGTCGATCAGCAGACTCACTTGCCCGACTCCGGCAGGGTCAGCAATCGCGGACCTGCCTCCTGATTGAAGAAGCGCTCGTTCGGCTGGCTTGCGGCCAGATTGCGATAATCTCCTTCGAGACTGGCGCTGCGGATGATTGTGGGGCGTACGAAAATCACCAGCTCGGTTTTCTTGAAGGTGTCGTTGCGGTTCTGGAAAATATTACCCACTGCTGGAATGTTTGCCAGGCCCGGTACGCTGGAGTCATCGTTGTTGAGTGCGTCTTCCATCAGGCCACCCATAACGGCGATATTGCCGTTGTTGATGCGCATCACTGAATCGAATTCGCGTGAGCGGATCAGTGGGATGGTGTTGGTGACCGTGATCGAGCTGTTGATCAGCTGAAGCGTAGGGTCGGTTTTTTCACCGATCACGCGCGACATGCTCGGGCGGATGTTTAGGGTCACCGAGTCGTCATCGCCCACCAGCGGGGTGATGGTCAGCACCAGTCCCACAGGTACCGAGTGCAGGGTGGAGGTAATGGTGGTGCGGCCGGTGGAGGTGGCGGTGGTATCGGTGGTTTCGCTCTTGTAGGTCCAGTAGATGCTGTCATCCACGACCTTCATGACCGCTGTCTGGTTGTTGAGCACAGAGAGCTTGGGGCTGGAGAGCACCTTGACCGTACCGAAGGTCTCCAACAGTTTCACCGCGCTGGTGAAGTTACCGCCAGACGAGGTGTAGCCCAGCTCCATGGTGGGCGTTGTATTGACGCCGGTAAAGACGCCGACCGCTTGCTGCACGACTTTTAGCCCGGTGTCGAAGACGTTGAGGGCGCTCCAGTCGACGCCTTGCTGGTAGTTCTGGGTCAGTTGCACTTCGGCGATGGTGGCTTCGATCAGCACTTGGCGCTTGGCGCTGTTCATGACCTTGTCGAGGAACTCCTGAACCTTCTCCTGCTGGCGTGATGTCGCGCGCACGGTGAGAACCCCTGTCTCAACGTTGGCGATGACGGATGCGGCTTCGCGGAAGGTGACCACTCGCTCCGTGGCGGCGGTGACCGTATTGGTATCGCCCGCGGTCCGCGCGAGATTGCCGGTTGGCTTGGTGGTGCTGGTGACCTCACGTCGTGTCGTGCTGCCCTGGGTGTCCACCTGGATGCTGCGCTCCATGGTGCCTTCCGGTAGCAGCTTGTCTGTTTCGCGCAGCAGATCCTTCACGTTCTGGATCAGTGATTCCCAGAATCGATTCTTCGAAATGTTCTGGATACGCGCATAGGAACCGCTGCCATTTCCACTGTTTTGTGCGGAGGTGCTGTCGTCCGAGCTGCCGATGCTGGTGGCCGAGCCGATTTGGGAGGCTACCGAGACCGTGCTGTTGGTCTCGCGCGAGAGATTCACATAGTCGATCTTGTAATTGCGCAGGAAAGGCGAGTCCGGCAGCACCGCCAGATTCTGGCCGTCCAGTTCGTAACGCATATCGATCTGGCGCGAGATGCGGGTGAGAATCTGCGGCAGGGTCTGGTCAAGCGCGTTGAGTGTGACTGTGCCTTCGATCCCGGGATGGATGTCGATGTTCACCCTGGCGTCGCGCGCCAGTGCAAACAGCAAGTCCTGGGCGCGCACGTTGTTGACCACCACCGAGTAAGTTTCTTGTTTCTTTGCCGGTTTCGGGGTCGGTAGCGCAAAGCTACGCACTGCGGGCGGAGGAACATCGCCGGCAGGGCGATTTTTTTGTGCTTCGCTGGAGAGGTGTGGCGCTGTTTCCAGCTTGACGCTCGGCGTGGAAGTGCAGGCGCCCAGCAGGGCGCTCAGTAGCAGGGCCGTAGCGCGGGCAGGGTATGTCACGCGAGGTTTTCCCATATTGTCGACTTGGCTCCGAATCTTAGCGCAATTCATGCCACGGACCGCGGGCCGTTCGGGTGCCTTGCAGGTATATGAGCCTCTTTGGCCAGGAGGCGGCGATTTGGACGCAGCTGAATGTGAAGAGGCCCCCGTTTCCGGGGGCCTCTTCAGTTCCTGATGCAGATTGAGCGACCGGTTTAGTCCCGGGTTTCGACCTGTTGCAGGGGTTCGTCAGCGGCTACTTGGCGTGGCTTGCGACGGCGCGGTGCCACGACCGGCTGCTCCTCCTGCACTGGGGCAGGGCGGGGGCTGTCGGCTGCGGTTTCCACCATCTGCAGCTCGGCGGCTTCTGCAGCCAGCAGGGCCTTCAAGTCGATTTGCGGAGCTGCTGGCCGGACGGGCGCGGTAACCGGGGTGACGGGCACTTCGATGACCGGCTCCGGTTGGGGCTTTTCCACAGCGATGGCAGCAGGCGTTGCGGCCGGAGCGGGTTCGGCGATAGCGACGGTAGTAGGCTGCGGCTCGGCTGCCAGGGTAGGCGCTTCGATCACGACCGGGGCGGCAGGCGCAGCCACCACTTCGGCAGCAACTTCTGCGACTACTACCTGGCTGGCGATCGGTGCGGTGAGCACTTCTTCGGTTTGAACTTGTTGCTCGTTGCCTTCAACCTGAACTTCGGCTACTTCGCTGTCGTTGCGGCGCTCACCGCGGCCACGGCCACGACGGTTGCGACGGTTGCGGCCTTCGCGTTGCTCGGCAGACTGGGCTTCCGGAGCGGCCGATTCAATCGCAGTCACTTCCGCGCTGACGGCAGTTGCGGCAACCACTGTTTCGGTGCTGACGCTCTGGGCTGCCTCACGCTGCTGTTGCTGGCGCTCGCGGCGTTCCTGGCTGCGCTCGCGACGCGGCTCATTGCGCTCGCCGCGCTGTTCGCCGGCTTCACGGGGCTGCTTCGGCACGGCTTCGCTGCGCTCCTTGTCCTGACGCTCGGTACGCTCGCCACGTTCGTTGCGACTGCGTTCCTTGTCCTGACGCTCGCCACGCGGCTCATTCCGGCTGCGTTGGCCTTCCTTGCGTTCGCCTTGCTGCTCGTCACGGCTCTTGCCGCGCGCCGCCTGAGCACCTTCGCCACGCGGTTTGCGCTCACTGTTGCGTTCGCCGCGGGTTTCGTCACGGCGGCGGCTGTCGCCACGGCGCTCGTTACGGCCCTTGGGTGCGGGTGCGGGTGCAGCCGGCACTTCGGCATCGCCGTTGAGCCAGTCAAGAATTCGGCGGAAGAATCCCTTGCCTTCGGTCTTCTCTGCGACTTTGGTGGCGGCCGGACGCGGTTCGCTGCTGACTGGAGCGGGCTGATCAGGGGTGATTCCCTTGATGGCGGCTTCCTGGCGCTGCGGCTTGCCTTCGGTGTTGGCCGAAGGCGGCGTGTAGGTGGCGTCCGCAGGCATGGAGGCCATCTTGTAGCTGGGCAGGTGGCTATCTTCCTGATTCAGCTGGTCGTGGCGCAGGCGCACGATTTCGTGGGCTGGCGTTTCTAGGTGACGATTCGGGATGATCAGCAGGTTTACCTTGTGGCGCAGCTCGATCTTGGCGATGTCGACGCGCTTCTCATTGAGCAGGAAGGTGGCGACATCGACCGGAACCTGGGTATGCAGGGCGCCGGTATTTTCCTTCATCGACTCTTCTTCGAGGATGCGCAGGATGTGCAGCGCAGCCGATTCGGTCGAGCGGATGTGGCCGGTGCCGGTGCAGCGCGGGCAGGTGATGTAGCTGGTCTCGGCCAGGGCCGGGCGCAGGCGCTGACGCGACAGCTCGAGCAGGCCGAAACGGCTGATCTTGCCGGTCTGCACGCGGGCACGGTCGAAGCGCAGCGCGTCGCGTAGGCGGTTCTCGACCTCGCGCTGGTTGCGCGGGTTTTCCATGTCGATGAAGTCGATCACGATCAGGCCGCCGAGGTCGCGCAGGCGCAACTGACGGGCTACTTCGTCGGCAGCTTCAAGATTGGTGCGCAGCGCGGTGTCTTCGATGTCCGAACCACGTGTGGCCCGACCCGAGTTCACGTCGACCGACACAAGGGCTTCGGTGTGGTCGATCACGATGGCGCCGCCCGAGGGCAGGTTCACCTGGCGACCGTAGGCCGATTCGATCTGGTGTTCGATCTGGAAGCGCGAGAACAGCGGCACGTCGTCGTGATAACGCTTGACGCGATTGACGTTGGACGGCATGACCGTGCCCATGAAGGCGCGGGCCTGCTCATAAATCTCGTCGGTATCGATCAGGATCTCGCCGATGTCCGGTTGGAAGTAATCGCGGATCGCGCGGATCACGAGGCTGCCTTCCTGATAGATCAGGCCGGCTCCGTCCATGTCCTTCACGGCGCCGTCGATGGCGCTCCATAGTTGCAGCAGGTAATTCAGATCCCACTGCAGCTCTTCGGCGTTGCGACCGATGGCGGCGGTACGGGCGATCAGGCTCATGCCGCCAGGCACTTCGAGTGCGTCCATGACTTCGCGCAGCTCGGCGCGCTCGTCACCTTCGACGCGGCGCGAAACGCCACCACCACGCGGGTTGTTGGGCATCAGCACCAAGTAGCGGCCGGCCAGCGAGACGTAGGTGGTCAGGGCTGCGCCCTTGTTGCCACGCTCTTCCTTCTCGACCTGGATGATGATTTCCTGGCCTTCGCGCAGAGCTTCCTTGATGGAGGCATTGCGGTCCGCGCCTTCGCGGAAATAGGAGCGCGACACCTCCTTGAACGGCAGAAAGCCGTGACGCTCTTCGCCATAATCGACGAAGGCAGCTTCGAGACTGGGCTCGATGCGGGTGATCACGCCCTTGTAGATATTGCTCTTGCGTTGTTCCTTGGCGGCCGATTCGATGTCGAGGTCGATCAGTTTCTGACCATCAACAATCGCAACGCGGAGTTCCTCGGCCTGCGTTGCATTGAAAAGCATTCGCTTCATTTATTTCTTCTCCCGCGCGCTAAAGCGGGCAGGGCAAACCATCGTTTCTTCCTTGCGGAAGAAACAGCTAACTCAACTTGTAGGGAACAACAAACTGCTCTTCATGTGTTCTTGTGCAAGGAGTGAATCGGGTCTGCCTTACGACACCCTGAGTCGCTGGTGCGGAGCTCAAAGTGTTCCAGTCTGGTTCGCGTTCGCGCGCAAAATGGGTCGATCAATCAAATGGTTTGGGATACCATCGACCGTTTTATTCGGTCGATCATGTCCTCGCGGCGCCTGTCGCGCAGATGGGCGGGTGGCCGGCTCAGCTCGACCTGACCGCATCTGCGCGCCGGAATACTCAACGGCGCCAACCACTATCGGCCGGAGCGCGCGAGGCATTTATAGCCTGGGGCGCTGCAAACAAGCCGGAGGGGCGAAGCAGACTGGTCGGGCAAGCCGTGCAACACGGACGACCCACGGGGCAAAGCCCGCGAAAACGAAAGCAATATAACTGAAACCCATGACTTTAGGCAAAGACAGCGGCGGTGCAGCAAGCGGTAACCCGGCCGTGCGTAGGGTGACGGTGGGCGAGGAGGATGCCGGTCAGCGCATCGACAATTTCCTTCTACGCGAATGCAAGGGCGTGCCCCGAAGCCATATCTACCGGGTTTTGCGTAGTGGCGAGGTGCGTGTGAATGCCGGCCGAATCAGTCAGACCTATCGCCTGCAGGTGGGCGATGAGGTGCGTATTCCGCCCATTCGGGTAGCGGAAAGGGCAGCGCCGGCGCCACTGGCTGCTGCGGCGCGACATGAATTCCGAGTGGTGTTTGAGGACGATGCCCTGCTGGTGATCGACAAGCCGGCCGGGCTGGCCGTGCATGGCGGCAGCGGCCTGAGTTTCGGCCTGATCGAGCTTCTGCGCCAGCAGCGGCCTCAGGCAAAGTTTCTTGAGCTGGCTCACCGCCTGGATCGTGAAACCTCCGGCCTACTGATCGTGGGCAAGAAGCGTACGGCGCTCAATGCGGTGCAGGATGGTATGCGGAGCGGTGAGCTGGAGAAGCGCTACCTTACGATGGTGTCCGGGCGCTGGCTGAATCCGCTGCAGCATCTCAAGGCCCCCTTGTATAAATATTTGACGGCTGATGGCGAGCGCCGCGTGATGGTGCGTGAGGACGGCAAGCCGTCCCATAGCATCGTGCGCCTCGTGCAGCGTTGGCAGAAATACAGTCTGCTCGAAGTGGAGCTCAAGACCGGTCGCACCCACCAGATCCGGGTGCATCTGCAACACGCCGGCTTTCCTCTGCTGGGCGATGACAAATATGGTGACTTCCCGCTCAACAAGGCGCTGGCATGCGAGGGGCTGGAGCGCATGTTCCTGCATGCAGCACTGCTGCGTTTTCGTCATCCGGTGTCCGGCGAGATGCTGGAATTGAAGGCCCCGCTGCCGCTCGAGCTGGCAGCGTTTGTGCGTCATGTTGACGCAACCCAGAATAAGGATTTCGGCTGAAGCATGAAGCAACGCAATTTCGATCTGATCGTGTTTGACTGGGATGGCACGCTGATGGACTCCACTGCGACCATTGTCGATTCCATCCAGGCTGCGTGTGCCGATCTGGAGCTGCCTATCCCGTCGCGTGAGCAGGCTTCGCATGTGATTGGTCTCTCGCTGCTTGGTGCCGTGCAGGCGGTGGTGCCGGGCTTGGATGACGAGGGGTGTCAGCGCCTAGCTGAGCGCTATCGTCATCACTTCCTGTTGCGTGATCATGATCTGGTTCTTTTTGACGGTGCGCGCGAGTTGCTCGAGTGGCTGCGTAGCGAGGGGTATCAGCTGGCGGTGGCAACAGGCAAGGCGCGTCGTGGGCTCAGCCGGGTGCTGGCGAGTAGTGGCCTGGGCGCCTTCTTTGATGCCACGCGCTGTGCTGACGAGAGCTTTTCCAAACCGCATCCGGGTATGTTGCTGGAGCTCATGGATGAGCTGCTGGTGGAGGCGGATCGCGTGCTGATGATTGGTGACACCACGCACGATCTGCTGATGGCGAAGAATGCCGGCACGCACGCACTGGCGATGAGCTACGGTGCTCATCCCCGCGATCAGCTTGTGGCTGAGGCGCCGCGCGCCTTGCTGGATTCGATGGCCGAACTGCGTGAGTGGCTGGCGTGCCACGGTTGATCTGCGCGGCAGCGGACTTGCCTGATGGGGGTGATGCGCTGCGTTTCGAGTTGGAGCTGGAGGGCGTGCGGCTCCCTGCGTTTGTGCAGCGCTGGCGCGGCCAAACTTTTGCCTATGTAAACAGTTGTGCCCACATTCCGGTGGAATTGGACTGGAATCCGGGGCGTATGCTGGACGATTCGGGTGAATACCTGATTTGCGCCACCCATGGCGCCCTGTATGCGCCGGATAGTGGCTTGTGTGTGGCCGGCCCCTGCGTCGGCCGGAGCTTGCAGGCGCTGCGGGTACGCGAAGAGAATGGGCAGGTCTTTCTTATGGATGGAGCGGGCGATGAGTGAGCAGCAGCCGGGTTGGGAGCGTAACGTCATCGAGAAGTTGGCGTTCGAGAGTCTGCGTGAGGCCCGTCGGCGGCGACGCTGGAGCATCTTTTTCCGGGCTTTGGGGTTCATTTATGTCGGCACCCTGATCTGGGTGCTGATCGGTGCGCGTAACAGCAGCGAAAGCTTGGTGGATGGCGCCGAGCATACGGCGCTGGTGCGGATCGAGGGTACGATTGCTGCGGGTGAGAAAGTTGATGCTGAGTCGGTCTTGCCTGCTCTTCGTGCGGCTTTTGAGGCCAAGCAGGCCAAGGGCGTGCTGCTGTTGATCAATAGCCCTGGCGGCAGTCCGGTGCAGGCTGGACTTATCAATGACGAGATTCATCGCCTGCGCAAGCTCCATCCGGATAAGCCGGTGCATGCTGTGGTCGAGGATGTCTGCGCCTCGGGCGGTTATTACATCGCTGTGGCTGCGGACAAGATCTTTGTGGATAAGGCCAGCATCGTTGGTTCGATCGGTGTGCGCATGGATGGCTTCGGTTTCACCGGCACGATGGAGAAGCTGGGGGTCGAGCGGCGCAGCATTACGGCGGGTGAGAACAAGGCTTTTCTTGATCCCTTTTCGCCGCAGAATCCGAAGCATGTCGAGTTTGCCAAGGGCATGCTGGCAGAGGTGCATCAGCAGTTCATCGACGTGGTGCGCGCAGGGCGTGGCAAGCGTCTGAAAGAGTCGCCGGAGATGTTCTCGGGCTTGTTCTGGAGTGGCGCGAAAAGTATCGAGCTTGGACTGGCCGATGGCTTAGGCTCGCTCGATTCGGTGGCGCGCGATGAAATCAAGGCCGAGAAGATCAAGGATTACACGCGCGGCGAAAACGTAGCCGAGCGCATCGCAAAACGCTTCGGTGCCGATCTCGCCGGCGGCGCTATGGGTACGCTGGAGCGTTTCGGCTGGCGCTGATCAGCTCGCCAGTAGCAGGAAAACTACGGGCTGCCGGTCCAGATCAGGCGGCCCGTTCTTCTTCCAGTCACCCACTCGGCGCGTCATGACCCATTCGCTGGCAGTGGTCAGGCTGCGCGCTACACATATCAGGGTGTCTTCGCGGCAGGTTTCGAGCAGGCTGGCGAACATGGCGAGATTACGGTAGGGCGTTTCGATGAAAAACTGGGTGCGTGCGAGCTTTGCGGATTCGCGCTCCAGTGTCTGGATAGCGTTGCGGCGTTCGTCCGGCTTTTGTGGCAGATAGCCGTGAAATGCGAAGCCCTGGCCATTGAGGCCGGAGGCCATCAGTGCCAGCAGCAGCGAGGATGGGCCGACTTGCGGGATCACTCGAATACCCAGCGTGTGGGCGCGGCGCACGATCAGCGCCCCGGGGTCGGCTACGGCAGGGCAGCCGGCTTCTGACATCAGGCCGCCGTCGCGTCCGGCGCGGATCGGCGCGAGCAAAGTGTCGATGCTGCGCGTATCCAGCTGCTCGGGGAGTTCATGGATCTCGGCGCTCTGGATGGCGCGGCTGTAGCCCAGGCGCTTGAGTTCGGAACGTGCAGTCTTGGCGCGCTCGGCGATGAAATAATCGAGCACATCCAGCGTGGCGAGGACGTGAGGGGGGTGGGTCTTGCTGGATTTGCCTGGACCCAGTCCGACTGGCAGCAGATGCAGCAGGCCGGGGGTGTTGCTCTGGCTCATGGGATCTGGATTCCTTCGGCGCGCAGCATGCGGGAAAGCGCAATCAGTGGGAGGCCGATCAGGGCTGTCGGGTCATCGCCGCGCATGTGGTCGAGGAGGCTGATGCCCAGGCCTTCGGACTTGGCGCTGCCGGCGCAGTCCAGTGGCTGCTCCCGCTCCACGTAGCGACGAATTTCCGCTTCAGTCAGTTTGCGGAAGCGAGCTGTGACAGGCACTCCCTCTAGCTGGCTATAGCCGGTGCGGCTATTGAATAAACAGACGGCAGTGTGGAAGGTGATGGTGTCGCCGCTCATGCTGCGCAATTGGGCGATGGCGCGCTCGGCTGTGCCGGGTTTGTCGAAGCGCTCATTGCCGCGATGGGCGACCTGGTCTGAGCCTATGATCAGTGCGTCTGGAAAGCGCCCTGCGACCGCGCGCGCCTTTTCTACGGCAAGCCGCTCGGCGGTGGCGACCGGGCTTTCTCCATTGAGCGGTGCTTCATCCACTTCCGGGCGGGTGGTTTCAAAAGAAAGGCCGAGGCGCTCCAGCAGCTCGCGGCGGTAGACCGAGGTGGAGGCCAGGATGAGGCGGGGGGTATGCATGAGTGGCGCCGGTCTGCGTGGCCGGATTAGTCTTTGACAGGAACAGCCAAAAATAATAGCATTGACGGTTTATGTCGCACCAGCCAAAGCTCATTCCGGATCCATTCGAGTTCGCTCGACGCGAAGACGCGCTTCGCGGTGAGTTGGATGCACGCAACCTGCCTCGTGTGCAGGATGTGCTGAGAAAGACGGAAGAAGTTCAGCCTGTCAGCTATGCGCTGCGAGGTTATCGACTTGAAGGCAAGTCCTATATGGCAGTTGAAGCCAGTGCTGAGCTGCTCATGCAGTGCCAGCGCTGTCTTGGAGACGTGCGCTGTACGGTAGAGGTGGATACCCGTCTCTTGCTGGTGCCGCGAGGTGAGCCGCTGCCGGATGATGAGCTGGAAGAAGATGATTTCGACCCGGTGCATGCTTGGCGCGATTTCGATGTGCTGGCTGCGGTAGAGGAAGAGTTGCTGTTGGCCCTGCCGCTGGCGCCAACGCATGAAGATTGCAGTGTGCCGGTGGCAAAGGGAAATGGCGATGACGCATCGCCGTTTGCGGCGCTCAGGGGCTTCAGGGCTTCGGGTGGCGCGAAAACTGATGATTGATTTAAGAGCTTTAAGGAGCAAGAAATGGCCGTTCAACAGAACAAGAAGTCGCCTTCCAAGCGCGGCATGCATCGTGCGCACGATTTTCTGACCGCCCCGGCCCTGGCCGTGGAGCCGACGACCGGTGAGGCTCACCTGCGTCACCACATCTCGCCGTCCGGCTTCTACCGCGGCAAGAAGGTTGCCAAGGCTAAGGGCGAGTAATTCGCTCTGCGCATGAGTCTTCTGCCGCGCGTGCCTCGGCATGCTCGGCGCGGCTCGCAGCACTTGCGTGCTCTATTCGCGTGGCGTTCGACCCTCCAGGTTGTTCGCGTTCCTGCAGCAAGGCAGTTTCGCTTTCCGATTTGATTTGGATGGCGGCTGCCTTGTTTCGCCTGTTGATTCCGTTTTGTGATGCCCATCACCCTTGCGATTGATTGCATGGGCGGCGATCACGGCCCGTCCGTGACCTTGCCCGCCGCCTTCCAGTTCCTGCGGGAGGACGCGCAGGCGCGCGTCATTCTGGTTGGCTTGCCTGCTGTGTTTGATGACGCTTTCCGCAAGGCTGTGGCCGAATTCGGCGAGCGTGTCGTGGTGCAGGAAGCCTCCGAAGTCGTCGAAATGGACGAGGCTCCAGCGGTTGCGATGCGTGTCAAGAAGGACTCATCGATGCGTGTGGCGATCAATCTGGTGAAATCCGGCGAGGCCGCTGCTGCGGTTTCTGCAGGAAATACCGGAGCGCTGATGGCGATTTCGCGGTTTGTGCTGAAAACCTTGCCGGGTATTGACCGGCCGGCGATCGCCACCATCATTCCGTCGATGAAGGGCCAGACCTACATGCTGGATCTTGGGGCCAATGTCGACTGTTCTGCCGATCACCTGCTGCAGTTTGCGATCATGGGATCGTTGCTGCTGGAGGCGGTGGAGCACAAGCCTAGTCCTACTGTTGGTCTGCTCAACATCGGTGAGGAAGATATCAAGGGTAATGAGGTGGTTAAGAAAGCTGCCGAGTTGCTGCGCGCTTCCGATTTGAACTTCTACGGCAACGTGGAGGGGGATGACATTTTCAAAGGCACCACGGATGTCGTGGTGTGTGATGGTTTTGTCGGCAATGTGGCGCTGAAGTCCTCGGAAGGTGTGGCGCGGATGATCACCAACTTCCTGAGTCAGGAATTCAAGCGCAACCTTCTGACCAAGCTGCTGGCCCTGATTGCGATGCCGGTGCTCAAGCGCTTCAAGAAGCGTTTTGATCCGGGTCGTTTCAATGGCGCAGCCTTGCTCGGGCTGCGCGGTGTGGTGGTGAAAAGTCACGGCTCTGCCAACCAGACAGCTTATGTATGGGCGCTACGCCGTGCGGCCGAAGCGGCGCGCAATCAGTTGGTTGAACGCATCTCCGCGCGGATGAGCGGTTACACTGCCGCCTCTCTGGAGTCCACGCAGGAGGGTTCTGCAGCATGACTTTTTCTCGTATTGCCGGCACCGGCGGCTTTGTTCCGGGCGCACCGGTCACCAATGATGACCTGGTGGCACGCGGTATCGACACCTCGGATGAGTGGGTCAGTGATCGCACCGGTATCCGTGCACGCCATCTGGCTGGCGAGGGGGTGACGACGCATGGCATGGCTGCCGAGGCTGCCCGCCGAGCGCTGGATGCTGCGGGCCTCAAGCCGGCCGACATTGATCTGGTGATCGTGGCTACGACCACGCCGGAAATGGTTTTTCCGAGTACAGCCTGCTTGTTGCAGAACGAACTGGGCATTCCCTCTGGCTGTGCTGCCTTTGATGTGCAGGCGGTGTGCAGTGGTTTCGTATTTGCGCTAACCGTGGCTGACAAGTTCATCCGCTCCGGTTCGCATCGTCGCGTTCTGGTGGTGGGGGCTGAAAAGCTTTCGCGCATTCTGGATTGGTCTGACCGTACGACGTGTGTGTTGTTTGGTGATGGCGCCGGTGCGGTGGTGCTGGTGGCTGATGAAACACCGGGCTTGCTTGCCTCGGCCATGCATGCTGACGGTTCGCAGACCGGCATTCTGTCTGTGAATGCGCAGATGATGAGTGGGCAGGTTGTGGGCAGCCCCTTCATTCGCATGGATGGTCAGGCCGTCTTCAAATATGCCGTCAAGGTCTTGTCCGAGGTCGCGCATGAGGTGGCCGAGCAGGCTGCTCTGCCGCTGGAGAAGCTGGACTGGTTGATCCCGCATCAGGCCAATATCCGCATCATGCAAGCTACGGCCAAGAAGCTTGGAATTCCGCCCGAGCGCGTGGTTGTTACGGTGGATAAGCATGGCAATACTTCAGCGGCTTCAGTGCCGCTGGCGCTGGATGTGGCCGTGCGTGACGGCCGCATCCAGCCGGGTCATACGGTGCTGCTCGAAGGCGTTGGCGGTGGCTTTACCTGGGGCGCGGTTCTGCTGCGTTTCTGATTGTTCAACACGAGGTTGTCGAATGAGTAAGACGCTGAATCAACTGGCGGTTGTTTTTCCGGGGCAGGGCTCGCAGTCGGTGGGCATGATGGCCTCCTTTGCCGAGTCGGCCGTGGTGCGCAACACCTTTGCCGAAGCCTCCGAGGCTCTGGGCCAGGATCTTTGGCAAATGGTTGCGGACGGCCCGGCAGAGGTGCTGTCGCAAACCGTGAATACCCAGCCGGTCATGCTGACGGCTGGCATTGCCGTGTGGCGCGCCTGGCTGGAAGCCGGCGGCGCTCGCCCGGCGCTGGTGGCTGGCCACAGTCTTGGCGAATACGCCGCGCTGGTGGCGGCCGAAGTGCTGGATTTTCGCGATGCCGTGAAGCTGGTGCGCTTTCGTGCTGAGGCGATGCAGGCCGCTGTGCCTGCAGGCATGGGCGGCATGGCCGCCATCCTGAATCTTTCGCCTGAGCTGGTTGCCGAAGCTTGTGCAGAAGCCGCTCAGGGCGAATCGGTGTCGGCTGCGAATTTGAATTCGCCGGTGCAGATCGTGATTGCCGGCCACGCCGGGGCGGTGGAGCGTGCCATGGAGGCCTGCAAGGCGCGTGGCGCCAAGCGGGCTGTGGCCTTGCCGGTGAGCGCGCCTTTCCATAGCGCGTTGATGAAGCCTGCTGCAGATCGTCTGGCCGAACGTTTGGCGAGTGTGGCGCTGTCCGAGCCGAAGATTGCAGTGCTCAATAACGTGGATGTGAAGGTCGAAACCTCGGCTGAAACCATCCGTGACGCGCTGGTGCGTCAGGCCTATAGCCCGGTGCGCTGGATTGAGAGCGTGGAGGCCATGGCGCCGCGCGGTATCTCGGCGGTGCTGGAGTTCGGCCCGGGCAAGGTGCTGGCCGGGCTGGTCAAGCGCATCAACGGCGAACTGGCGGTTGAGGCTGTGACCGATGCAGAGGCGCTGGTGCGCGTGCTGCCGCAATACCAATAACATCAAGGGAACTCAGGAATGAACTCTCTCGCAGATCAGGTTGTACTTGTTACCGGCGCTACGCGTGGCATTGGTCGTGCCATTGCGCTGGATCTGGGTAAGCTTGGGGCAACCGTCATCGGTACGGCCACCTCGGCTGATGGCGCAGCCGCGATCGATGCAGCGCTGCAGGAAGCTGGCGTGAAGGGTAAGGGGATTGCCCTGAACGTCACGGATGCCGCTGCCTGTGAGGCGGCAGTGGCAGGAATTGAGAAAGAATTCGGCACGATCGCTGTGCTGGTGAATAACGCCGGCATCACCCGCGACAACATTGCCATGCGCATGAAGGACGAGGAGTGGGATGCCGTGATGGATACCAACCTCAAGGCGGTGTTCCGCATGTCGCGCCTTGTCATGCGTGGCATGATGAAGGCACGCAATGGACGCATCATCAACATCACCTCTGTGGTGGGCGCTTCCGGTAATGCCGGGCAGGCTAACTACGCGGCCGCCAAGGCCGGCGTGGCTGGCATGACGCGTGCGCTGGCGCGTGAGCTGGGTAGCCGCAACATCACCGTGAACTGTGTGGCGCCCGGCTTCATCGATACCGATATGACCCGCGATCTTCCGGATGCGCAGCGCGATATGCTGCAGTCCCAGATCGCTGTGGGCCGCCTTGGGCGGCCCGAAGAGATTTCTGCCGTAGTCAGCTTTCTGGCCTCGCCGGCCGCGAGCTATGTGACGGGGGCCACAATCCACGTCAACGGCGGGATGTACATGGCCTGACAGGCCATACGAACCCGAAGGGCGGAGTTGGCTGAAGTTGTGGCCGGATTCTGTTAGAATGCTCGGGTTTTTTCTTACTTATCCGCTTGAAAAAGAAGGAGCCATTCATGGAAAACATCGAGCAGCGCGTGCGCAAGATCGTTGCAGAGCAACTGGGCGCTAACGAAGCCGACATCAAGAACGACTCTTCGTTCGTCGACGATCTGGGTGCTGACTCTCTCGACACCGTCGAGCTGGTCATGGCGCTGGAAGAGGAATTCGAGTGCGAAATTCCCGATGAAGAAGCCGAGAAGATTACCAACGTTCAGCAAGCGATTGACTACGTCAGCGCCCACCTGAAGGCCTGATCGCTTTTCGTACATTTGCAGTAAGGAGTGACCTTTGACGCGTCGCAGAGTTGTAGTAACTGGGCTCGGCATCATTTCGCCGGTCGGCAATACCGTTGCTTCCGCTTGGGACAGCATCATCAATGGTCGCTCCGGCATTGACCGCGTTACGCGGTTCGATGCCAGCAGCCTGACCACCCAGATCGCTGGTGAGGTGAAGGGTTTTGATGTGGCGAACTATCTTTCTCCGAAAGAAGCGCGCCGTTTCGATACTTTCATCCACTACGGTCTGGCGGCGGCCATGGATGCCATCAAGGATGCCGGTATCACTGAGAAGCCTGCCAATGCGGAGCGCATCGGTGTGTGTATCGGTTCCGGGATTGGCGGTCTGCCGCTGATTGAAGACACCATGCACGCGATCGCCGCAGGCGGTGCACGCAAGATTTCTCCGTTTTTCGTGCCGGGTTCGATCATCAACATGGTTTCTGGCGTGTTGTCGATCAACTACGGTTTTCAGGGGCCGAACTTTGCCACTGTGAGTGCCTGTGCCACCGGCAACCACTCACTGGGTGAAGCCGCTCGCCTGATCGAGTATGGCGATGCCGACATCATGATCGCGGGTGGTGCGGAGTCCACTGTATCCCTGCTGGGGATGGGGGGGTTCTGCTCGGCCAAGGCCTTGTCGACGCGCAATGATGATCCGCAGACGGCGAGCCGTCCGTGGGACTCCGGCCGCGATGGTTTCGTGCTGGGTGAGGGCGCTGGCGTGCTGGTGCTCGAAGAGTACGAACACGCCAAGGCGCGTGGCGCAAAGATTTATGCTGAGCTGGCGGGTTACGGCATGAGCTCGGATGCTTACCACATCACGGCGCCTGCTGAAGGTGGCGAAGGTGCTGCGCGCAGCATGGCTAACGCCCTGCGCAATGCCAAGATTGCTGCCGACGAAGTTAACTACGTGAATGCTCACGGTACTTCTACGCCCTTGGGCGATATCGCTGAAACCATGGCTGCCAAACGCTGCTTTGGTGCTCATGTCAGCAAGATTGCGATGAGTTCGACCAAGTCCATGACGGGCCACCTGCTTGGTGCTGCAGCGGGGATTGAGGCGGTGTTCTCGGTGCTGGCGATCCAGAATCAGGTTGCGCCGCCAACGATCAATCTGAATGATCCGGATCCCGCTTGTGATCTGGACTATGTGCCGAACGTGGCGCGTCCTATGCCGATCGATGTCGCCATGTCGAACTCCTTTGGTTTTGGCGGCACCAACAGCACGCTGGTATTCCGCAAGATTTGATGATCTGCCGTTGCTGTATGCAAGAAGGCGCTTGACGGATGTCAGCGCCTTTTTTCTTGCCACTTCGCCGCGCGCTGCTGTTGCGTGTGGCGACAGTCGTGTCCCATGTGTTGCCCTTGTTGTGTGTGCTGGCGCCTGAGGTGCCGCGCACGCTGGCCTTGGGCGTGGCGCTGGGCGCGGCGCTGTCCGCGCTGTGGCAGCTGCGCAGTCAGCGTCGTTTGGCATCTTGCACTCTGGAGGTGGGCGCCGATGCCTGCTGGTGGAGTGATGGCAACTTGCGCTTGCAGGTCGACGTGCTGGCGGATTCGCGCGATCTGGGCTGGCTGATTGTGCTGGTGTGGCGTGAGCTGGAGAGCGGGCGTTGCGAGCGTGCTGCGCTGACCCGCGACGGGCTCGCGGCGGAGGATTGGCGGGCGCTGCGCAGCTATCTGCGCTGGCGCCCGAAAGACGTTCAGCCTTCCTGACTCCAGCGTTTCAGGCCGCTGGGCCAGCGTGGATTGGAGAGCACGGTTGGTCGTGCCTGCGCTGCCAGTTGCGGATAGTCCTTGGAGAAATGCAGACCGCGGGACTCCTTGCGGCGCAGGGCACTGCGCACGATCAGGTCAGCGGTTGTGACCAGATTGCGCAGTTCGATCAGATCGTTGCCGATGCGGAAGTTGCTGTAGTAGTCATCGATTTCCCGCATCAGTAATTTGATGCGATGCTGGGCGCGTTCGAGACGCTTGTTGGTGCGCACAATGCCGACGTAGTCCCACATGAAGCGGCGCAGCTCGTCCCAGTTGTGGGAGATCACGACCTCTTCGTCAGCGTCCGAGACGCGGCTTTCATCCCAGGCCGGCAGGCTGTTGGGAGCGCTGCGTCGGTTGGCGAGAATATCTCGCGCAGCCGATTCGCCGAAGACTACGCATTCAAGCAATGAATTGCTGGCCAGGCGGTTGGCGCCGTGCAAACCTGAGCAGGCGGTTTCTCCAATCGCATAGAGGCCGGGCAGGTCGGTGCGGGCGCGCAGGTCAATCTGCACGCCGCCACAGGTGTAGTGTGCGGCGGGTACGACCGGGATGGGCTGTTTGCTGATGTCGATGCCCAGCTCTAGGCAGCGCGCCGAAATGGTTGGGAAGTGCTCCTGCAAAAATTCTGGACTCTTGTGCGAGATGTCGAGAAAGACGCTGTCGATACCGCGCTTCTTCATTTCGAAGTCGATGGCGCGGGCAACCACATCACGTGGGGCAAGTTCGCCACGCGGATCATGTTTCGGCATGAAGCGCGTACCGTCCGGCAGGCGCAGTAGACCGCCTTCACCGCGGACGGCTTCAGAGATCAGGAAGGACTTGGCCTGCGGGTGGTACAGGCAGGTTGGGTGGAACTGGATGAACTCCATGTTGCTGATGCGGCAGCCTGCACGCCAGGCCATGGCAATGCCATCACCAGTTGAGGTGTCTGGGTTGGTCGTGTAGAGATAGACCTTGCCGGCGCCACCGGTTGCCAGCACGGTATGTCCGGCGGCGCAAGCTTCAACGTGACCAGAGTCGTTATTCAGCAGGTAGGCGCCCAGGCAGCCGGCTTCGGGTTGCCTCAGTTTGTGGCCGACGATCAGGTCGACGGCGACGTGGTTTTCCATGATTTGGATGTTCGGGTGGCGTTTGACCCGGTCGATCAGGGTTTCCTGCACTGCCGCACCGGTTGCGTCGGCAACGTGCACGATGCGGCGATGGCTGTGACCACCTTCGCGGGTTAGATGCATGCCCCAGGCGGTATCCGAATCTGGCGTGAAGGGCACGCCCTGCTCGCGCAGCCACTGGATGGCCGCGGCACCGTGCTCGACGACGAAGTGCGTGGCGGCAGGGTCGCAAAGCTGGGCGCCGGCGATCTGGGTGTCTTCGTAGTGCGCCGCAGTGGAATCCGAAGGGTCGATGACCGCTGCGATGCCACCTTGAGCCCAGGCGCTGGCGCCGTCCTCGATGTGGCGTTTGCTGACCAGCGCGACCTGCAGATGGTCGGCGAGGCGCAGTGCCAAGGATTGGCCAGCAAGACCGCTGCCAAGAATGAGGACGTCGAAGCGTTTCAAGAGGAGCTCCCGGTGCGGGTGCACGATGCGAAGCTGGTAATGCTAGCGGCAGGGCGCAATCCGGCCAAGTGCGATGTGACTGAACTTTGCGTGCAGTGTCCGGTCACAGCGGCAATGGGTCGCAATCCATCGGCTATACTCGGGCGCGATAATTCCCGCATGAACGGGCCCTGCCCGAACGCAGATGAGCGACAGAGAGATTGATCAGCAACTGGTTGAGCGCGTGCAGCGTGGAGACAAGCAGGCTTTTGGCCTGCTTGTCTCCAAGTATCAGCGCAAGCTCGGCCGCTTGCTTTCACGCATGATCCGTGATCCCGCCGAGGTTGAGGATGTGGCGCAGGAAGCATTTATCAAGGCTTATCGTGCCTTGCCAAACTTCCGGGGCGAAAGCGCGTTCTACACTTGGCTGTATCGCATCGGCGTGAATACCGCCAAGAACTATCTGGTTTCGCAGGGGCGCCGAGCTCCCACGAGTACCGATATTGAAGCGGAAGAGGCAGAGCAGTACGACTCTGGAGAATTGTTGCGCGACAACGATACCCCGGAGCGTTTGATGCAAACTCGCCAGATCGGCGAGACGGTGAATGCTGCGATGGATGCGCTACCTGAGGATTTGCGCACGGCGATCGTGCTGCGCGAGATCGAAGGGTTGAGTTACGAGGAAATTGCGACCTTGATGAATTGCCCGATCGGTACCGTCCGCTCACGCATTTTCAGGGCCCGCGAGGCGATTGCAGAACGATTGAGACCGATGCTGGACGTAGCGCCGGACAAGAGGTGGTGAGCATGATGAACGAGCAATTATCCGCTTGGGTGGACGGTGAGGCCGCGCCGGGAGAGGCTGTGCAGACGCTGGAGGCGGTGATCCGGCCGGGTGCGTCGCGTGAGCAGTGCGAGTTGTACTGGTTGATCGGAGATGTGCTGCGTGATCAGGCCGCAGTTAGTTCGCTACTGACTGACAGGGTGATGCATGCACTGGAGAATGAGCCGGTCGTACTGGCGCCACGTCGCCATGTGAAGGCACCGCAAACGGCTGAGATGCGCTGGATGCCGATGGCTGCCGCAGTTGCGGGGCTGGCCGTGGCGGCCTGGATGGGTTTGAGCCTGTGGTCGCCAGTGCAGGCGCCGGTGATGGCTCAGGCGCCGCAGCCGGTGCAGACGCCTGCTGCCCAGATGGCGCTGGCCGACGATCGGGCTTACTACATGGCCCACCAGGCTTCTGCTATCGGGGCGCCGATGGCCGGGGTGGCGCAGTACATCCGTACCGTGAGCGATGAGCAGGCAGGTTCGGCACGATGACTCGACGTCTGGCTCTGGTTCTGTGTGTCGGCCTTCTCGCGAGTACGCCTGCCCTGGCTGAGGATGCGCTGGGCTGGTTGCAGCGCATGAATCAGGCTTCGCGCAATCTGAGTTTTACTGGCGTTTTTGTATATCAGACGCAGGGCCGCACCGAGACCTCACGTATTGTGCGGTTGGTGGATGGTTCCGGCGAGCACGAGCGCCTTGAAACCTTGGATGGCACGCCGCGTGAGGTCTTGCGGCACAATGAAAATGTGCAGTGCTTCCTGCCTGCCGACAAGATACTGGTGTTGGACCGCGCCATCCAGGCCAGGCAGCCTGGCCGACTGGTGTCGCGCCCGGCTGCCTTGGGGGAGGTCTATACCTTGCGGGTGGGTGAGCCTGGTCGGGTGGCGGGGCGTGAGGCCCAGATTCTGTACCTGGAGCCGCGTGATGAGTTGCGTTATGGCCACCAGTTGTGGATCGACATGGCGACAGGCTTGCTGCTCAAGTCGCGCATGCTCGCGGGCTCGGCTGGTGTGGTTGAGCAGTTCGCGTTTACCGAGATGAATCCGGATGCGCATATCGAGCATGAGAAGCTTAAGCCACAGTCCGTCAAAACGACTGGCTGGCGTGTGATCAACGCGGCTGGCGAGGACGTGCGGCCAGAGGATATTCCCTGGTTGTTTCGCAGGTTGCCGGCTGGCTTCAAGCAGGTGGCGCTGATGCATCGAAAGCTGCACAAGGATGATGCGGTGGCTGTGCATGCGGCTTTTTCAGATGGCTTTGCCAACGTCTCGGTTTTCATCGAGCCGCAAGTCCAGGGGCGGGCGCAGAATCCGGCCCCGCCAGCGGGACCGATTGGCAGCTATCGGCGGATGCTGGGCGATCAGCAGGTCACGGTATTGGGCGAAGTGCCGGCTCAAACCCTGAAGTTGATTGCCGAAGGCGTTGAACGCCGTAAATGAACGCTCGAGCGAGTGGAAATGAAAGGGTTGGCCGTGCAGGCTGAAGGGGTTGTGGTTCGGTGTGAAGAGCGTGATGCCGTGGTGCAGGTGCAGCGCTCCAGCGGCTGCGGGCGCTGCCATGAACCGGGCGGTTGTGGTGGCGCCGAAGCGGCGCGCTGCAGCGAATACCGGGTTGGCAATCCGCTTGGGGCGCAGCCCGGGCAGCGTGTGTTGATCGAAGTGCCAGAGGGGTCGGCCCTGCGCGCCGCAGGTCTGGGCTACGGCTTGCCGCTTGCGGGTGTGCTTGGCGGTGCATTTGTGGGCATGCTGTTGCTAGGGGGAGATGTAGGCAGTGCGTTGGGTGGCTTGGTCGGGCTCGCACTGGGGTTCGGCTTGGCGCGCTGCCTGGGCCTGAGTCATGCCCGACGTCCGAGGATTGCCGGAGTGCTGTCTTGATCTTGCGCTGCACGGTCGCACTGGCCCTGTGTTTTTCCTTGTCTATTCAGGCGCGGGAGTTGCCGGAGTTTGCCGGACTGGTCGAGCGTCAGGCTCCGGTGGTGGTGAATATCAGTGCAACCCGCCAGGCAGCGTCGGTTAAGGCGCCTGCTCTGCGTAGTGATACTCCGGGTCGGATGCCTGAGTGGTTGCGGCGCTGGCTGCCTCCGCCGTCTGAGCCTGAAGAGTCGGAAGAGGATGATCAGGCTGTTGGTTCCGGTTTCGTGATCGATAGCGCGGGCTATATTCTGACCAATGCGCATGTAGTGGAAGAGGCTAGTGAGATCCTGGTCCGCATGAATGATCGGCGCGAGTATCCGGCGCGCGTGGTGGGCACTGACCGGCGCACAGATATCGCCCTGCTCAAGGTGGATGCCAGTCGCTTGCCACAAGCTCGCTTGGGCGACCCTTCCAGGCTGCGTGTGGGGGACTGGGTGCTGGCAATCGGTTCGCCCTTCGGTTTTGACAGCTCGGTGACGGCGGGGATTGTCAGCGCCAAAGGACGCAGCCTGCCGGATGACAGCATCGTGCCCTTCATTCAGACCGATGTGGCGATCAACCCGGGAAATTCTGGCGGCCCGCTGTTCAATCTGAAAGGCGAAGTGGTAGGTATCAACTCTCAGATCTACAGCCGTACCGGCGGGTTTATGGGGGTGTCCTTCGCGATTCCGATTGATGTGGCGATGGATGTGCAGGCCCAGTTGCGCGAGCGTGGCCATGTGCAGCGCGGGCGCATCGGCGTGCTGGTGCAGGAATTGAGTCAGGACATTGCCAGCAGTTTTGGTTTGCGTACGGCGACCGGGGCTCTGGTGAGTCAGGTTGAGCCGGACGGGCCTGCAGCGCAGGCCGGTTTGCGCAGCGGGGACGTGATCCTGCGTTGTGATGGCCGCGAGGTGCAGAACTCCCATGAATTGCCGCGCATCGTGGGGGCGGTCCGCCCAGGAAGAACGGTGGAGCTGGAGTTCTGGCGCGATAACCGCATGCGCCGTGTGCAGCTTGTGGTAGGTGCGTTTCCGGAAGAAAAGCAAGATACCCCGCCGCGTATTGTTGAGCCTGCGCCTCGTGGGAGCAATCCTTTGGGGCTCGTGCTGCAGGACTTGAGCCGTAGCCAGAAGCGAGAGCTGGCGCTGGAGCAGGGCGCCAGCATCGTGGAGGCAAATGGTGCAGCGGCGCGTGCCGAGCTGAGGCCAGGCGATGTGGTGCTGGCTGTGACGACGGGCGGTCAGCAGCAATCACTCAAGTCAGCAGATCATTTCAATCGCCTGTTGCAAGGACTGCCGCGGGGTTCCGCCCTGACCCTGTTGGTGTTGCGCGGCGAGAGCCGCAGCTATGTCGGCATGAAGCTGCCGGCACGGTAGGAAGGCGCACCCCGCATCGGCTATAATCGCCTGCTTTTTCAATATTTTGCTGAGGGTGCCGAGGCACCCTCTTTTGCGTCATCCACACCTGTTTCGAAACGGCATGCAGCACATCCGCAATTTCTCGATCATCGCTCACATCGACCACGGCAAATCAACGCTGGCGGATCGCCTCATTCAAACCTGTGGCGGTCTCTCCGATCGCGAGATGGAAGCACAGGTGCTGGACTCGATGGATCTGGAGCGCGAGCGCGGTATCACGATCAAGGCGCAGACCGCGTCACTTCAGTACAAGGCACGTGATGGGCAGGTTTATAACCTGAACCTGATCGACACGCCGGGGCATGTGGACTTTTCCTATGAAGTGAGTCGCTCCCTGTCCGCCTGTGAAGGCGCGCTGCTAGTGGTGGATGCCACCCAGGGGGTGGAGGCGCAGACGGTGGCCAACTGCTACACCGCCATCGAATTGGGCGTAGAGGTGTTGCCAGTGCTCAACAAGATGGATCTGCCTTCGGCCAATCCGGATGGCGCGCGGCAGGAAGTCGAGGATGTGATCGGCATCGATGCGACCGAGGCGATTCCTTGTTCGGCCAAGACTGGCATGGGCGTGGAAGATATCCTCGAAATGGTGGTGGCCAAGGTGCCGCCGCCGCGCGGCAATCCGGATGGCCCGCTGAAGGCGCTGATCATCGATTCATGGTTCGACAACTACGTCGGCGTGGTGATGCTGGTGCGTGTGGTCGATGGTGAGATGCGGCCCAAGGACAAGCTCTTGTTCATGAGCACAGGCGCGCAGCATCTGTGCGAGCAAGTTGGTGTGTTCAGCCCCAAGTCCTTGTCGCGGGAGGCCTTGCGCGCAGGGGAGGTGGGCTTCGTGATCGCAGGGATCAAAGAACTCAAGTCGGCCAAAGTGGGCGATACGATCACGGTCGTGAACCGCCCGGCGGCCGAGCCGCTGGAGGGCTTCAAGGAAATCAAGCCGCAGGTGTTCGCCGGGCTGTATCCGGTGGAGTCCAGTGAATATGATCAGCTGCGCGATTCGCTGGAGAAGCTCAAGCTCAACGACGCCTCGCTGCAGTACGAGCCGGAAGTTTCGCAGGCACTGGGTTTTGGTTTTCGTTGCGGTTTCTTGGGCCTGTTGCACATGGAGATCGTGCAGGAGCGCCTGGAACGCGAGTTCGACATGGATTTGATCACCACCGCACCGACCGTTGTGTATGAGGTGCTGATGAACGACAACGCGGTGATCAAGGTCGAGAATCCGGCCAAGCTGCCCGAGTCGAACAAGATGCAGGAAGTGCGCGAACCGATCATTACCGCCACCATATTCGTGCCGCAGGACTATCTCGGTCCTGTAATGACCCTGTGCAACCAGAAGCGTGGTAGCCAGGTCGACATGCACTACCACGGCCGCCAGGTGAAACTGGTGTATGACATGCCGATGGCTGAAGTGGTGATGGATTTCTTCGACAAGCTCAAGTCTGTGTCGCGTGGTTATGCCTCGCTCGATTACGACTTCAAGGAGTATCGTGCGGCCGATGTGGTGAAGCTCGACGTGCTGGTGTCCAGCGAGAAGGTCGACGCCCTGTCGGTAATCGTGCACCGTGCCAACGCTACCTATCGTGGCCGTGATCTGGTGACCCGCCTGCGCGGCCTGATCCCGCGCCAGATGTTCGACGTGCCGGTGCAGGCTGCGATCGGCTCGAACATTCTTGCCCGTGAAACCATCAAGGCCATGCGCAAGAACGTACTTGCCAAGTGTTACGGTGGCGACATCACACGCAAGAAAAAGCTGCTCGAAAAGCAGAAAGAAGGCAAAAAGCGCATGAAGATGGTGGGGAACGTCGAGATTCCGCAGGAGGCGTTTCTCGCCGTGCTGCGGACCGACGAAGGCTAGTCAACCGAAACGAGGTATCTGTGGATTTCGCCCTCATTCTTTTTGTCCTGAGCATCGTCTCCGGCATCCTGTGGTGCTACGACGTGTTCAGGGCCCGCAAGCAACGCCCCAAGGGATCGCCCGATCCTTGGTGGGTCGAGTACGGAGCCAGCTTCTTTCCGGTGATCCTGCCGATCTTCATGCTGCGTTCCTTCTGGATCGAGCCTTTTCGCATTCCCTCAGGTTCGATGATTCCGACCTTGCAGGTGGGCGATTTCATCCTGGTCAATAAGTACGCCTATGGTGTGCGGTTGCCCGTGCTGAACAAGAAAATCATCGCGGTCGGTGAGCCTCAGCGGGGTGACGTCATGGTCTTTCGCTACCCGCATGACATGCGCCAGGACTACATCAAGCGCGTGATCGGGCTGCCGGGGGATCGCATCGAATATATCGACAAACGTCTCAGCATTAATGGTCAGGCCTTGCCGGTGCTACCGCAAGGCGATTACCTGATTCCGCGCAGCTTCGATGTATTCCAGAAGTTCGAGGAGGATGTGCTCGGCAACAAGCATATGCTGCTCAATAACCGGGATGCTCAACCCTTTGTGCCGGAGCAGTTGCTCGTGCCGCATGAATATTCCGCAAACTGCACCCACTCTCGTCAGGGCGTGAGTTGCAGGGTGCCGGCGGGTCATTATTTCGTGATGGGCGATAATCGTGACCAGAGCGCCGATTCACGCGTGTGGGGCTTTGTACCGGATGCCAATATTGTTGGCCGCGCTTTCTTCATCTGGTTCCATGCCGACCAGATCCTGCCGCCTTCGGGCGTGGATTTTGGCCGGGTAGGCAGTTTTCACTGATCTGCGGGAGGGTGTGAAATGAAAAAACAGCAAGGCATGACCCTGATTTCCTTGGCTATCGTCGGCACTTTGATTGCAGCTTGCCTAGTCGTTGGCTTGAAGTTGGTGCCAGTTTTCAGTGAGTACTTTGCAGTTCAGAAAGCCTTTAACAAAGTGGTTGCAACCGTTGATCCGGCGGCTCCTCCGAGCAACTTTCGTACAGCGTTCGCTCGGTTTACAGAAGTGGACGCCATTCGTTCTGTCGATCCTCAAACTGTCGTTGTGGATAAAAACAACGGCAAGGTCAGCTTGCAGGTTTCTTACCGTCGTGAAGTTCCGCTGGTGGCTAATGTTGGCCTCTATCTGGACTTTGATGTTTCCTCGAATTGAGCGATTTCAGTTTGCGTGAGGCCCTGATTCAGGCGCTAGGGCATGCATTCCGCCAGCCGGCGCTGTTGCGGCAGGCGCTGACGCATTCGAGCTACGCGGCGGACAATAACGAGCGCCTCGAATTTCTCGGCGACAGTATTGTGGACATGGTGGTCTCGATGCTGCTCTTTGAGCGTTTTCCGGCCTTGCGTGAAGGCGAGCTGTCGCGCTTGCGCGCGCAGTTCGTCAAGCAGGATGCCTTGCATGAGATCGCACTGGATCTGAATCTGGGCGACAGCCTCTTGTTGGGAGAGGGCGAGCACAAAAGTGGTGGTCGTCAGCGCCCATCGATTCTTGCGGATGCGCTGGAAGCTGTCTTTGGAGCAGTCTATCTTGATGGTGGCTTCGAGGCGGTCAAAGGCGTGATCGAGCGACTGTACGCAAACAAGCTGGTAGCGCTGGATCCAGCCAAGTCCTTGAAAGACCCCAAGACAGCGTTACAGGAAATTCTGCAGGCTCGTCGCCTGGGCTTGCCACGCTACGAGTTGGTGGCCGAGCGCGGCCTTGCGCATGCCCGTGAATTTGAAATTTCCTGCGTGGTGGAGCCTTTGGGCTTGCTGACTCAGGGTATCGGCAGCAGCCGGCGCATCGCCGAACAGCAGGCGGCCCGTGCAGCCTTGCAGGAACTGGAAAAACAATGAATCAAGCAGTCACCCATACCGGTCTTGTCGCCATCGTCGGGCGTCCCAATGTTGGCAAATCCACGCTTCTGAACCGTTTGGTTGGTCAGAAGATCAGTATCGTGTCGCGTAAGGCGCAGACTACGCGTCACCGTATCACCGGCGTGCTGACCGAGGGCGTGCAGCAGTTCATCTTCGTTGATACGCCCGGCTTCCAGACCCATCATCAGAATGCACTGAACGCCACCATGAATCGCACGGTCAGCCAGGTGCTGAATGAGGTGGATGTGGTGATGTTCCTGATCGAGTCTGGTCGTTTTGGGCCGGATGACCGCAAGGTCATGAAGCTGTTGCCGCAGGATGCCAAGGTTGTGCTGGTGATTAACAAAGTTGATCTCGAGGAAGATAAAGGCAAGCTCCTGCCTTTCATGCAGCAGATGTCAGCCGAGTTTCCGTTTGCCGAAATCGTGCCGATCAGTGCCGAGCGTGGCAGCAACGTGCCCGAGCTGTTGATGACCGTCGGCAAATACCTGCCTGAGGGTGAAGCGCTGTATGGCGAGGACGACATTACCGACCGCAGCGAGCGTTTCCTTGCCGCAGAGTTCCTGCGTGAGAAGCTGTTCCGCCTGCTCGGCGAAGAGTTGCCTTATGGTATGACCGTCGAGATCGAGAAGTACGAAGTCGAGGGCAATCTGCGCCGCATCTTCGCTGCGATCATCGTGGACAAGGCCGGGCACAAGGGCATCGTGATCGGCAAGGGCGGGGAGCGCCTTAAGCGCATTTCGTCCGAGGCGCGCGTCGAGCTCGAAAAGCTCTTCGACAGCAAGGTCTATCTCGAAACCTGGGTCAAGGTGAAGAGTGGCTGGGCGGATGATGAGCGCGCGCTCAAGTCGCTGGGTTACGACTAAGCCGATTGCAGTGCGATGAGCCGCGCCCGGGTTGATCACGAGACTGCGTTTCTCCTGCATAGCTATCCCTGGCGCGAGACCAGCCTGATTGTCGAGATGTTCTCGCGTGAGCATGGTCGCGTGCCGATGGTGGCCAAGGGCGCGCGGCGGCCCGGCTCCATGTTGCGAGGGGCGCTGATGTCCTTCCAGCCGCTCGAGGTCACCTGGTCCGGCAAGGGTGAGGTGAAGACCCTTCACAGCGCCAGCTGGCAGGGTGGTCAAGCCTTGCTGGGCGGCATCGGCTTGCTTTGCGGCTACTACCTCAATGAACTCATGCTTCGGTTGCTGGCGCGTGAGGACCCCCACCCAGAGCTTTTCGACGCCTATGCCGAAGCCTTGGCGCGCCTAGCTGGCGGTGAAGCGCATGAGCCCCTTTTGCGAAGTTTCGAACTGAATCTGTTGCGCGAAGTGGGTTACGCGCCGACGCTGGATCACGATGTCGAAAGCGGTGAGGCGCTGCGCGAACATGTCGAATATATCTTTTTGACCGAGCGTGGCCCGGTTGAGGCTGATGCGAAACTGGGAGACCTGCCCTTGCTGCCTGGGCGAGCCTTGCTGGCGATGGCTACGGGGGATTTCTCCTCACCGGAAACCTTGAGCCATGCCAAGGGACTCATGCGCCGCTTGATCCAGTACCATCTGGGCGGACAGGCACTCGAATCGCGCCGTATCCTGATGGAACTGCAGGCGCTCTGAACACGTAGCACTGAGGAAACTGAAGATGATCGAACTCGGCGTCAATATCGACCACGTCGCCACCATCCGCCAGGCTCGCCGCACTTATGAGCCGGACCCGGTCTGGGCTGCTGTCGAGGCGCATCTCGGTGGCGCGGATGGCATCACCGTGCATCTTCGTGAAGACCGCCGGCATATTCAGGATCACGATGTGCGGCGCCTGCGCGAGCTGACCCATATCAAGCTCAATCTGGAGATGGCCGCGACTGACGAGATGGTCGGCATCGCCTGCCAGATCAAGCCCGAGATGGCCATGCTGGTGCCCGAGGGGCGGCAGGAGGTTACGACTGAAGGCGGGCTGGATATCGTGGCACAAGAAGCTGAGCTGAAAGATGCCATCGCCCGCCTTGCTGATGCTGGCATCATGACCAGTGTGTTCATTGACCCCGATCTGGCACAGGTCGAAGCGGCCGCGCGTATCGGTGCGCGGGTCTGCGAAATTCACACTGGCCCCTACGCCGCTGCTTTTCACCACAAGGGCCGTGATGCACAGAGTCCGGCAGTGCTGGCCGAGCTCGACAAAATTCGTGCGGCGGGTCGCGCTATCGTTGATCTGGGAATGCGCTTCAATGCTGGCCATGCGCTGAACTACTTCAATGTGCAGCCCGTTGCAGCGTTGCCGGAAGTGCGCGAATTGCATATCGGTCATGCCATCGTCAGTCGCGCAGTGTTTGTCGGCTTGCGTGAGGCGGTTGCCGAGATGAAGCGTCTGATGCGCGAAGCGGATACCCGGCGCTGAGGCTCGCGTGATTTACGGCATCGGTACGGATATCGTCACCATCGCCCGCATGCGCGAATCCTTGGCTCGCCATGGCGAGCGGTTTGCGCAGCGCTTGCTGCACCCGGACGAGCTGGAAGATTTTGCTCTGGCACGCGAGCCTGAGCGTTTCCTGGCCAAGCGCTTCGCTGCCAAGGAGGCGCTGGCCAAGGCTTTGGGGACGGGGTTGCGCCCGCCTGCGACATTGAGTGCCATCGGTGTGGGGCATGATGAACTCGGCAAGCCGCATTATCTCTTCGGCGAGGCGCTGGCCGCGCATCTTGCGGCGCTGAAGCTCTCTGCCCATCTTTCGATCAGCGACGAGCGCGATACCGTAGTCGCCTTTGCGCTTCTGGAAATCCGAACATGAGTCTCAAGCCCCTGCAGCAGCCCCTCGGTCCCGTGATGTGTGATGTGGCCGGTTCGGCCCTCAGCGACGCAGAGCGCGTAGTGCTGTCCCACCCCCTGGTTGGCGGCGTGATCCTGTTCTCACGCAACTTCGAGAATCCTGACCAGCTCGCCACCTTGTGTGCAGAGATCCATGCCTTGCGCAGCCCGGCCCTGATCATTGCCGTGGATCATGAGGGCGGACGCGTGCAGCGCTTCCGCCAAGGCTTTACCCGCTTGCCGGCGATGCGCAAACTGGGGGAGTTGTATGCGCGCTCGCCGCGCGATGCCTTACTCTCTGCGCAGGATGTGGGCTATGTGTTGGCAGCCGAACTGCTCGCTTATGGCATCGATCTTTCCTTCGCGCCAGTGCTGGATCTGGATTATGGACACAGTGCGGTGGTGGGAGATCGAGCGTTTCATCGTGATCCGCAGATCACGGCGATGCTGGCACACGCGCTGGCGGTGGGCATGCGTGAAGCGGGGATGGGGTGTGTCGGCAAACATTTCCCAGGCCATGGTTTTGCCGAAGCCGACTCGCACGTCGCAATGCCCGTCGACAAGCGGGAGTTCGATGCGATCTGGGCCGACGATATCGTGCCTTATCGCAGCGAACTCAGGCAGGTGCTCTCGGGTGTGATGCCGGCACATGTCGTCTATGAGCGAATCGATCCGCAGCCGGCGGGCTTTTCGCCCTTCTGGTTGCGGGATGTATTGCGGCAGCGTGTCGGTTTTCAGGGCGTGGTGTTTTCAGACGACCTCACGATGGAGGGCGCGACGCTTGCTGGCGATATTGTCTCGCGGGCTGACGCTGCGCATGCCGCTGGCTGCGACATGGTGCTGGTGTGCAACCGCCCGGAGCTTACCGCCGATCTGCTGGTGCGCTGGCAGCCGAACTTGCGTGCCGAGTCCGCCGAGCGCATTGCGGCTTTGCAACCCGCTCACTACCCGGCCGTCGAAGTATTGTCGATCGACAAGCGCTTTACCGATGCCTGGACATCGGTGCAAGCATTGGTCTGACATCACCGCAACTGGAAGGCGTACTGGTAGTCGCGGCTCGTCCCGTTTACGTTGACGCCGGCAATCCTGACCGTGTAACTGCCGCCATTGGCGAGCCCCACCACCTTCCATTGCAGGTGATTGGGCAGACCATATCCTTCGTAGTTGGCGGATTGCTCGGTAATGCCGAGTGATTGGCCGTTGCCGTCCGTAACCGTGATTGTGGCGCCAGCAAAACTCACTTGGCTGCCGCCGTTATTGGCGCGGTTGGTCTTGCTGGCGATCGCCGAGAAGGACAGAAACCAGCTGGTCGAAAACTCGCTCGCTGGATAGCTGCCATAAGGATAGGCCACGAAGTCATTGCTCATGCTGACACTGCTGGCTTCCCCGCCGATGGTACGCAGCGCCGAGGCCATGCGCCCTGTCCCTCCGGCGGGGGCGGAATCTACGCGGCCGAAGCTGGTGGCTGCGAAGAAGGGGTAGAGCAACCATCGGCGATGGCCCAGGCTGCTCACGCCGCTATCGATCAGATAGCTCACCATGGCGTCTGCGCTGGGGGTGGTGACCGTGCTGTATCCCCAACTGGTATAGAGATTACTGGTGTTCGCGAGACGGTAAGCGTCTTCGCTGTAGCACTTGCCGCTGCTTGAAGGGGTATGGGTGAGGGTCTCGTTCGCTACCATGTAGAGCGCTGCAGCCGCTGCCGCGGCGTCACCGCTGCTGTCATAGCTCACGGCGGGTAAGCCGTGGCGGGCTCGAATCTCGTTCAGCCGGATCAGCACCGAATTCTTTTCGCTAGCCTGCAGCTGACCGGCGATGCAGCTCGAAACCAGCGGAGCACTCTGGTAAAGGCCGCTGCTTGAGCTGCTAGAACCCGCACTGGAGCTATTGGCATTGCCCGAGCTGCTGGTCGAGCGGGCACTGCTTGTCTGTGAGGCGCTTACTGCGCTGCTTGTGCCGCTACCCGTTTGGCCTGATGTTGTACTGCTGTCTCCCCCGCCCCCTCCGCCGCAAGCCCCTAGTGACAGGACGAAAAGCACACAGGGGAGCAAGGTATAAGGCGGGCGGGTAGGGCGATGCATGGGAACTCCGGATAATGGCGCAGCTCGGGCTGCGCGGATTAGGCACAAGCCTAACCGGCCTGGCAGAGCTTGCCCGCCCCGCAGGTCGGTGCCGTGCCGCCGGCCGGAAATTGCTTGGCTCGTAGCGCGCTCTGTCTTGGGGAGGAGGCTTGAGAGGCCATCCCGCCTGCCCTGCGGTAGTATCCGGGCCTGACCTGCCCCTTGCGAGAAACCGCCGTGAGTTTCGATTACAAACCCTTCCTGCGTTCGCTGACCGAGGCGCCTGGCGTCTACCGCATGATCGGCGTTGATGAGGAAGTGCTCTACGTCGGCAAGGCCAAGAATCTCAAGCGCCGCGTTTCGAACTACTTTCAGAAGAACCATCCGAGCCCGCGCATTGCCCTGATGGTGGCGCAGATCGTGCGCGTGGATACCACTGCCGTGCGTTCCGAGGCCGAGGCGCTGATCCTCGAAAACAACCTCATCAAATCGCTCAAGCCGCGCTACAACATTCTTTTTCGCGACGACAAAAGCTACCCCTATATTGCGATCACCGGCGACGCCTCACCGCGCCTAGCTTATTACCGTGGCGCCTTCGAGAAGGGTGTGCGCTACTTCGGCCCTTTTCCCTCAAGCTGGGCGGCACGCGAGAGCATCCAATTGCTGCAGCGCCTGTTCTTGCTGCGGACTTGCGAAAACAGCGTTTTCAACAATCGCTCTCGTCCTTGCTTGCTGCACCAGATCAAACGCTGTTCGGCACCCTGCGTGGGCGTGATCGATGCAGAGAGTTACGCGCGCGACGTGAAGCTAGCGACCCTCTTTCTTGAAGGTCGCCACTCCGATGTCATTGATAGTCTGACTGCGCGCATGCAGGCGGCTTCTGACGCATTTGCCTTCGAGCAGGCGGCAGTCTTCCGCGATCAGATCCGGGCATTGCAAACTGTGTTGCACAAACAGTTCGTCGATTCAGGCAAGGACGAGGATGTCGACATCCTCGTCGCGGAGGCCGCAGGAGGGCAGGTTTGTGTAAACCTTGCGATGGTGCGGGGCGGCCGCCATCTGGGAGATCGGGCCCAATTCCCTAGTGCCAGTGAAGGGCTGGGCGTAGCGGATGCCTTGCTGGCCTACGTTGAGCAGCACTACCGCCTGCATCCGGCACCGACCAAGCTGGTGATCGAAGGTGCAGATGTAGAGGCGATCCGCGCATTGCTTGAAGACGTGCTGGAGCGACCGCCGATTGTTGCGACAGCACGCTTCCAGGCCGAAAAGGCATGGGCCGAAATGGCGCTCACCAATGCCAGGCTTGCCATCGAGACGCGCTTGCGTGAAACCGGTCGCGCCGAGGCTCAGCTTGATGCCTTGCAGGCGGCCCTCGAGTTATCCGAGCGCCCGCAGCGCATCGAGTGTTTCGATATCTCGCATACCCAAGGGGAGGCTACCCAGGCCTCCTGTGTCGTGTGGGAAGGTGCGGGCATGAAGAAGTCCGAATACCGTCGCTTCAACATCAGTGGCATCACGCCCGGCGATGACTATGCCGCAATGCGCCAGGCGCTCACCCGACGCTACGAGAAAGTGGCGGCGGGGGAGGGCGTACGTCCCGACCTGATTCTGATCGATGGAGGCAAGGGGCAGGTCGGTGTTGCTTGGGAGGTGCTCACCGAGCTGGGTCTGACCAGCATTGCCATGGTCGGGGTTGCCAAGGGTGAGGAACGCAAGGCAGGTCTGGAGCAACTCATTTATCCGGACGGCCGCCCCGGCCTCGCACTGGGCGGCGAGCATCCGGCGCTGCATCTGATCCAGATCGTACGTGATGAAGCCCACCGCTTTGCCATCACAGGCATGCGAGCCAAGCGCAGCAAGACTCGCCTCACTTCTCAGCTTGAGGATATTCCTGGTGTTGGGCCTACACGGCGCAAGAAATTGATCGAGACTTTTGGCGGGTTGGCTGGGGTGCGCGAAGCTACGGTGGAAGATTTATGCCGCGTAGAGGGGATCAATCGTAAAATGGCCGAGCAAATTTATAACGCGCTGCATTGACAGCCCCGGCATGAACTTCAATATTCCTAACGCGCTCACCTGGGCGCGCATCCTCATGATCCCGCTGGTATTGGCGGTGTATTACCTGCCGCCGGACGTGCTGTCACAGCATCATCAGAACATGCTTGCCTGTGCCCTGTTCGTGGTGGCTGCTGTGACCGACTGGTTCGACGGCTGGCTGGCGCGCAAGTTGGGGCTGACTTCCGCCTTCGGCGCCTTTTTGGATCCAGTGGCTGACAAGCTGATGGTGTGTGCCGCCCTTGTTTTGTTGGTGTGGCTGGATCGTTGCAATGCTGTGCTGGCTTTCATCATTGTCGGTCGTGAATTGACCATCTCTGCCCTGCGCGAATGGATGGCACAGCTGGGCAAGACCAAGAGCGTTGCTGTGTCCTTCATCGGCAAGCTTAAAACGGCCGCACAGATGATCGCCATTCCAATGCTGCTCTATTACGACGACCTGCTGGGGTTGCCTATTCGCCGCATGGGTTCGGTGCTGATGGTCGTGGCGGTCGTACTGACTTTGTGGTCCATGGTGTATTACATGCGTCGTGCGATGCAGGTTCTCAACGAAAAGTGAGAGTAAGTGTTGACATCTTTTTTTTGGCCCCTATAATGCATGGCTCGTGACGCGGGAATAGCTCAGTTGGTAGAGCGCAACCTTGCCAAGGTTGAGGTCGAGAGTTCGAGACTCTTTTCCCGCTCCAAGATTTCTTAGGTAGGCTGAAGCTGGCTTTCCTTTTAGTTGGATAACAGTTCCGGTTAAAAACGGAGCGTGGCGCAAGCCGAATTGGTGTCGAATTAACGGCGCGATAGCAAAGCGGTTATGCACCGGATTGCAAATCCGTGTAGGTCGGTTCGACTCCGGCTCGCGCCTCCAGGTTTAAAAGTTTTGCGGGAATAGCTCAGTTGGTAGAGCGCAACCTTGCCAAGGTTGAGGTCGAGAGTTCGAGACTCTTTTCCCGCTCCAAACATCGAAGGGGAAAGGCGAAAGCCTTTCCCCTTTGTGTTTTGTCACGCCAAAGTCATCTCGTGGTCACTGCGATGTCATCCTGAAGTCGTAATCTTGCCCTGCAATG
The DNA here is from genome assembly GCF_002855595.1 of Uliginosibacterium sp. TH139. Classification (NCBI taxonomy): domain Bacteria; kingdom Pseudomonadati; phylum Pseudomonadota; class Betaproteobacteria; order Rhodocyclales; family Zoogloeaceae; genus Uliginosibacterium; species Uliginosibacterium sp. TH139. The sequence continues at coordinate 3,847 of NZ_PKRR01000009.1, read as the reverse complement.
AGAACAGGCGAGGTAATAACGATGAAGTCTGGAAGTGCATCGCGCAAACAAGCGCTGGGGAATTGGCTGCGCGCATTCAGGGCGTGGCCATTGAGTGCTTTCGAGCCACTGAGTCCGCTCTACTACCTGCCGGATGCTTTGGTTAGCACTGAGGACTTGTTTAGTGCAGATCCTCTTTCCCAGCAGGTAGAGGCAGCACACTGATTCCTTCTTCCAGGAGGCCAAGAGCTTCCTGGGCAGATGTTGTGCCGCGGATGTTGCGCCCTTCGGCGTCTCCATAGTGAATTTTGCGTGCTTCGTCCGCGAAGTGTTCGCCAACATCTTCTGCGTCGCTGGCCGCTTTGAGCAAGGCGGCGGCCAGTTTGTTCAAGAGTTGGGCGGGGGGCTTGGCGGCTGGCGAAGATTCGTTACTGCGGCGCACGATGTTTGGTACCGAGGGTAGCCGGCTGATTTTTCCATCGCCGCATACGGGACAATGCACCATGTGTCTGGTGAGTTGTTGCTCGAAAATTTCGGGTGAAGCGAACCAGCCTTCGAAGCGGTGATTCTCTTCGCATTTCAGATCCAGAACGATCACGGCAGCACCTTGCTCACACAGCGAAAGCGCGCACCATAGCATGGCGCCAGCGTAGAATTGCGCCTTCTGAGTACTGGTTGTCTGTAATGCCCCGCATCCTGCTGGCTCCAATGGAAGGCTTGGTCGACGCGCCAATGCGCGATGTGCTGACTCGTGCAAGTGCCTATGATTGGTGCGTCACCGAATTCGCCCGAATCTCCACTGGGTTGCCGCCGGCTCGTTTTTTTACCCGCATTGCACCTGAGTTGAATGCTGCTTCACAGACGCATGCAGGGACCCCTGTGCGCGTTCAGTTGCTGGGCTCTGATCCTGATCTAATGGGGGCGTCTGCTGCGCGTTTGGCAGACTTGAGTCCTGCTGGAATTGATTTGAACTTTGGTTGCCCTGCACCGACGGTCAATCGCCATCGTGGCGGCTCGGTGCTCCTGGAGGAGCCGGATTTGCTGGAGCGGATAGCTCGCTGCGTTGCTCTGGGGATTGCCGGGCGAACCCCTTTGACGGCCAAGATGCGCTTGGGGGTGCGGGATACGGTGCCTGCCATTGAGGCCGCGCAGGCGCTGGCTGAAGGCGGGGCGCAGATGCTCGTGGTGCATGCCCGCACCAAGCAGGATGGCTACCGCCCCCCTGCACACTGGCCATGGATTGCGCGTATCGCTGATGCGGTTGCTGTGCCGGTAGTGGCAAATGGCGAAATATGGAATGTTGCAGACTACCTGCGCTGCATGAGTGAAGGTGGTTTGAGAGATGTGATGCTGGGGCGCGGTGCGGTGTCAGACCCCTTTCTTGCGGAGCGGATCCGGGGGCGTATGCCCGCCGAACCCGGGGCGGGTGATTGGCAGCGTCTTCAGCCATTGCTTGCGCACTATTGGCGTGCCGTACTGACTCGTGTCGAGGAGCGCCACGCGCCGGGACGTATCAAGCAATGGCTGAATCTGCTGCGCCGTAATTACCCCCAGGCCGAATTGCTCTACCAGGCTGTGCGTCCCTTGCGGCAGGTTGCTGAGGTTCGTGATTGTCTTTGGGCTGCAGGAGTGCGCTGATGTACGCAAACTCACGTGACATTCGCAGTGCTCAAATTGCCCCTCACGAGCACTTGGCTGAACTGGTGCGACGCCATTGTTTACACGAGTTTCAAAAACCCGTGGCGCCGTGGAATCGTGAAGCTTTTGAACAGGCTATGACTGCGTGGGGCGGGGGGCGGCCTTTGCTTCTTGATGCGGGTTGTGGGGTGGGCTGGAGCAGCCTCCAACTGGCGCGCCGCTACCCCGACCATTTCGTGCTTGGTATAGACCAGAGTGAAGATCGCCTGGCGCGCGGAAAACCCGGTGCGGGTGATTGGCCTGACAACCTGTGCTTCGTGCGTGCCGACCTCGTTGATTTCTGGGCTTTGCTGCGTCAGTCTGAAATACGTCTCGCGCGTCATTACATCCTCTACCCGAACCCTTGGCCCAAAATCGGCCATCTCGCGCGGCGTTGGCATGGTCACGCCATATTCCCGACGATCGTTGAGCTTGGCGGGGTGCTTGAGAGTCGTAGTAACTGGTCAATCTATCTTGAGGAATTGGCGCAGGCCTTGCGCATCGTAACGAATCGCGAGGCATTGCTGGACCAGATTGACGTCGAAGAGCCTCTAACGCTTTTCGAGCGCAAGTATCGCGACTCGGGTCAGGCGCTTTATCGTTTATCGATCGACCTGGGTACTGAATGAGTATTGATCTGGATCCTTGTGTGCGCTGTGGCGCTTGCTGCGCATCCTTGCGCGTGAGCTTTCACCGCAGCCAGTTGCTGTCCGAAGGTGGTTGCGTGCCAGACGCTTTGGCAGACGAAGAGACGGCCACTACTTGCCGGATGCGCGGTACTGATCGCACCAACCCTCGCTGTGTGGCGCTGGTTGGCCGTATTGGCGAGAGGGTCCATTGTGGGATCTACGAACAAAGGCCCGACCCCTGCCGCGAGTTTGCTGCGCATGGCCTGTTCGGTATCGGTAACGCAGAGTGTTCGCGTGTCAGGCGGCGCCATGGCCTGCCGCCACTTGCCGCGCCTGAGGGGCTTTTGTAACCCTTTGTGAATTTGGATAAGGGCTTTCCGTCGTCTCCTTGTTGTTCGCTGCACACAGGTCTATCCAGAAAAGACAGAGACTGTGCAACGGGGAGTGACACATGGGCCAACTTGGTACTTGGGCATCAAGCGATGAACTTCTGGTGTCGGGCAAGCAAGCGCCTTTTTTTTGTTTGCCAGATGCTGATATGGAGATCTTCGACCTGTCTGCCGCGCTGCAGCATCACCAAATTGTGGTGTTGCACTTCTATCCCCGTGATGTAATGCCATCCAGCCTCAAGCAGGCGATATCCTTTTCCGAGCGCGATCATGACTTTGCTCGGTGTGGCGCCATGGTGGTGGGGGTGAGTTTGGATGAGTGTTTGACGCACGCGGATTTTCGGGACGAGCATGGCATTGCGATGGAACTGCTATCTGATCCGGAGGGAGATGTTTGTCGTCTTTATCATGTCTGGCAAGAGCGCGAGCTGGATGGCGTAATCCGTCCAGCGGTGCATCGCTCCACTTTTATCATCGGCGGCGATGGTATGGTGCTGCACGCGGATTACAATGTTGATGTGCGAGATCACACGGAAAAGCTTCTCGCACAGCTGAAAACCCTTTCTAGGAGCAGTAATGGAAATCCTCAAGAACACCGTCGTCACGCTTGATTACTCTGTGCGTGATCCCGACGGCAATGTCGTCGACGACGGTGCCAACCCGCTGGTTTATCTGCATGGCGGTTACGATGCCATTTTTCCGCTACTGGAAGAGAAGCTGCACGGCATGAAGACGGGCGAGAAGCTCAACATCAAGCTGCAGCCAGACGATGCTTTTGGTGAGTATGACGAAAGCCTGGTCCTGATCGAAGATCGCGAACTCTTTCCGGCTGATATTGAAGTCGGCATGGCTTTTGAGCGAGTTGGCGACGATGGCGAAGACGACATGCTCTTCCGCATTACCGACATCGCTGACAAGAAGGTTGTTGTTGATGGCAACCATCCGCTCGCGGGTATGGCGCTCATCTTCGATGTCACAGTGCGCGAAGTTCGTCAGGCAAGCGCCGAAGAGCTGGATCATGGGCATGTTCATGGCCCACAAGGCCATCATCACTGAGCACAGATCGAGCGTGCTGTAACAAAAGGCCGCGTAAGCGGCCTTTTGTTTAGGGGTTTGTGGGGTTTGGCGGTGGGGCCAGGTGGGGTAGGCAGTTTCTTTGCTTAAATGCGACAA
>NZ_PKRR01000008.1:0-186679 GCF_002855595.1 Uliginosibacterium sp. TH139 | reverse complement strand
CCCCGACCACACCGGTGATGGCGATCGACTGACCGGCCTCGGTAGCGTTGATGATGTCGTCCGGCGTGATGGCCGCATCCAGCGTGATGGTCGGCACCGGAGGCGCGGTATCGACCGGCACGGAGTCCGTGCCCGCCGTGCCGGTGTTGCCGGCGGCATTGGTGTAGGAACCTGCCGCAACCGAGACCGAAGCAGTGCCGGTGAAGGCGTCCGCTGCGGTGAAGGTGGCGGTAAAGACCTTCGGATCGGCGGTGGCGGTGAGCCCCGAGATCGTGCCGCCCACAGCCGTGATGTCGGCCGCAGTGAAGCCCACCGGGGCTTCAGAGAAGCTGAAGGTGACGGTGGAAACCTTGTCAGCCACATTGAGTGCGGTATCGACGATATCGACAGTGACGCCTGGTGCAACAGTATTGATTGCGACTGTATCGCTGCCAGCTGTACCAGAGTTGCCTGCAGCATCGGTGTAGCTGGCATTGGCCACGGTTACGCTGCCAGTGCCGGAGAAGCCGTCGGTTGCGGTGAAGGTGGCGGTAAAGACCTTCGGGTCTGCGGTGGCAGTGAGACCGCTGATTGTGCCGCCTACCGCTGTGATATCTGCGGCGCTAAAGCCGCTAGGTGCTTCACTGAAGGTAAAAGTGACAGTGGAAATCTTGTCGCCATTGTTCAGCGCGGTGTCGACGATATTGACGCTGACGCCTGGCGCAACAGTATCGATTGCGACTGTATCGCTGCCAGCTGTGCCGGGGTTGCCCGCAGAGTCGGTATAGCTGGCATTGGCTACGGTTACGCTGCCAGTACCGGAGAAGCCGTCAGTGGCGGTGAAGGTTGCCGTAAAGACCCTCGGATCGGACGTGGCCGTCAGCCCACTGATTGTCCCGCCCACTGCGGTGATATCCGCAGCGCTAAAACCACCAGGTGCTTCGCTGAAAGTGAAGGTGACGGTAGAGACCTTGTCTCCGCTGTTCAGTGCGCTGTCGGTGACGTTGACGGCAACGCTGGGAGGGTTGGTGTCGACCGAATAACTTTCGCGACTCGTGGCGCTGCTGGTGTTGCCAGCGGCATCGGTGGTGCTCACGCGTGCATCGATGGTGGCATCCGCGTCAGCCACCAGATCGGCGCCCGGCACCGCAATGCTGAAGGACTTGTCTGCCGCGACCGTGCCGGTGAAATCCTTGCCATTGACGGTCAGGGTGACAGTGTCACCCACCTTGGCGTCACCCCCGACCACGCCGGTGATGGCGATCGACTGACCGGCTTCAGTGGCATTGATGATGTCGTCCGGCGTGATGTTCGAATTCAGGCTAATGCTGGGGGAGGGCGGCTGGATATCTGCCAGGGTGGCGTCTTGCAGGGTGTCATCGTTGCCGTTAGGGATGTTGATCGCTTCGGCGACAAAGGACGTTCCACTCTGGAATTCGAGCGGTGAGAGTTCTTCTGTGACGCGCAACAGGCGCACGAAGCCGTGGCCACCCTCTGCACCACCTGCACCCAGGCCTGCAGCAGCAGGATCCAACGTAGCAAAAGGATCCTCGCCGGCGTTCAGTGCGGCTAGAACCGCTTCGGCGTCTGTTGCCGAGGGTGTTTTGACCGCGGCCTCGCTGCGCTCGGTGTTCTGGCCGAGCATGTCTTCATCGGCGCGCACGTTGCGGCCACCGCCAAGGTCAAGCAGCTCGCCATTGGGCAGGCGGATCTGCAACTGACCCTTGGCGTCCACTACGATTTCCTGTCCTTGCTCGATGCGGTCCCCGGCTTTAAGGGCAATCAGACCTTCGGGGGTACGCAGATAGGCCTTGCCGTCGATGCGGACAACATTGGCGCTGAGGGCGGGAGTGGTGGACTTGGAGGCTGCCATGCGGGGTCTCTTTTCCGGCTTTTAGTAGGAATGAGCCGGAATTTACGACGCAGTGCAGCGTGCTCGTATTGTACCTGGGTACAGTTTTTCGTCGCGATGTGTCACACGCCACGAAAAATGCCGCAAAACCTCTTCAGAAGGGGCTTTTCTCAGGGGCGGAGGCCGTGAACCTTGAGGGCAAGCTGGAGTCGGTCGGTGACATCCAGTTTGTTGAAACAGGCGCTCAGGTGAGCCTTCACCGTACGCTCGGTGATGTTCAGCGCTCCGGCGATGAAAAGATTGGATTCACCTGAGGCGGCAAGGCGCGCCACTTCGCGTTCGCGCTCGGAGAGTCGACTGCTCCAGTCCTCTCCCTGTACGGCGCGCTGACGGTTAAGCCCGCGCAGCAGCCGGGTCAGCAGGCTTCTACCAACCCATTGCTCACCGCTGGCCACAACCTCAAGTACCTGGCGCAGCGTGGCAGGGGGGGCATAGGCCTGGCAATAGCCGCTGACACCTGCTTCGAGGAAGGCGAGGCCTTCGTCGTCGCTCGGCAGGCTGCTGGCTACGATCAGCTTGTGCTGCTGGCTCCAGCTTTGCCAGTCCGGGTGCCCGGGGGCGGGCAGGGCGTGGGCATTGCTGTCGAGGACGATCAGGCTGCCCGCAGTTTGCCGGGGAATACTGGCGGCGCCACTGAGGCGGTGGATGACCCATTGATCGGCTAGCAGGCGGAAACGGGCAAAGACGGTTTCGTCGTCGGTGAGGATCGAAAATTCGTGATGCGGCATGTGGACTCAGCGTTCGCGCAGGGCATTGGCCTGAGCACGCAGGACGGGTTTCATCAGGTAGGCAAGGATGGTTTTCTTGCCGGTGAGGATATCGACCTCGGCAATCATGCCGGGGATGATCGGCAGGTTCTCGGCGCCGATCACGCTTTTGTCGGTGCGCACCCGCACGATGTAATAGGAGTTGCCCTTGTCGTCGGTAATCGAGTCTGCGCCGATGTGTTCGAGCTTGGCTTCGAGGCCGCCGTAGATGGCGAAATCGTAGGCCGTGAACTTGACCAGCGCTTTCTGCCCCGGACGCAGGAAGGCGATGTCGCGTGGCAGTACCTTGGCTTCGAGCAGCAGGGCATCGTCGCTCGGCACGATGCCGATGATGTCGCGGCCGGGCTGAACGACACCGCCGACGGTATTGACCAGCAACTGCTTGACCGTGCCATTCACGGGTGAGCGGATTTCGGATTGCTTGACCCGGTCTTCCAGCGCGACGCTGCCTTCTGAGAGGCGGCCCAGGCGTGAGCTGACTTCGGACAATTCGGTGCGGGCCTTGTTGCGGATGCCCAGATTCACTTCCTGGATCTTGCGCTGGGCTTCGGCAATGGCGGACTCGATGCGCGGGATCTGGGCATTGGCCATGTCGCGTTCGCCACGATAGCGCGATACATCGCGCTCCAGGCGCAGCAGTTCAACATCGGAAACGGCCCCTGTACGCGCCAGCGGGCGTGTTTTCTCAAGCTCCTGGCGGGTCAGCTCATAGCCTTGCTCGGCCGATTCGCGACGCGCACGGATTTCCTTAAGCTCCTGACCGCGCTGGGTGAGTTGCTGCTGGGCGATGCCAATGCTGTTGAGCAGTTCGCTGCGCACGGCCTCGAACAAAGCCTGCTCCTGCGCGACGATTTCGGGCGCCTCTGTGACGACTTCGGGCGGGGGCACGAAGGGGCGTGTCTCGGCGATGGCTTGCAGGCGTTCGGCTTTGGCCAGGAGTGACAGATACTCGGAACGGTTTTCCTTGAGATTGGAAACAAAGCGGGTCGGATCGATCTTCAGCAGCAACTGACCTTTCTTCACGAGCTGGCCTTCACGCACCAGAATCTCGGAGACCAGACCGCCATCCAGGCTTTGAATGACCTGTACCTGGCGTGAGGGAATGACCTTTCCTTCACCCTTGGTAACTTCGTCCAGCTCGGCCAGGGCCGCCCACACCACAAGTAGCAGCAGGGCCAGTGCCGAGGCCAGCACCGCAATCCGCGCACCGCGCGGCGATTGCTCGGCCAGCGCCCAGTGGGCATCGGCACCGAAATCGTCGTCGTCGTGGATTTCGTTGCGCTCGGCGTAGTCGATGGCCCGGTCGTAGAGGGCTGAGAGACGGGCATACAGGCGCTGCAGTGCTTGCATCACGCGGCCCTCCCGATGCGTCCGTGTTGCAGGGCTTCAACGACCTGGGCCTTGGGGCCATCGGCCACGATGGTGCCGGAGTCGATCACGATCAGGCGGTCGACCAGATCCAGCAGGGACGTGCGATGGGTGACCAGAATCACCGTCTTGCCAGCGGCATAGCCGCGCAGGCGCTGCTTGAGTTGCTCTTCGCTCTGGTGATCCATGCTGCTGGTGGGTTCGTCGAGCAGCAACATGGGCGGATCGTTGATCACCGCACGGGCAATGGCTACCGCCTGACGCTGACCTCCGGAGAGAGACTCACCACGCTCGCCAATCGGCATATCGAAGCCTTGCGGATGGGCATTGGCGAATTCGGTGACCCCCGCCAGTTCGGCAGCAGCGAGCACCGCCGCATCGCTGGCCAGGGGTGAGCCCATCATGATGTTCTGCTTGAGGCTGCCGAAGAACAGGGTCACGTCCTGCGGCACGAAGCCAATGGCGCGGCGCAGTTCTGCCGGATCGATCTGGCGGGCATCCACACCATCGATCAGGACTGCGCCCTCGGTGGGTTCGTAAAGCCCGAGGATGAGGCGTTCGAGCGTGGTCTTGCCGGACCCGATGCGGCCGATGATGCCGACCTTTTCGCCAGCCTTGAGCTTGAAGGAAATCTTGCGCAGAACCTTCTGCTCGTTGCCGGGATAGGCAAATCCAACCTCCTTGAATTCGATATCGCCGCGGAAGCTGGCGCGATGCAGGAAGCTGGCTTCCTCTGGCCGCTCAACGGGCAGCTGCATCTGTGAATCCACCGAATTGAGGCCGGTTCGTGCGTTCTGGAACTGCATCATCAGGCCTGCGACTTGTCCCAGTGGCGCCAGGGCACGGCCCGAGAGCATGCCTGCGGCGATGATGCCGCCCATGGAGACCTGATTGTCGGTGAGCAGGTACACCCCGAGGATGATGGTGATGATGTTGACCGCTTGCTGGGTGGTCTGCGCGAAATTCATCGTAGTGGACGAGAGCAGACGGGTGCGCGCTCCGATCTGTGCGATGAACAGGGTGGCACGCTCCCAGCGGCGCTGCATCTCGCTTTCTGCGCCGAGGGTCTTGATGGTTTCCAGGCCGACTAGGCTTTCAATCAGGCCGGCGTTGCGCTGGGCCGAAGCTCGATAGGTGGTTTCCGTTAGTTCATGCATCTTGCCTTGGGAGAATAGCGCCACCGCAACGACTGCCAGCATGCCGAATACGGCCGGCAGGATCAGCCAGGGCGAGATCCACAACATCGCCAGGAGGAAGATCAGCACGAAGGGGAGGTCCACCAGCGCAGTGACGGTCGCTGAAGCAATGAAATCACGCACGCCTTCGAAGGCTCTCAGGTTGGAAGCAAAGGAGCCGACCGAGATCGGGCGCGCGGCGAGTTTTACGCCCAGTACACGCTCCATGATGCGTGCTGAAAGGGTGACATCGACCCGTTTGCTGGCCGTGTCGATGATGAAGGCGCGGATGCTGCGCAAGGCAAAGTCGAAGAACAGGATCAACAGGGCCCCGATAGACAGCACCCACAGCGTTTCAATGGCGTGATTCGGCACCACCCGGTCGTACACGTTCATTGAGTACATCGGGATGGCCAGCGCGAACATATTGACCAGCAGCGCAGCGGCCAGCACATCGCGGTAGAGGCGCCAGTTACCGAGCATGGCGCTCCAGAACCAGTGCTGACCACGCAACTTGTGCACTTCAGGCGCGCGTTCGTCAAAACGGAAGCGTGGCCGCACGATGATGGCAATGCCGGCGTAGGCATCCTCAAGCTCCACCGCGCTGATCACGATGCTGCTCTCCGGCGCTTCCGGCAGCGAAATGCGGAATTTCCCGTCTGGCGTGTGATCAAGCAGCAGGCAGGCACGCTTGCCGTGCAGCAGCAGTACGGCGGGCAGCAAGCGGGCGTCGATATCGGCTGGATCCTTGCGCAGAAGACGGGCGTTGAGGCTCGCGCGCGCAGCGGCACGGGCAAATTGGGACGGCGGCAGCAGGTGATCTGCTTTGGGTAGGCCGGCGGCGAGGGCTTCGGCGCTCCATGGCTTGCCGTGGATGCGGGTGAGCTGCACCAGGCATTCCAGCAGCGGATCGAGGTGGGCTTTGTGAGCGCCCAGTAGCCAACTGGCTTCGGAGCCAGCGGGGGGAATGGCCGGGGTGACGCTTGGGTTTGAGTCGCTCATCGGGTGCGCAGGGTCCGGGGTCAAATCACGTCGTTGCCGCCCAGCAGGTCAAGGGCGCCCTGCATTCTACGCCGCATGTCCTTGCGGGCCAGCAGCTTGCGCTGGGCTTCCGCAGGTAGGTCGGTGAGGCGTAGCAAACCCTTGTCCAGCATCACGTCGATCAGGTCCTCCATTACCCGGATGAAGTCAGCATCCAGGCCGGCGAAGTTGTTGATCATCGGCAGGCCGAGAAAAGCACAGACTTCAGGCGTGGTGGCAGACTGGAACTCTTGGGCGTCGGGGCTGGCTTCATGCAGCAGGGCGACGATTTCCCCTGTTGCAGAACGACGGATGTAAGGCATGGCTGTTGGCTTTCGAACAGGGTGCCTACTTTATCAGTGGTGCCGCCGAAGGACTTGGCAGCGCCTTGTCACGAACTGTGTCTGCGCAGGTGTTCGTGACTGATTTCACGGCCGGAGTGGCACGAAGCCCGCCCGCTGCCATCAATAACGGCAGGCGGGCGGGCTTCCTGAATGCTGAGCGGGCGTTCAGCCTTGGCAGTCAACGATATGCGAGAACACGTTGCGGCTCTCGCATTGCTCCTTGTTGAGTGGTTTGTGGTTGTTGAGTGGCAAGAAGAACAGGCTGCTGGCAATGATCAGCACGCTCATGACGGCCACGATCAGGAGGCGGGTGCGCGCTTTGATCTGATTCAGCTCGCACAGGTTCTGCCAGTTCAGCACGATCAGGATGTAACTGATCAGGAGGCCCAGGAAGTAGTGATAGAGATACATCACGCGCTGTGCGCCCAGATACAGATGGAGCAGCATGAAGACCAGATACAGACCGGTGAATACTTCGATCAGCGCATAGCTGCGGCCAGCACCGGCTTCCACGCCGAAGAGGCGGCGGTTGGCGATGGTCAGAATCGAGAGCAGCACCGCGGCAAGTCCAAGGTACCAGCTCACCTGATTGCCGGCGAGCTGTACGTAGCGTGTGAAACCGTCGGCCGAATCCCAGCGGTAATTGATGGTCTTGTTGTGCAAGGGCCAGTTCAGAGGAGAGGAGCCGTTCTCGCCCGGTTTGCACACATCCAGTTTTGGCACTCCCTTGTGGTCGTGATCCATGAACCTGAAGTAGTCGTTGGTAATGGCGAGCAGCGTTGACGGTGTCAGATGCTGACCCCGTGTGACGTAGTCCTTATAGGTCTGTGACATGAATTGCTGATCGGTCTGGGCGGATGTGCCTTCGCTGGCCGGCTGCTTTCCGATCAGTGCGTGCAGGGCAAACACAACCAAGGTGATTGTTGCTATCGTGAGCGTTACAATGCCAGCCTTGAGTGCGAAGTGACGTAGCTGGTGCAGAACATCGAAACCACGCAGGCGTGTGCCGAAGTCCTTGAAATAGAGCACAGGGAATAGCGCGAGCAGAAGGGCTGCGTTGATCTTGACCATGATCGCCAGTCCGCACAAGGCTGCAGCGCTGGCGTAGAGATGTACGGGGATGGGGCCTTCATGCTTCCACATGCGGATGAAAACCCAGAGCGCTCCGAGACTGAAGAACATCTGGAAGCTGTCCAGGTGCACGGCGCGGAAATGTACGATAAAAGCATTCTCGAACAAGTAAAGAGTTGAGAACAACAGGGCCACGAGGCGGTTTTCGGTGAGCTCAAGCATCAATCCGAAGAACATCAGTGCGCCCAGTGCTCCGAACAGGCTGGGGGCTAGGCGCATGCCGGAAAATGAGAAGCCTTGCGGGAGTTTGTCTCCGTCGATGTACTTCGTCGGCGTGAGGGCGCTCATGTCGATGCCCTGATTGGCGCCGGATAGTTTCTCGCCAGCAGCGATGAGAAGCAGGCCAAGAGGCGGGTGCGGCTCTAAGTGGGCGAATCCTTCTATGTAACGTTGGGCTGAAGTGAGGTGATAGTTCTCGTCCCAGAAAGCATACTTGGGTTCGGCATGGTTAACGAAGTACATGCACCAGCCGATCGCCAGCACGATGATGAAGCATAGCGTGGTGCGCAGCCAGCCCGGGATGCGCTCGATGGCATCGAAGACCTTTTGCGATGCGCCGTTGCCGCTAACGGCGGCTGTGGCAGAGGCAGCCGGAGCTGCACTTGGATTCTGGTTTTTCGGCTTTGCCATCTTGTCGTCCTGTCCCTGAGCGGCGTCTTGCTGCGCCATGGTGAAGCGCGATGCGGGCAGGAGTTTGCTGGGCGCCTGCTGGTAGTGTCAATGATGCAGTGCGATCGGCCGCGTACAATGTATGAGCGGCGCATCTTGCGCCCCAGAGCGGAGTGAATGCCTGATGCTGCAGCCCGATCCAAAGTCCGACGAACTGGTCTTCCGTTTTCGTGATCTGCCCCGAGCGCTGTGGTTCTTTCTTGCCGAAGAGCGCTGGTTCTATCTGTTGTTCCTGCTGGTCTTGCTGGCGGTGATGTTCTACACGCTGGTGCCGCCGCTGTTGATCGGCATGATCGCTAACTTCCTGATTGCATATGGCGCGGCCGCGCCGGATGTGCGCCCAGCCGTGAGTCAGCTGTGGTGGCTGGTTGGTGTGTTGGCGGGCAGCCACGCAGTGGTTGCGCTGGTACGCCTGTCATCGAAACGTATGCTCGGGCGAATCAGCCTGAATGCGCGCTATCGCGCCAAGGTGTGGGGGTTTGAGCGCTTGCTCGATTATTCGCTGGCCTGGCACCAGCAGGAGAGCACAGGCAACAAGGCCCAGCGAATCCTGACGGGCTCCGAATCGGTGCGCGAATGGACCGGTGACATGGTCAACAGCCTCAGCTCGGCAGTGGCCGCCTTCGTGGGTTCGCTGATTGCCTGCATGCTGTTGCACCCGGCGTTCATCCTGTTCTTTGCCTACTACCTGGGAATTCTCCTCAGCGTGGAGTTCTATTTTGACTATCGCATCGCGAAGTTGTCGGATCGCATCAATAAATCGATGGAGAACGCCAGTGGTAGCTTTGTAGAGAGTGCGTCCAACATCCTTGCCGTGAAGGCACTTGGCGCGGCGGATAACATGACCAGCAATGTGGCTCGCCGCGAAGAGCTGGCGCGCCAGCTTTCCTACGAGCGGCTGCGCCTGTCGAACACGAAGTGGATGTGTTTTCAGATCCACAACAGTATTGCCTGGGGCGCGTACCTGCTGGTGATCGGCTGGATGGTGATGCAGGGGGCACTGCTGGCGGGCTTTTTCCTGACCTACGCGGCCTATTTCGACCGTTTGCGCGAAGCCTCAATCGAGTTCACCGACAAGATTCAGCTGATGATCGAGCGCAAGTCCAATCTTGGACGAATGATGTCAATCTTCTGGGGGCGCAATACGTTGGCCAAGGGTAAGGCACGTTTCCCCACTGAATGGGATGCGATCCATTTGGAAAAGGCCAGTTTTCGTTATGGGGACAAGCCGGCGGTGGGGCCCATGACTTTGGAAATTCCGCGTGGCAGCGTGCTGGGCATTGCCGGACACTCCGGCTCGGGCAAGTCCACCCTGATCAAGCTGATGCTGGGTCTTTATCACTTGGAACATGGCGAGTTGAAGATCGGCGGTACGCCGGTGGCTGACATCCGGCACGAGGCATTGATCAGTAAGGTGGCTGTCGTACTGCAGGAAACCGAGCTGTTCAATTTCTCGTTGAAAGAAAATCTCACCATGATGCGCGAAGTATCTGCCGAGCTACTCGCGCGTGCTTGTCGGATCGCCTGCCTCGACGAACTCATCGCGCGCTTGCCTGAGGGGCTCGATACCTCGGTGGGCGAGAAGGGGCATGCACTCTCCGGTGGCGAGCGTCAGCGGGTTGGCATTGCACGGGCGATCTGTCGTGACGCGCCGATCCTGTTGATGGATGAAGCAACCTCCGCACTCGATTCCGCAACCGAACAGCAAGTGACCCAGCGCCTGATGAACGAGTTTGCGCCGGGGCGCACCCTGATCATCGTTGCGCACCGCATCAGTACTCTGCGGGAGGCGGACCAGGTGGTGGTTTTCGAGCAGGGGCAGATCGTCGAGCAGGGCCGTTTTGCCGAATTGGCGGCCGATCCGGCCACACACTTCGGGCGTATGGTGGCGATCCAGGCTGCCTGAGCTGCGGCAGATACAAAAAAGGCGTGTCCTTGGACACGCCTTTTTAATCCTTTGAGCGCTTAGAGGATCTGCCGGCCGATCCACCAGGAGATCGCTGCTATCAGCGCACTGCAAGGAATGGTCAGCACCCAGGCCCACACGATGCTGCCTGCCAAGCCCCAGCGCACGGCCGAGAAGCGGCGCGAGGAGCCTACGCCGACGATGGCGCCCGTGATGGTGTGGGTGGTGGATACCGGGATTCCAAGCCAGGTTGCGAGATAGAGCGTGATCGCACCGCCGCTATCGGCGCAGAAGCCGCTGTAAGGCTTGAGCTTGGTGATGCCTTGCCCCATGGTCTTGACGATGCGCCAGCCGCCAAAAAGCGTGCCGAAGCCAATGGCCGAGTAGCAGGAAATGATGACCCAGATCGGCAGCTCCGAATCCTGTCCCAGATACCCTGTGGTAATCAGCAGCAGCCAGATGATGCCGATGGTTTTCTGGGCGTCATTGCCGCCGTGGCCGAGGCTATAGGCGCTGGCCGAGACGATCTGGAAACGGCGGAACCAGCGGTCAACCTTGGTAGGTGTGCTATGGAAAAAGCTGTGTGACACGATCAGCATCATGATCGAGCCCAGCAACATGCCGAGCATCGGGGAGATCACGATGAAGGCCACGGTCTTGCCGATACCGGTCCAGATCAGCGGAGCGCTGCCAGCCTTGGCCATCGTTGCCCCAACGATGCCACCGATCAGGGCATGTGAGGAACTCGACGGAATGCCGAAATACCAGGTGATGACGTTCCAGCTCACCGCACCCATCAATGCGCCGAAAACCACGTAGTGATCGACTACGCTCGGATCAACAATGCCTTTGCCAACCGTGGCAGCCACCTTGAGGTGAAACACGAAGATAGCCACGAAATTGAAGAAGGCGGCCATGGCGACCGCCTGGGTCGGCTTGAGCGTGCCGGTGGAGACAATCGTGGCGATTGCGTTGGCTGCGTCGTGAAAGCCATTCAGAAAGTCGAAAATCAGGGCGAGCGCGACCAGCGCGATCACCACGTACAGGCTGATTTGCACGGTTTCCATAGCGATCAGGCGTTTTCCAGCACCAGACCTTCGACAACCTTGCTCACGTCTTCGCAGTGATCGGTGATCTTTTCCAGGCCTTCGTAGATGGCCTTCATCTTGATCACCTGCAGCGGGTCACGCTCATCGCGGAAGACGCGGCCCAGCGCCGAGCGCATCACACGGTCACAATCCGACTCCAGTTGCTCGATCTCACGGCAGGTACGCAGGATGTCGCTGGCGTGCTCCATGTCGCCGATCAGCTTGATGATCTGCTTGACGCGCTCGGCACAGGAAAGAGTCAGTTCCGACATCTGCACGGCGTCCGGTGTCAGACGACGCACGTTGTACAGGCTGATGCCCTCAGCGACGTCCTGAATCGAGTCGACAATGTCATCGAGATCATTGACCAGAGCATGGATCGCATCGCGATCAAAAGGCGTAATGAAGGTGGTGTGCAGCAGGGCCACCGTATCGTGCGTGATCTTGTCGGCTTGCGTTTCGATTTCGTCAATGCGCGAGACGATGCCGGGCATGTCTTCCGGGCTGGCCGACATCAGGGCAACCAGTTGCTGGGCTGCCAGTACAACCTGCTCGGCATGAGCGTTGAAGAAATCGAAAAAACGGCCCTCGCGGGGCATGAATCGTCCGAACATGGGAGCGCAGTCGTGTTTGAAAAGAAGGCGCGATGATATCAGCCCGAAAGGGCCAAGGTCTTGCCTTGTTACAATTAAATGAAGGACTTGTCTGATCTGTCACACATTGCCGTATCACGGCAAAGAGAGCCTCAGGCCTGCAATTCCTTCGGAATCGGGAAGGTGATGTTTTCGATCGCGCCATCGAGTGGCCGAACGTTGCTGGCGCCCAGTTCCTTGAGACGGGCGATGACTTCATTGACCAGGATTTCCGGTGCTGACGCGCCTGCGGTTACCCCGATGCGGCGCTTGCCAGAGAGCCAGGCCGGATCGAGTCCTGCCGCATTGTCTACCAGATAGGCCGGCACATTACGCAGGGCGGCCACTTCGCGCAGGCGATTGGAGTTAGAGCTGTTCTTCGAACCGACCACGATCACCAGATCGACTAACGGAGTCATGAATTTCACGGCATCCTGGCGGTTCTGGGTGGCGTAGCAGATATCGTCCTTCTTTGGCCCGACGATGGCCGGGAAGCGCGCCTTGAGCGCATCGACGATAACTTGGGCGTCGTCAACCGAGAGGGTGGTCTGGGTTACGTAGGCGAGTAGGTTCTCGTCGCGCACCTGAAGGGCTGCCACTTCTTCCACGGATTCGACCAAATACATGCCGGACTCCGCCTGGCCCATGGTGCCTTCCACTTCCGGGTGGCCCTTGTGGCCGATCATGACGATTTCACGCCCGGCTTCACGCATCTTGGCCACTTCCACGTGTACCTTGGTGACGAGCGGGCAGGTGGCGTCAAACACTCGCAGGCCGCGGGCTTCGGCCTGGCGGCGCACCTCCTGGGGTACGCCGTGAGCCGAGAAGATCAGGGTGGCGCCGGCCGGCACCTCGTCCAAGTCTTCGATGAAGATGGCGCCCTTGGCGCGCAGGTCTTCGACCACGAACTTGTTGTGCACCACTTCGTGACGCACATAGATCGGCGCGCCGTGCACAGCGATGGCTCGTTCGACGATGGCGATGGCACGCTCGACACCGGCACAGAAACCGCGTGGGTTAGCGAGGAGAATTTCGGAATTGCTCATATGCTGGCTTTCGGATGAAACTCAAATCGCGCCGATGACTTCCACTTCCACGCTCACGGCGTGGCCGGCAAGGGGGTGGTTGAAGTCGACCAGCGCATATGCTTCGGTGAGCTGGCGCACCAGGCCCGGGTACTGGCTGCCATCCGGTGCGGTGAAAGCAAATACGGTGTCTTCTGCCAGATCCATGCCGGCCGGAACGTGTTGGCGGTCCACCTTTTCGACCAGCTCATCGCGGTAGGGGCCAAAGGCTTCACCTGACGCCAGTTGGAATGTTTCACGATGGCCAGCGCTGAGGCCGATCAGGCGGGATTCGATGGCTGGCATCAATTCGCCCGTGCCGAGTTTCAGCGTCATTGGGGTGGCTTCGAAGGATGAAAACATCACTGTGCCGGACTCTGCGTGGGCAATGCGGACGTTCAGGGTGACGAGGCTGTCGGGCTGGATAGTGCTCATTGGGGCTTGGCTTTCTGTTGGTTTTCGCGGCGGCTCTCACGCAGCTGGGCCAGAATCATCAGGGCCACGCCGAGGCAGATGGCCGAATCTGCGAGGTTGAAGGCCGGCCAATGATAGCTGCCCAGGTAAAAGTCGAGGAAATCAACCACTTTTCCATGGGCCAAGCGGTCGATCACATTGCCAATAGCGCCGCCCACGACGAGAGCGAATGCTGCCGGCTGCAGAATCTCGGTACGATGCAGCCAGATCAGGCGCAGCAGCCAGGAGCAGATCACAGCCGCCAGCGTGACGAAAAACCAGCGTTGCCAGCCATCATGCCCGGCGAGAAAGCTGAAGGCCGCGCCTGGGTTATAGACCAGCACCAGATTGAAAAAGCCCGTGACCGGCAGCGATTCGTACTCGGCAAAGTGCGCCAGTACCGCGAGCTTGCTCCACTGATCCAGCCCGATCACGGCCAGTGCCAGCACCAGCCAGAGTGTGAAACGCTTCATGCAAGGCTCCGTGCTTCGCCGGCTCCGTGCAGGTTGTCGTCGCAACGGCCGCACAGCTCAGGATGCTCCGGATTGCGACCCACATCGGCACGGTAATGCCAGCAGCGGCCGCACTTCTGGTGGCCGGAAGGTGTAACGATGATCTTCTCGTCGGTTTCCGCTGTCACTTCGACCACACTGACAGCTGAGGTGATGAGCACGAAGCGCAGATCATCACCCAGTGCGGCGAGTGCCGCGAATTTTGCGCCACTGGCGTGCAAGGTGACTTCGGCTTGCAGGGACGAGCCGACCTGACCGGCCGTACGCACGGCTTCGATTTCTTTCATGACTTCAGCGCGCACGGTGCGGATCGTTGCCCAACGTGCAACCAGGGTCTCGTCGGTCGTCAGCTCGGGCAATTGGTGGAAGGTGTGGAGCATCACGCTGTCGTCGGCATCTGCACTCATCACGGCCCAGGCTTCCTCGGCGGTGAAAGAGAGGATCGGTGCCATGAGCTTCACCAGGGTCTGGGTGATGTGCCACAGCGCAGTCTGTGCCGAGCGACGGGCGATGGACTTGGTGGCGCTGGTGTAGAGGCGGTCCTTGAGGATATCGAGGTAGAAACTGCCCAGATCATCCGAGCAGAACAGCTGGAGTGCCTGCACGATGCGATGGAACTCATACTTCGCGTAGTCAGTCTCTGCGCCTGCGGCCAGTTGCCGAGTCAGGCTCAGGGCGTAGCGGTCGATTTCAAAGCATTGTTCGACCGGCAGCGCGTCTGTTGCGAAATCGAAGTCGGCGGTGTTGGCGAGCAGGAATCTCAAGGTGTTGCGCACGCGGCGATAGACCTCGATCACGCGGTCGAGGATTTCCTTGCCGATCGAGACTTCGCCTGAGTAATCGGTGCTGGCGGCCCACAGGCGCAGGATTTCGGCACCGAGCTTGTCGGTGACTTCCTGTGGCACCACAGTGTTGCCGAGCGACTTGCTCATCTTGCGGCCTTGCGCATCCACCACGAAGCCATGGGTCAGCAGGGCCTTGTAGGGCGCGCGGCCGTCGATGGTGCAGCCAGTCAGGAGCGACGAGTGGAACCAGCCGCGATGCTGGTCCGAGCCTTCCAGATAAAGATCGGCAGGATAGCCGTGCTGATCCGGGTGTGAGCCGCGCATGACGTGCGAATGGGTGGTGCCCGAGTCGAACCACACGTCCAGCGTATCGCTGATCTTGTCGTAGTGCGCGGCGTCGGCGCCGAGCAGTTCGGCCGCATCGAGCTTGAACCAGGCTTCGATGCCTTCTTTCTCGACACGCTGGGCGACTTCTTCCATCAGCTCCACGGTGCGCGGATGCAGCTCGCCCGTTTCCTTGTGCAGGAAGAAGGGGATCGGCACGCCCCAGTTGCGCTGGCGCGAGATGCACCAGTCTGGTCGGCCGGCGATCATGGCATGCAGGCGCGGCTTGCCCCAGGCGGGGAAGAAGGCGGTGTCTTCAACCGCTTGCAGGGCGCGTTCGCGCAGGCTGGTCGTGCCGTCAGGCTTGTGATCCATGCCGACGAACCACTGCGCGGTGGCGCGGTAGATCACCGGCGTCTTGTGGCGCCAGCAGTGCATATAGCTGTGGCTGATGGCCTCGTGGCGCAGCAGGGCGCCGACTTCTTCCAGTTTCGCGACGATGTTCGGGTTGGCCTTCCAGATGAACTGACCGCCGAAGAATTCAAGGCTCGGCACGTACACGCCATTGCCCTGCACCGGGTTAAGGATCTCGTCAAAGCCACGGCCGTTCGCACGCCATATGTTGAAGTCGTCTGCACCGTAAGCGGGGGCGCAGTGCACGATGCCAGTGCCGGCATCCACGCCGACGTAATCGGCAAGATACACCGGCGAGACGCGGTCGTAGAAGGGGTGCTGGAAGGTGATGCCGGCAAGGCGCGAACCCTCGGCCAGGCCAAGGATCTCTCCGTGCAACTTGTAGCGCTTGAGGCATTCCGTCACCAGCTCTTCGGCCAGCACCAGCAGGCGGTCACCCACATCGACCAACGCGTAGCGGTGCTCCGGATGAATGTTCAGCGCCTGGTTGGCGGGGATGGTCCAGGGCGTGGTAGTCCAGATCACGATGGCGGCCGGCTTGGGCAGCGCATCCATACGGAAGGCCACCGCTAGTTGATCCGGCACGGCACAGGTGAAGGCTACATCGATGGCATCTGACTTCTTGTCCTCGTACTCGACTTCGGCTTCAGCCAGTGCGGAGCCGCAATCGAAGCACCAGTTCACTGGCTTCAGACCCTTGAAGACCCAACCATTCTTGACCATGGTGCCCAGCGCGCGGATCTCGCCAGCCTCGTTGCCGAAGTTCATGGTGAGATAGGGGTTCTCCCACTCGCCCAACACGCCGAGGCGGATGAAATCCTTCTTCTGACCTTCCACTTGCTCGGCAGCATAGCTGCGGCACAGCTCGCGCACCTTGTCGGCGAGCAGTTTCTTGCCGTGGGTGACTTCGATCTTGTGTTCGATCGGCAGACCGTGGCAATCCCAGCCCGGCACATAGGGAGCGTCAAAACCCGCCAGGGTTTTGGAGCGGATGATGATGTCCTTGAGAACCTTGTTCAGCGCATGGCCGATGTGGATGTTGCCGTTGGCGTAGGGCGGACCGTCATGCAACACGAAACGAGGGCGTCCGGCAGAAACCTTGCGGATCTTTGCGTAGAGATTTTTCTGCTGCCACTGTTGCACCCAGCTCGGTTCGCGCTTGGGCAGATCGCCGCGCATCGGGAAGGGGGTGTCCGGCATGTTCAGGGTCGGTTTGTAGTCAGCCATGTTGTTCTCGCAAGCTCAAATACTCGGGGTGCGTGGCAAACCATGCCCGCACATCATCACAATCCTTGCCGATCGCCGCCTTGAGGGCGTCCAGCGAGTCGTATTTCTTCTCGTCGCGCAGCTTGTGCCAGAAGCGCACGGATAGGCGTTCTCCATAGAGATCGCCGGAGTAATCGAGAATGAAGACCTCCACACGCAGCGCGAGGCCCTCGGCAATCGTCGGGCGGTAACCGATGCTGGCGGCGCCCACGGCATGTTTCAGTGGGCCGCCATCTACGGTCACTGCGAAAATGCCCGAGAGTGGTAGGGTCTGCTGGCGCATGCGGATGTTGGCAGTCGGAAAGCCGATGGTGCGGCCAATCTTGTCGCCATGCTGTACCCAGCCTTCAACCACGAAGGGTTCGCCGAGCAGGCGCGTGGCATGTTCAATCTGGCCCGCCTGCAGCGCTTCGCGTACGGCAGAGCTGGAGACTCGCTCACCTGCGACCTCTTCTGTTCCCATCGCCTCGACACTGAAACCGTAGCGCGCGCCGGCTTCCTTCAGGGCCTCGAAATCGCCATTGCGGCCACGGCCGAAGCGGAAGTCGTCACCGATCATCAGGTGACGAACCTGCATGCCTTCCACCAGCACCTGACGGATGAAGGTGTCCGCATCCAGATCGGCAAAGTCGGCATTGAAGGGCTGCACACAGATCTGGTCGACACCGGCGGACTGCAGCAGCGCCAGTTTGCGCCACATGCTGCACAGGCGCGGTGGAGCGGTGTCAGGCGCGAAATACTCGCGCGGATGTGGCTCGAAACACAGCACGGTGGCCGGCTGGCCCAGTTCGGCGGCTTTGGCGCGGACACGGGCGAGCAGCGCCTTGTGGCCGAGGTGCACGCCATCGAAATTGCCGATGGTCAGCACGCATGGCTCACTGATGTGTGCCCGGATACCCCTGAAGATGCGCATGAAAGCTGCTGGAAAAAGGGCTGATTATAGCTTGCGGGGGCGTGGAAAGTCTGCGCGCCGTCTGGCTTCTGCCGTAGCTGGCGCCTTGAATGAAGAATTTGTCAGACAACTTTTCTAGCCAGGACTAGAATTCCGCCCATGTCTGAAAAGAAACTCCATCTGTTTGCGATTACCTGGCCGATCTTCATCGAAAACCTGCTGATGGTACTGATGAGCCTGTTCGGCCTTTGGTTGGCGAGCCGGATTTCAACCGGGATGGTCGCCGCTTATGGGTTGGTCAACCAGATTCTCGGTGCCTTGCAGATCGTGTTTCAGGTCGTCAGTATCGGCACAAGTGTGGTCGTGACCCAGCATCATGGTGCGGGCGACGAAGCCGGCGCGCATCGGGTTGCACAAAGCGGGCTGGCCGCTTCCGGCTGGGTTGGTCTGGCCACACTGTTGCTGTTGCTGAGCTCTGCGGGCTGGATTCTTGCTGCAATGAACCTGCCGCCAGAGCTGCGTCCGGCGGGGGAGACCTATACCCGCTGGCTGGGGCTTGCCTTGCTCTTCGATGCGGTATCGATGTGCATGATCGCGGTGCTGCGTGCCTACACCCATACCCGCGAGTCGATGAAGATCGTGCTGGGCATGAATCTGTTGCAGGTGCTGCTTTCGGTGCCATTGATGCTCGGAGTGGGGCGCTGGCCTGGTCTTGGCCTGAATGGCCTGGCATTGGCGATGGCTGTTTCACGCCTGTTCGGCATTGCGTTGGCCTGGCGGGTGTGGCGTAGCCGGTTGGAGATTCACCTGCGCTTGCCGGACTGGCTGCGTCTTGAACGCGTACCGCTGGCGAGCATCCTGCATATCGGCTTGCCGGGGGCTGGAGAGAAAGTGGCTTTCCGGGCGAGTTTCATCATCAGCGTGGCCATCGTGGCGAGCATGGGCGAAGCCGCGTTGGCGACGCACGCCTACGTGTGGAATGCGGTACGCCTGGTTACCTTGCTGACGGGTTCAATCGGTTTCGGCACCGAGATCGTGGTGGGGCATCACGTTGGCGCAGGGCGCCTGCATCGGGCCAATCGCGTACTGTGGCAGGCCATGGCCTGGGGCATGGCGGTGATGCTGCTGTGTACTCTGGCTAGTTGGTGGCTGACGCCACTGGCGGTAGCGCGCGCTACTGCAAATCCCGAAATCCTCGCCTTGGTCGGCATGATCGTGCTGATCGAACTGGTGCTGGAGCCCGGGCGGGCCTTCAATATCGTAATGACCAGTGGGCTGCGTGCGGCAGGCGATGCGCGCTTTCCGGTGAAGGTCAGCATGGTCTCGGTTTTCCTGTTTGGCGTCGGCCTGGGCTGGCTGCTGGGCGTGCATTACGGATTGGGTCTGGTCGGCGTGTGGATTGGTTATGCGGCTGACGAATGTTGCCGCGGCATCATGATGGCGACACGCTGGCGTCTCGGAGGCTGGGTGGCGCATGCGCGGCGTACGCGGCGACGGATCCTGGCCCACATGCAGGCGTGAAGGGCAGGGCTTCCGGTATGATGGCAGCCTCCCCATTCATCCAGCAGCCCCGGCATGGAACTGATCACCCAATTCCTCGATATCGTCCTGCATCTGGACAAATTTTTGCCCCAACTGGTGGCGGAATACGGCAGCTATATCTATGTGATCCTGTTCCTGATCATCTTCTGCGAGACCGGACTGGTGGTGACCCCCTTCCTGCCTGGCGACTCGCTGCTGTTCGTGGCTGGCGGGGTGGCTGCAGCAGGTGGCATGGATATCAATCTGCTCTCTGGTGCCTTGTTTGTGGCGGCCGTACTGGGCGATAACGTCAATTACTGGATTGGCCGCAGCCTTGGTCACAAAGTGTTCAAGTGGGAACAGTCGCGTTTCTTCAACCGTGCTGTGTTCGACAAGACCCACTCCTATTTCGAGACTCATGGCGGCAAAACCATCATCGTGGCGCGCTTCATGCCGCTGGTGCGTACCTTTGCGCCCTTCGTGGCGGGCGTGGCGGAGATGAGCTATAAGCGCTTCCTGCCACTGGACATCATTGGCGGCGCGATCTGGATCTTCTCCTTGACCTGGGCAGGCTACTTCCTGGCCAATATCCCTTTCATCAAGAACAACCTGACGCTCTTCGTGCTGGGCATTATTGCCGTTTCCCTGATGCCGGTCTTTGTTGCCTGGCTCAAGAGCCGCAAAGCGGCCGCCGGGGCTTAAGTTCAAGGTAATTCCGGCTATTCCCGAGTTTCTGCATGAAAAATATCGTCATCCTTATTTCCGGCCGCGGCAGCAACATGGAAGCCATTGCGCGAGCAGGCATTCCCGGTGCCCGGATTGCGGCTGTGATCTCCAACCGACCCGATGCCAAGGGCCTGGAGATCGCTCGCAGCTTCGGCATTGAAACCCTTGCTCTCGATCACAAGGCCCATGCCAGCCGCGAGGCCTTCGATGCCGCGTTGGCAGTCGAGATCGAGCGCTTCGAGCCGGACCTGGTGGTGCTGGCTGGTTACATGCGCATCCTCACGGATGCCTTCGTGCGCCGCTTCGAAGGCCGCATGCTGAACATCCATCCCTCACTGCTGCCCAGTTTTACCGGTTTGCATACCCATCGTCGGGCGATCGAAGCCGGAGTGAAGGTGGCCGGCACGACGGTGCATTTCGTGACCCCTGAGCTCGATGATGGCCCGATCGTGATTCAGGCCGTGGTGCCTGTATTGCCCGAGGACAATGAAGACAGCCTTGCCGCGCGTGTGCTGGCTCAGGAGCACCAGATCTATCCGCAGGCTGTACGCTGGTTCGTGGAAGGGCGTTTGAGTCTCGAAAATGGTCGCGTGTGTGTGCGCGATGCGCAGCGCGGTCCGCTGGGCTGGTGTGTGCCACCGGTGGACGACTAAGGTTGCGGCAATGCGACGACAGACGCCCCTGATCGTCGCTTGTGCCTGTTCGCTGGCCGTGCATCTGGGCAGCTTGCTCAGCCCCGGCTGGGAACTGCCGGATGCGGATGTTCCCGAGGGCGATGCCCGGCGTATTGAAGCCACTCTGGCTGCAGCCAGCCCTGCGCCCGCAGCTGTCGTGCCTGTTGCCGCCCCTTCCACTACCCGGCGGTCGCAGCCAAAACCAGCCCCTGCAGCCAAACCGGAGCCGGTCCCTGAAGCTTCTTTGCCTGTCGCGACCGAATCGGTAGTGTCAGAGCCCGGCATCGAAACGCTTGCAGAGGCTACGAGCTCGGCACCTATTGCCGAACCTGCCCCGGAGGCATCCTCGCCAGCTCCATCCCCACACCTTGTCGCCAAGCCCTTGCCGCGTCAGGGGCGTGTGTTTTATCACGGCACTGTCGGTGGTTTCGTTTCCCTGAATGCCATCGGCGAAGCCAGCTGGGAGCATGATGGGGCGCGTTTCCAGAGCCGTCTGACAGCGGGGATGGGTGCTTCAGACGGGATGTTCGACTATCGTTCGACCGGTCGCCTCGCCGCAGGCCAGTTGATCAGCGAAACCACCAGTGACCGGCGCATGAAGAAACAGTCCACCGGACTGATCGATCAGGCGGGCGGCAAAGTGACTATGCAGCGTGGTGGAGATACCCGCGAGCGTACGATCAAGGGCCTTGCGGTGGCCATGTCGGCATTGCCGCAATTTCTGATGACGCTGGATGAGTCGCTTGAGAAAGCCGCCCTGTTCGTGGTGGGGGACTTCTGGGTCGAGGATTCCGTCTTGATTGCCCGCGGGCTGGAGCAGCTATCCCTGTCTTCCGGCAAGATAGAAGCCCGGCATTACGAATCCCGGGCGAACAACGGTACTCAGGTCAATGTCTGGCTCGCGCCGGACTGGCGCAGTGCGCCGGTGCGGATCCGCATCCGCTCGGCTGACGGTTACGTGCTTGACCTTAAGGCGGTAGAGGTCGAGATAGAGGGTCAGGTCCAGCTCAAGGCCCCTGAGACTCACAGCGATTTTTGATCACGCGACGGCTGCTTCGGGTGTGCAGCCATACAGCACGGCAAAGAAGTGGCAGATGGTGCCAGCCAGCACGAAGAGGTGCCAAACGAAATGGCCGTAGCGCAGCTTGCTATCGAGTGCGTAGAACACCACACCGCCGGTATAGGCCAGCCCACCCGCAATCAGCCACACTGTGCCGGCAGCGGATAGATTCTGGAAGAGCGGTACCGCCGCTACGATCACCAGCCAGCCCATCAGCAGGTAAAGGCCCATGGAGATCCACTCCTTGGTCATCCGTTCGCTGAGTTTCAGATACAGCCCCAGAGCCGCCAGCGCCCAGATCACGCTGAACAGGGTCCATCCCCAGGGGCCGGCCAGCACGCTGAAAGTGAAAGGAGTGTAGGTGCCTGCGATCAGCAGGTAGATGGACGCATGATCCAGCTTGCGCAGGATCTGCTTGATGCGTCCCGGCCGAACCATGTGGTAGAGCGTGGAGCTGGCAAACATCAACACCAGGGTGCTGGCATAGATGCTGGCCGCAGCAATATTCATGGCGCTGCCGTGCCGGGCGGTGAGGATCACGAGTATCGGGAAGGCGCTCAATGCTGCCAGCAGGCCAAGACTGTGGCTGGCCCAGTTGGCAAATTCTTCGCCCCGGCTCTGGGGTCTCATATATTCCATCAAGGATTCTCTCTGCTGCCGTACTAAAGCGTATGCGTGACCAACTTTAACCCGGAAATGATAGTTTGGACGGGCAATTTTCCTCGCGCCGGCTGTGCAAGTGGCTAGGATTAATTGTGTGAATGCTGCGGAACGAATGACGAGCCCGGCAGTCCCTCTAAATACGTCATCACCCACTCAGGAGAGCGACATGTCTGAAAACACCAGTTCCACCCTGCTCGATGAATCCCAGGAAATCCTGCATAAGACCGAAAAGCTGATCGCTGATGCCGCTCACGCCACTGGCAAGGAAGCGGAGGCCCTGCAGGCGCGCATCATTGCCGGCCTGCGTGACGCCAAGGAACGCTTGGGGGTGGCCGAACAGATCGCCCTGGACAAAGCCAAGGCTGCCGCCCAGGCCACTGATGCTTATGTGCATGACAATCCCTGGAAGGCCATTGGTATCGGAGCCGCTGTCGGCGTAGTGGTCGGTATGTTGATCGCCCGCCGCTGATGTTGCCGCGTTTCCTCGAGCGCCTGCGCCAGCAGGCCGATAATCTTGCCGGCCTGCTGGGCAATCGCGTTGCCCTGTTCGGGATCGAACTGCAGGAGGAGAGTGAGCGTCTGCTTGGCCACCTGGCGCTGCTGTTGGGGGCTGCAATCTGCACCTTGTTTTGTTTGCTGAGTGCGCTTGTAGCGGGGCTCGTGCTGGCTGCCCGGTATGGCGTGCTGCTCGAAGTATGTGCAACGCTGGCAGTGCTGTTCCTGCTACTGGCCTTGGGCTTGGCTTGGTATTTGCGGCGACGTCTGGCTGACGCTCCGGAGCCCTTCGAGGCGACTCGGCAGGAGTTCGAGCGTGACCGATTGGCGCTTAATGGCGCCCGGGAGACTGCGCAATGAACCAGCGACAAAGCATGCGTAAGCTGCGCAAGGAAATGCTGTTGCTGCAGTCGGCCCAGTATCGGGCTGCGATGCGTCATCGCTTGGGCGATGCCACCGCCCGTTCCCTGCGCGAGGAACTCACGCGAACGGCCTGGCTTGATGGGGCAGGGGCCTTGCTCGGATCAATCTTGCCCGCGCGTTGGGGGCGTTGGTTGAATTTGGCGCTGGGTGTGGTACGCATAGCCAAAACAGTTGTCGACCGCAGCGAAAAGCAGGGGCCCGTGGTTTGAGCGCTCCTCGTTTGAACCGCCGCTAAGGTTCGGATTCCTGACCCCGAAGGTTTGCTGCTGAGGTTCAAACACAAAAGAGAAACGCCGCATTGCGCGGCGTTTCTTTTCGGTGGATCCACCACCGTCGCCGGGTTTGTCCCGGTTAGGTCTACCTGATGCTCAACGCTGTTGCTGTTGCGATAAGGGTTCCCTTTTGTTGCGCAGGGGGTGCCTGCAATCTCTTTGTAATGCCTGCCTGCCCATATTTCAAGGAAGAATTTTCTTGATCGGGTTTGGGGCACTTCAGCCGTGATATCAGCTAGCGCGTCCAAGTACCGAGGCGGTGGCGATCAGGTCGTCCAGCAAGGCCATGGAGGCTGCGCCACTGACGCAGAACGGGTCCAGCTCCGCTTTTTCAGCGTACTTGAGCATGAAGGAAGGGTTGATCTTGGCGAGATTGACCTGGCCCATGGTCCAGCTGGCAAAGCGACGTTCACGGATCTCCTCGAAGGAAAGCAGGCGTACGTTGCGATGGCGTTCGTCGCGCACGATCAGGTTGTAGAGCTCACAGACGGCATCACGCCCGCCTTCGAGCACCTGCATGAAGATGTCACCGCTGTAGCAAAGAATGCCGGTAATGCCTTGCTCGGGGTTGTGGGCGCGTGATTGAGCGAGGATGCCCTCGATCATTTCGGGTGAGAGCGGCTGAGCTGCACGGCTGGCGTAAAGCAATCGAACGAGCATGGCAGGCTCCGTCAGTTCTTGAGGTTGATGAGTGAGAGGAATTCGCGGCGTAGCGAGGCATCCTTGAGAAAAACGCCGCGCATCACGCTGTTAATCATTTTGGTGTCACTGTCCTTCACGCCGCGCCAGTGCATGCAGAAGTGATCCGCTTCCATCACTACCGAGAGGCCGTCCGGGCTGACTTTGTCCATCAGCAGATTGGCAACCTGGGTGATGGCTTCTTCCTGGATTTGCGGACGGCTCATGATCCATTCGGCGAGCCGGGCGTATTTTGACAGGCCGATCAGGTTCGAATGCTCGTTGGGCATGATGCCGATCCACAGCCGGCCCATGATCGGGCAGAAGTGGTGGGAGCAGGCGCTGCGTACGGTGATTGGGCCGACGATCATCAGCTCGTTGAGGTGCTCGGCATTGGGAAATTCCGTGACCGGCGGCGCTGGCAGGTAACGGCCGCGAAACACCTCAGTCAGATACATTTTGGCCACGCGGCGTGCGGTGTCCTGGGTGTTGTGGTCGCTACGGGTGTCGATCACCAGGCTTTCGAGCACGGTCTTCATTTTTTCTTCGACCTCGTCGAGCAGCGCGTCCAGCTCGCCGGGCTCGATGAAGGCCGAGATATTGTCATTGGCATGAAAGCGATGCTGCGCCTGCTGGATGCGGCTGCGGATTTTCTCCGAAACCGGAACGTAGCGATGAGTGATGGAGTCGGGGGGCGTGTCAGACATGTTGTTGTTTCCTGTTTCAGGACTTCGTCAGCTTAGCGCATCACCGTGATGGCGGAAACCACGAGGCGGCAGAGCCATGTGATTCATGCTGCGATATAAGGTTCAAGATTCCTGCGCGCTGAGGGTGGTTCAGCAGATGCGCGGCAGTGGATCATCGGCGAGTTCGTCCAGATAGCGTTGTCCGCCGAGCGGGGTGCGCAGGATGACGTGTTCATCCTTTGTGAGATGACCAATATGGGCGGCAGACTGGCCTTCAGGCAGGGCCTGCCAGCGCGCCAGCACTTCATTGGCTGACTCCGCCGCGACGATAGCCACGACGCGCCCTTCGCAGGCCAGTTGCAGCGGGTTGAAGCCGAGCAGTTGGCAGACGCCGCTGACCTCAGGGCGCAGGGGAATGACGGCCTCGTTCAGTTCGCTGCCACAGCCGCTGGCATGCAGGATTTCATGCAGCACGCTGGCGAGGCCACCCCGCGTGGGGTCGCGCATGAAGCGCAGGCCTGGCAGGTTGCGTACGGCACGAGCCAGCGGCAGTACGCAGCAGGCGTCAGACTGCAATTCGCTGGAGAGGCCAAAAGCTTCGCGTGCCATCAGCACGGTGGCGCCGTGATCGCCCAGTGGGCCGCTGACCAGCACTGCATCGCCCGGCTGTACGCTGCGGATGTCCAGCGCGCAGCTGGCGTCGCGCCAGCCCAGGCCGGTGCTCGCGATCACCAGACCACTGCCCTGGCGGTGCGGTACTACCTTGGTGTCGCCACCGACAATCGGCACGTTGGCTGCACGCGCTGCCGCACCGGCGGATTTGAGCAGGCGGAGCAGCGTGTCGACAGCGAAGCCTTCTTCAATGATCAGGTTGAGGGTCAGCGCTGCCGGCTCGGCACCGGAGACCGCCAGATCATTGAGCGTGCCATGCACCGCAAGGCTGCCGATGTTGCCGCCGGGAAACTCCAGCGGTTGCACGGTGAAGCTGTCGCTGGTCATGAGTGGAATGCGCTTGTCCGGCGCCAGAGGGCTGGCGTCTGTGAAGGCTTCACGGCAGCCTAGCGCCGGGTATATAAGGGTTTCGAGCAGCTCGCGCATCAGACGGCCGCCGTTGCCGTGAGCGAGCTGGATATGGATGTCTTTCATGCGCAATCTTTCGCAAGGATTTCCATGAGCTGACCTAGGGCCAGACCGGCATCGTTGGGCGGCTGGCGCTGCGGCAGGAG
Organism: Uliginosibacterium sp. TH139; assembly: GCF_002855595.1. Taxonomy (NCBI): domain Bacteria; kingdom Pseudomonadati; phylum Pseudomonadota; class Betaproteobacteria; order Rhodocyclales; family Zoogloeaceae; genus Uliginosibacterium; species Uliginosibacterium sp. TH139. The sequence continues at coordinate 160,554 of NZ_PKRR01000008.1, read as the reverse complement.
GAGGGGGCGCGCGCCGAGATGATCTTGCAGGCGCTCGGTCAGCAGCCTGTTCTGGAACACGCCACCGCAGCCGCCGATGGCGGTTTCGCCGGGCACGGCAAGTAGAAAGATGAGTTCAGCGGCCGCGCGAGCCAAGGCGTCGTGCAATGCCCAGGCCCTCGCGGCAACGGGGATCTGCAGATCGCTCAGGCCGGCAAGCCAGGCTCGCCAGTCGAGCAGCCAGAGCCCTGCTTCGGTTTGCCAGTGGGTCGGCCAGAGCGGCCCCTCACTGAGGGATTCGGCCAGCGCCTGCAGACGCATCGGTGCTTCGCCCTCGAAGCTGGCTTGGGTACATACGCCGAGGATGGCCGCTGCCGCGTCGAAGAGGCGACCGATGGCAGACGTGGACGGACTGTTCAAGCCGCCTTGCCAGGCCTGTCTCAGGAGTTCGAGTTGTGGATGCCAGGGCGGGCAGGACAGGCCTGCCTCCCAGAATAGGCCGGCCGCGCTGCGCCAGCACTCGCGGCTGGCGGCCTCGCCGCCGGGCAAACGGAAGGGGCGCAGGCTGGCTACGTGCCGCCAGTGTCCCGGTACGCCAAGCAAGACTTCGCCACCCCATAGCTGGCCGTCCGGCCCGAGGCCTACTCCATCCCAAGTGAATGTCAGCCAGTGTTTGATTTGTGGATATTCGGCGGCGAGGGCGCTGGCGTGAGCATGGTGATGCCAGACCTCGTGCAGTGGCAACGTGCTGGCCAAAGCATGCTGGCGGCCATGGTAGTGCGGATGGGCATCGAGCGCGATGCGTTCGGGCGTCACCCGGTACAGACGGCTGAAGTCCGCGACCACGCGCGCCAGCCAGGCCATGCTCTCGGGATGGTCAAGGTCGCCGATATGGGGTGAGATCACGGCGCGGTCTTCCCAGCCCAGCGCAATGCAGACCTTCTGCTCGCCGCCCAGCGCCAGCGTGGGCTGCGCCAGTCGTCCCGGCAGTTGCCATTCCTGAGGCGCTTCGCCCCGTCCGAGGCGGATCGGCATGGGCGTAGCCGCGCATTGCCACACGCTGTCTTCCGCCGGGCGCAGGATCGGGCGGTCGTGATGCAGGAAGCCGTCGGCAATCCGGCCTAAGCGAGCTTCGGCATCGGCAGGGTCGAGGCAGATCGGCTCGCCTGAGAGATTGCCGGAGGTGGCGACCAGCGGTGCGCCAAAGTCTGCCGCCAGCAAGGCTTGCAGGGGCGAGTGGGGCAGCATCGCACCGATGCGTCGCATGCCCGGCGCGATGCCAGCGGCCAGTGCGTGGTGGGCGCAGGCTTCGATCAGCACGATGGGGCGTTGCGGGCTGTGCAGCAGGGTTAGTTCGCCAGGGTTAGGCGAAAGGTATTCGTTCAGCATGGCGTTGCCATCTTCGCCACATTCGTCGAAGAGCAGCGCGAAAGGGCGCGCCGGGCGTTGCTTGCGCGCCCGCAGGCGGGTGACAGTGGTTGCATTGCGCGCATCGCACATCAGGTGATAGCCACCAACGCCGCGCACCGCAATGATCTGCCCCTCGCGCAGGGCGCTGAGCGCGGCCTGCAGGGCAGCTTCACCGGTCTCGTCGTGCCAGCGCAGTTGCGGGCCGCAGACCGGGCAGGCCAGCGGTTCGGCATGAAAGCGCCGCTCGGCCGGGTTTTCATATTCCGCGCGGCAGGCAGGGCACAGCGGAAAACTCGCCATGCTGGTGCGCTCGCGGTCGTAGGGGAGTTCGGCGATCAAGGTGTAGCGTGGGCCGCACTGGGTGCAGTTGATGAAGGGGTAGCGGAAGCGGCGGTTGGCCGGGTCAAACAACTCGCGACGGCAGTCGGCACACAGATGAGTGTCCGCTGGCAGATGGATGTCGGGCGCATCTTCTGTGTGGCTGGCGAGAATGACGAAATCACGGCGACTTTGAGCGATGGCTTGCCGGGCGTTTTCCAGAATCTGCGGCTTGGCTAGCGGGGGGGCTTCCTTGATCAAGCGCAGACTGAAGCTATCGAGAGTGTCAGCCAGGCCCTCGATTTCGATCTGCACTTGGCCGGACCGGTTCTGCACCCAGCCCCCCAGGCTCAACTCATGTGCGAGGCGGTGCACGAAGGGGCGAAAGCCGACGCCTTGCACGATGCCGCTGAGGGTTAGATGGCGTCGCTGCAAGCTCATGCGGTGGCAACGCGTTCGCCGGCCCGCCACCAGATGTGGCAGGCCCCTTCGTCGGAGACCATACAGGGCCCGATCGGTGACTCCGGTGTGCAGGCGCAGCCATACAGCCTGCATTCGTTGGGGCGTTTGTGGGCCAGCAGTACGGCGGCGCAATCACAACCGGCGGGCATCTGGCCGCTGCGTTTGTGGCCGTTGATGGCGACCGGGAACTGCAGCGAGGCGTCACGCGCAGCGTGCTGCGATGTCAGACGGTAGCCGGAAGCCGGGATACTGCCGATGCCGCGCCAGGGGGCATCGACTATGTCGAAGGCTTTGGCGAGCAGGGTTTGCGCCTGCGGATTGCCGTCGGCTTTCACGACGGCTGGATAGGCGTTGTCCAGCGCTGCTTCGTGCTGCAGCGCGTGATGCAGAACCGTGTGCAATCCGGCGAGCAGGCTGTCGGCCGCAAAGCCGGAAACGGCCACTGGCAGGGCGTATTTCTTGGCGACGAAGCGCCATTCGTTCGCCCCCATGATGGCGGCGACATGGCCCGGCGCGATCATCGCTTCAAAGCTGCTACCCGCTTGCAACAGGAATTCCACGGCCGGCCAGGTGCGGCGACCGGCCAGCAGCAGGAACAGGTTGGCAGGCAGATCTGCCTCGGCCAGCATCGCTGCGACCGGGGCCAGAGTGGTCTCGAAGCCGGCGACGAAGAACACCAGCGGGCGCGGTGCGAGGCTACGCGCGAGGGCGATGACCTCAAGCGGCGAGGCGATCGGGCGGATGTCCGCGCCCTGTGCGCGAGCGGCAGCGAGGGAGTTGGCGTCACCCTTATTCACATTGACCGGCACGCGCAGCATGTCACCAAAGGCGACGAGGGTGAGCGGGTGCTGCAAGGCCATCTGGATCGCCTGATGAATGGCTTTCTCGGGGCAGACGCAGACCGGGCAGCCGGGCCCCGGGATCAGTTGCACCCAGTTCGGCAGCAGGCTGCGCAGGCCCAGTTCGGTAATGCTGCGCTCATGCCCGCCACACACATTGAGCACCCGGATCGGGCGGGGCGGGGCGGGCAGGGCTTGGATGCGGGCCAGCGTGTCGCGGGCGTTCATGCTGGTTTCCAGACATGCGCCAGACGGCCCGCAGTGTGTTCGCGGAGGATCCAGTCCTGCAGCGGCACGAGACTGTCGGGCTGCAGGCTTGAGAGGGTCAGGCAGGGGGCTGAACTGGCGAGCTGACGCAGGCAGGCTTCACTGCGCGCGGGGTTGAACTGGGGCAGATGCGGCAACAGATCGGCCTTGGTGATCAGCATCAGATTGGCCTTGTGGAACAGACCCGGGTATTTGGCGGGCTTGTCGTCCCCCTCACAGACCGAGAGCAGGGCGATGCGTTTTGCTTCACCCAGATCGAAACTCGCCGGGCAGACTAGATTGCCCACATTTTCGATGAAGAGGATATCGATGGTGTTCAGATGTAGCTGCGGCAGTGCTGCTCGGATCATCGCTGCATCCAGATGACAGGCCTGCCCGGTGGTGATCTGGATTGTTGGCGCGCCGGTACAGGCAATGCGGCGGGCATCGTTGTCGGTTTCCAGATCGCCGACCAGTACTGCACAGCGCAGTGGTAGGCGCGGGATCAGGGCTTCGAGCAAAGCCGTCTTGCCGCTGCCGGGGCTGGACATCAGATTGAGCACCAGCACGCCATGGTGGCGGAAGTCTGCCCGGTTCTGCGCCGCTATCGCTTCGTTGGCACCAAACAATGATTCGCGCACAGCGATCACGGTTTCATGCGAGAGAGCCTCGGCAGGCAGGCGCTGCTTGCGTGCCGCAGGCGAGTAAGGCAGGCCGCAACCGCATTCATTGCACATGGGCATCCTCGCGCAGGGTCAGGCTGGTCAATAACACCCCATCCCCGGCAATCAGTTGTACCGCCAGGCTGCCACAGGCCGGACAGCACAGGGCGCTGGGCGCGACTTCGGCCTCCTGGCCACAGCGCCTACAGCGCACGCGCGCGGGCTGAAAGGTAATTTCGAGCTTGGCGCCAGCCGCTGACGTATCGGGGCTTGCGTGCGGAAAGAGGTGTGCCAGCAGATCCGGCTCGCAACCCGAGAGGGCGCCGACGCTGACCTGCAATGCGCGCAACTGGCGACCGGGGTGTTTTGCCAGCTCGCGCTCGGCGCAGGTAATCAGGGCGCGGCACAGCGCAAGTTCATGCATCGCGACCCGCCTCCATGGCCTGCCACAAAGTGTGTGATTCCTCAGCCAGGGTGGCATCCACGCGCTCGATGGCATAGCCGACATGCACCATCACATAGTCGCCTGGGTCTGGCCAGGGCTGGGGTAGCAGGCTCAGGCCGATTTCACGGCGCACGCCCAGCGCCTCGGCGAAGGCGCGCTCGCCGTGGAGACTGACGATCTTCATGGGTACGCCGAGGCACATCCCTGTCTCCCTGAGGGGCTGTTGACATACATTCGTCGGCCGCGCTCAAGGCGCCCGAGCCCTGAGGGTTGAAGCGTATGGCTCGTGGCACTGCGTTGCGCTCCTTGTGTGGAGGCCCACTCCACACTGTGTTGGACGCCTTGTCCCACAAGCCATACGTTTCAACGCGATTCGCCGAATGTATGTCAACAGACCCTAAAGCCCTTCAGTCCGGATGGGCATATCCGGCGAAGCAATTATGAACAGGCATTTACGATCAAATCAAAGGCCTTCCCGATAGGGCTTGCTGCATCCGCCGGGGCTGCCGATAAAGAGGAGTGCAAGCACTTTCGGGAGCATGACCATGAGTGACATGCGTTACCTGCACCGTGCCGATCTGTCCGCGTTGTTCAGTGCGATCCGGGCGGCAGGCTACCGGCTGATCGGCCCGCGCGAGGAGACCGGTCAGGGCGGCCTTGTGTATCGTGAGATCGATGGCGTGGAGGATCTGCCGCAGGGCGTGCGGGACAGTCAGGCCCCCGGTCATTACCGCCTGACGAAAACGAATTCCCCGCGCTGCTTTGCCTGGGCCAATACCGCCTCTGCCATCAAGCCCTATCTGTATGCGCCGCGCGAAAAACTCTGGCGCGCGATGCGCAAGGAGGGGCGGGTGCATTTCGAAGCGGTTGAGCGCGAGGCCGCCAAGACCGCCATTCTCGGTGTGCGGGCCTGCGATCTGGCGGCCCTTGAACTGCAGGACGCCCATTTCCTGCAGGGCACCTATGTGGATCCTTATTACAAGGCGCGGCGAGAGCGTCTGCTGTTGGTGGCCGTCAATTGCACCCATGCGGCCGCCACCTGTTTCTGCGCTTCCACTGGCGATGGCCCCGTGGCGCGCGAGGGTTATGACCTGCTGCTGGACGAGCTGGAAGAGGGCTATTTGCTGCGCGTGGGCAGCGAGCGCGGCGCCATGATTGCGGCCGATCTGCCGCTACAGCCAGCCAGCTCGGCGCAGCAGACCGAGGCCGCCGAGCAAAGCGAAGCCTGCGCGCGGCAGCAGCAGCGCGTCCTGCCATCGCAGCAACGCCTTCAGCAACTGGACGCGCTACTCGAAGATGCCCGCTGGACGCGCATCGCCGAGCGTTGCCTGTCCTGTGGCAACTGCACAGCGGTGTGCCCGACCTGTTTCTGCCACCGCGAATTCGAAGTGCCGGCGCTCGACGGCAAGAGCACCGAGCACTGGCGCGACGCCGATTCCTGCTTCAACGAGGACCACAGCTACATCGTCGGCGAAGTGGTGCGCCACGGCACCCGCGAACGCTATCGCCAGTGGATGACCCACAAACTCTTCAACTGGGTGCCGCAGTACGGCCGCATCGGCTGCACCGGCTGCGGGCGCTGCACCACCTGGTGCCCGGCAGGCATCGATTTCGTGCTGGAGGCCAATGTGCTGCTGGGCCTGGCAGCAGCACCCGAGGCGGAACTGCCGCATGTGGATGGATCGGAGGCCGCCGAGTGAAACCCGCGAATCCTTATCTCCCCTGGGAAGCCGAGATCGTCGACCGCATCCAGGAAACGCCGGACATCTTTACCTGGCGGCTGCGCTTCACCGATCGCGAAGTGGCGCGCCAGTACGGCTTCAAGCATGGCCAGTTCAACATGCTCTACCTGTATGGCGTGGGCGAGGTGGCGATCTCGGTCATGTCCAATGAAGGCGAAGAGCTGCTGCACACGATCCGCGCCGTCGGCCGTGTGACCCGCGCGATGATGGAGCTGAAGGTCGGTGATCACATCGGCGTGCGCGGCCCCTTCGGCAGCGCCTGGCCGCTGGAGGCTGCGCGCGGCAAGGACATCGTTTTCGTCACCGCCGGCCTTGGCTGCGCGCCGGTCACTTCGTCCATCAAGCATGTGGTGGCCAATCGCGCGGACTACGGCCGGCTGGTGATCATGCAGTCCGTGCGTCACCGCAACGAAGGCTTGTGGGAGCCGCAGTACGACGAATGGCGCAGCCTGCCGGATACGCAAGTGCTGCTCACCGCCTCGCGCGACAAGACGCGCTGGCCGCACTGGCACCTCGGCCGCGTCAGCGTGCTGCTCGATGAAGCGCAGTACGACAAGCAGAACTGCGTGGTGATGATGTGCGGGCCGGACCAGATGATGGCCGACACCTCGCGCACCCTGGTTGATCTCGGCGTGCCGGGCGAGAGTATCCATGTATCGCTGGAGCGCAACATGCAGTGCGCCGTGGGCCACTGCGGACACTGCCAGCTCGGCCAGCACTTCGTCTGCAAAGACGGGCCGATCTTTACCTGGCCGCAGGTGGCCGAGCTCATGCGCGTGAAGGGGTATTGAGATGAGCGCCAAACCGCGTGTCGCGATTCACAAGTTCGCCTCCTGCTCCGGCTGCCAGCTGGCTTTCGTGAACATGGGGGCGGAGCTGATCGAGCTGACCAAGCTGGTCGATATCGCCCACATGGCCGAAGTGGGCCATGTGCTGTCCGAAGACGAGGACATGGACATCGCCTTCGTCGAAGGCTCGATCACCACGCCACATGATGTGGAGCGCCTCAAGAAGATCCGCGAGCACAGCCGCTTTCTCATCACCATGGGCGCCTGCGCGACTTCCGGCGGCATCCAGGCCCTGCGCAACAATGCCGACACGGCCGAATGGATGCGCTCGGTGTATGCCAAGCCCGAGTTCATCCACTCGCTGTCGTCCTCTGGCGCGATTGCCAACTACGTGAAGGTGGATTTCGAGCTATGGGGCTGCCCGGTCAGCGTGCGCCAGATGCTGGCGGCGGTGCGAGCCTTCCTGTTTGGCGTGACGCCGCCGAACCTGCGCGAGAAGGTCTGTCAGGAATGCAAACGGCGCGGCAACAACTGCATCCTCGTCACCCAGAGCGCCGCCTGCATGGGGCCGGTGACGCGCACCGGCTGCGGCGCGCTGTGCCCGAGCTTCGGCGCACCGTGCTACACCTGCTACGGCCCGGCCGAGAACATCAACGTCGGCAGTTTCGGCCGGCGCCTGATGGGCCTCGGCCTGTCGCAGGAGCAGGTGCTGCGCAAATTCGCCTCGATCAACAACGCTTCGCCCGCTTTCAGTGATGCCGCCAAATTGTTCTGCTCCGAACCCTGGATGGAAGAGTAAGCGATGACAACACTTGATCCGAAACGCGATATCGATATCCAGGTGCCGCTGCTGACCCGCGTGGAAGGCGAAGGCTCGCTTGAGTTTACGGCCCGCGAAGGCCGCGTCGAGCGTTTGCAGTTGCGCATTTTCGAGCCGCCGCGCCTGTTCGAAAAATTCCTGGAGGGGCAGGACTACACCGAAGTGCCGCACATCGCCGCGCGCGTCTGCGGCGTCTGCCCGATTGCTTACCAGATGACCTCCATCCGGGCGATGGAATCCATCTTCGGCGTGGTCGAAGATCCCTGGGTGCATGCCATGCGCCGGGTGATCTACTACGGCGAATGGCTGCAGAGCCACGCGCTGCACATCAACCTCTTCGCCGCGCCGGATTTCCTCGGCTATGCCGATGCCTTGCAGATGGCCACGCTCTACCCTGGAGAGGTCAAGCGCGGCATGCTGCTGCAGGGGCTGGGCAACGACATGTTGCGCCTGCTGGGCGGCCGCTCGGTGCATCCGATCGGCCTGCGCGTGGGGGGCTTCCACCGTGCCCCGCCCAAGCACGAAGTGGCCGATCTGGTCGACAAGCTGCTCGCCGCGCGCGATGCCGTGCGCGAATTCGCGGCCTGGGCGGTGAGCCTGCCGCGCCCGGTGGACGAGCAGGACTTTGTCAGCGTCGCGATCCGCCATCCTCAGGAATACGGCATCAACGAAGGCCGGCTGGTATCGGACAAGGGGCTCGATATCGGCTTCGATCAATACCCGACTCACTTCCATGAGCATCAGGTGGAGCACTCCACCGCCCACTACTCGATGATGGACGGGCGCAGCTACTTCCTCGGCCCGCTGGCCCGCGTGAATCTGAATTTCGACCGCCTGCCGCAGGAAGTGCAGGATTTTTCGCACGAACTGGGGCTCTCCTTCCCCTCGCGCAATATGTTCATGAACGTCGCCGCGCGCGCGCTGGAGTGCCACCTCGCCATCGTCGAAGCGCTCGATATCCTGCAGCACTACAAGCTGCCGACCCGCCCCTGGCAGGACTACACGCCGCGCCCCGGCATCGGCCACCACTGCACCGAAGCGCCGCGCGGCATGATCTACCACCGCTTCGAGATCGACCGCGACGGTCGCGTCAAGACGGCCAGCATGATCCCGCCCACCTCGCAGAACCAGGCGCGGCTGGAGCAGAACCTGCATTCGGCCGTCGAGCACTACGGTCTCGATCAGCCGGACGAAGCCCTGCGCGAGCTGTGCGAAAAAGTGATCCGCAACTACGACCCCTGCCTCTCGTGCTCCACCCACTTCCTCAAGCTCAAGGTCAATCGCGAGTGAGGGCAGCCGATGTAGGAGCTGCCTCCGGCCGCGAGTTGTCCGTGTGGGAGCGACGTGGACGTCGCTCCCACAGCGCTGAACACACGCGCAAAGAGTTCGAATGACTGAAACCCTCATCGCCGGCATCGGCTCCCCGCATGGCGCGGATCGCCTCGGCTGGGCCGTGATCGAGGCCTTGCGTCATGAAGCCTTGCCCGGGCCGGTGAAACTCGTCGCCTGCAGCCTGCCCGCCGAGCTCACCCCGCTGCTGCTCGAAGCCCCGCGCGCCATCGTGATCGACGCCCTGCTCGGCGACGGCCCCGCCGGCACGCTGCATCAACTCAGCGTGGCCGATCTGCCACAGGCAGCACTGCGCCTCTCTTCCCACGGACACGGTCTGGACGATGCCGTTCGCCTGGCCTGTGTGCTGGGCATGCCGGCCGAGCGGCTCTGCGTGCTGGCGCTGGATGTGCTGCAGCCCGATGCCTCCATCCAGCCGGAGTGGGTGGAAACGCTGGTCCGGCGGGTGAGGGCGCTGCTCTGAGGCTGCAGGCTTTACACTGCGACATGCCTTGCCGCACTGCCATCGAAACCTCTTCCTTGCGCATGCCCTGCTTTCCGCCCGAAGCCATGGCGACCGGCTGCCGCATCCTTGCCTCAGACACCGCGCCGGTGCGCGAAGTCATCCGCGATGGCGAAAACGGCGAACGGGCGGATTTCTTCAAGCCCGCCGACCTCAGCCACAAGCTTCTCGCCGCACTTGCCGATCCAACCCGTGGGCAGGCGTTGCGCCAAGCCGCGCGGGCCGATGCGCAGGCTTACGGGCTGGCGGCAGGCGTGCGAGCCTATGAGCATCTGCTTGGCCTGCCGATGCTGCCCCGCCCGGCGCAAGCTGCAAGCGAGGTGGCTGCATGAACATGCTTTTCATCCGTGATGCCGGTTTTGCCCCGTCCGCCGTTTCTGTGCCCGATCTGCAGACCTGTCTGCCGGAGAAGTCTGCCGTGCTTGGCTGTGCGGAAAAGGTGGCTGCAAAAGACCGTCTGGCGCACCTCTCCGGTTTACCCGTCGAGCACCGCCTTCGGTCCGACCGTGCCTCAATCGATTACCTGTTCAAGGAGTTCCGTGCATGAACGCTCGTTCTCATAGCTTCCCCTTGCGCGGCCTCGTGCTTGCCGCGCTGGCCCTGCCACTGCTGGCGGCCTGCGCCGTGTTGCCCAGCCCCGGCCTGCAGCGCGCCAAGGCGGGCGAAGCCCTGTTTGAAGACCGTTGCAAGAGCGTCGCGGGCATCAGGATCTACAAGACGGTCGCGGACGTGGAGGGGATTGTGTTGTTGAAGGTGAGGCCTAAGGCCGGCGAGCGTGAATGGTCCGACCCGATGTGGCCGGGGGCGGCGTTTGCATTGGAAGACAGTGGCGAAAACTACATCAATACCTTTCTTGGTTATGAGCAAGCTCTTGGCAGCGGCTCTAGCTGGACTCCCATCACGCCGACTAGTCGAGGCTATATCAATACGACGTTTAGCCCTGGCGCTCCCTATAACCTTCCCGGCTACCGCTACGTGGATGTGGTGGAGGAAGGGACGGGGGCTAGATGGAGGTATTCGTTGGCGCAGAAGCCGAGGCCGACTTCAAAGATCGGCTGGGTCGATACCGTTCTGGAGCGTCAGCCGGCGCCGGTGGAAGGACCGCGCTATGGGGTGATGTATGACGATCATGTCATTCCAGAGGAGCGGGCGCTGGGGCTGGCGAGCAGCACGGTGAAGGTGCTGGATCTCAAAACGAATGAAGTGCTGGGTGAAATGACCATGTATTCATGGACCCCCTCGAAGCCGAACCCGGCTAACCCGACCCCATGGCTTACGGCCCGGCGTTGTGGCAGCAACTCCAAACTCTCTGACGCCAAAACCCGACAATTTGCAGACCAAATTCTCCTGCCGCGCAAGGACAAATAATCATGAGTACCTATGACATCACCACCGCTTACAAATACGTCAACCTGCAGATGGCGGCGGAGGCTCTTTATGGTTTTGATGCTGTTGAAAACACGTTGAAGCCGGGGGAGGTTCGGCGTGACTTTTCGCCGTCATCTGATCAGCTTGAAAAGGGTAATCGTCACGCCTCCAAATTCACCGCCACGCAGGCGGCGGAGTTTTCCAAGGATTGGACGGTGTTGGAGCACATGTCGAACACCACCACCGGCTTTTCCGGCACGCTGTTCCGTAACAAGGATTCCGGCGAATACGTCCTCTCGATGCGCAGCACCGAATTCATCGACGATTCGGCGCGCGACAACAAGCAGACCAACGAATTCGAGATTTCCAACACCGGCTGGGCGATGGGTTAGATCTCGGACATGGAGGCCTGGTATCAGGGCAGCCTGAAAGCCAAGATCGGCAACAGCCAGCTCTCCCTCACCGGCTACAGCCTGAGCGGCCACCTTGCCACCGCCTTCAACCTGCTGCACCAAGGCGAGACGACCGCCAGTGGCGATCCTCTGATCAAGGAGATTTACACCTTCAACGGCGCAGGGGTGGGCACGCTGGCGGGTATCTCCGGATCGCTGGCGAGTGTGGAAGGGAAGAGCGCCCTCACCGCGATGGTGAAGGGTTTCGACGCCTTGCGTGGCAATAGTGGCAATACCGGGGTCACGCATTTCTCCAGCGCGACGGCGCTGAATACCGCCTATCTCACCGACCTGACGGTGACCGATGCCAAGGGCGAGCAGCGAAGCGTGTTTAGCACTGAGTTGGGCAAGCGGGCGTATGAGGCGGTGATAGCTGCGTGGAATGCCGCAGGCGGCGTGCCGGCCGAGCGCCTGACGGTATTGGCTCTTGATGTCGCACGCCCAGAGGCTGAGCTTCAGGAGGCGTGGGTGACGAGGCTTTGCGAACGGGTCAGCTTGCTGCTGCAGCGGGCGGCCTGAGTTCCGCGATGAAGCTTGGCAGGATGGCGCTGATCTCTTCAATCACACCACTCCAGTCGTCTGGGACAGTCTGACGGAACAGTCGCATGGACGGATACCAGGGGCTGTCCGCACGCTCCAGCAGCCAGCGCCAGTCCGGCTTGGCCGGCAGCATCAGCCAGGTTGGACAGCCAAGGCTTGCCGCAAGATGGGCAACCGAGCTGTCCACCGTAATGACCAGATCCAGTTCGCTGATCAATGCCGCGGTCTCCTCGAAATCTGTCAGCTCTGTGCGCAGATCGCTGAGGCCACTGATGGCAAAGGCCGGAAGATCAGACTCGCGAATCTCTGGCTGGAGACACAGCCAGTTGGCGGGATGTTCCAGCAAGGTTTTCAGCTTGGCCAGTGCAATGCTGCGCTTGTGATCGTTGCTGTGGCGCGGGTTGCCGGAGAAAACCAGACCGATCCGGGGATGCTGGGAAGCGGCAATTTTGCCGAGCATGTCTCGCCAGTACTGGCGCCGGGTAAGGTCTGCGGTGAGAGGTGCGGGCGGAGGCAGGTTTTCAAGTGTGCTGCCGAGCAGACCTGGCAGGTCCAGCAGAGGTACGCAATAATCGGGCGTGGGTCTTACCTCGTCACGCAGCGCAATTTCCGCTACCCCTTCTGCCCGCGCCAGAAGGCTCGCCAGTGGTGGCCAGGTTTCCAGTACGACGCGTGCGCCGAGCGCCTCAAGCTGGCGGGCATAGCGGCAGAATTGCAGGCAATCTCCCAGGCCTTGCTCGCTCAGGAGCAGGATGCTTCGTCCTGCAAGTGAGGTCTGTCCATCCCAGCGCGGAGCGGGCAGGGGGCGGTCATTGAGGCGCGCCTCTGGTGCCTGCCAGCGCCATTGATAGAGCGGCCAGCCCCTTTCAAGATCACCCCGTAACAGATGGCACAGGCCTTCGTTGAGGTGGGCCATCACATGCTGCGGTTCAACCTGGCGGGCGCGTTGATAGCTGGCGATGGCTTCCTCAAAGCGACCCAGGGTTTCGCAAGCCGCACCGCGATTATTGAGTGCTTCGGCATGTGCAGGTTGCAGCAGGAGGAGCGCATCGTAGGCGGCGAGGGCCTCCTCGCAACGGCCGCTGGCACGCAGGCAGTTGGCCCGGTTGAAGAGGGCTTCTGCATACCCTGGTCTCAAGGCCAGCGCAGCGTCGAGTGCATGCAGGGCTTCATCAAAGCGGCGCAGATCGAAGAGCACGTTGGCCCGGTCGTTCAGTGCCTCCGGATAATCTGCGCGCAGCTCAAGTACGCGATCGAGGCTGGTCAGTGCCTCTTCAAACCTGTTCAGGCGTCGCAGGGCATTGGCCTGCGCTATCCGGGCGCGCAGAAGGTCCGGTTTGAGTTTCAAGGCCTGATGAGCCGCGGCGAGGGATTCGGCGTGGCGCTCGAGACCACGCAGCGCATCGGCGCGGCTGGTATGGGCGTCGGCATTGTCAGGCTGGAGTGTCAGCAGGCGATCGAAACAGTCGAGGGCTTCCTCGAAACGGTGCAGCAGATTGAGCACCCCGGCCAGATTGTTGAGTGCCGCTACATCATGTGCTTGCTGTTGCAGCGCTTGGGTGATCAGTGGTGCAGCCAGGGCTGGTTCCCCGCGCTGTGCGTGCAAGACCCCCAGCATGTGGAGTGCATCGAAATGCTTGGGGGCCAGTTTTAGGGCCTGTTGATAGAGCGGCTCGGCTGCGCTCAGATCACCGGCACGATGACGCTGCAATGCCTGGGCAAACCAGGGTGCTGCGAGCGCATCCTGTTTCGAGGGGCGGGGGGCTGCTACGGCGGGCTTCCTGGATTTGATCGGCTTCATGCCTGTGGCCTCAGGGATGGGCTGGAATCGAAAATTCTAGGCCTTCGCCACCGTGGTGAGAGACGCCCCGGAAGAACGGCAGGACCCCGCCTGCGGGCGGGGTCCTGCTTGCTGCGATAAAGCTCAGTAAGACGTCACGTTGCTGCTGGAAACCACGCAGTTGCTGGTGTTCCACTTTTCGCCAATAGCGGTCGGCTCTCCACTGGTGGTGCCTTTGTAGGTGTAGCAAACCTTGGGGCTGCCGGACTTGTAGCCTTTGATCTGCAGGTTGGTGATTGTTGCCTTGTCGCCGTAGTTTGTATTAATCCCTACGACGGCAGCATTCACGGTGTTGAGCTTGACGCTATCAATCACGACATAGCGAGCCGAGCCATTGGTGGAGCAGTTGCCACAGGAGCGATAAAGCTTGCCGATGTTCTCTCCGTAGAAACCACCGTAGATCTGCACTGTTGAGCCCAGACCGTTGTGCTGGAATACCTTGTCGCTGGCGTTGTAGGCCGAACCGCCTTTCACATACATGGTGGTGCCGGCGCCGCCTTTCATGGTGGCTGCGTCTTCACAGACGTCGGCCCACTTCACGTTTTCAAGCTTGCAGCTACCCAGGCAATGAATGCCGTCGGCGGCTGCGCCCGCCTTCAGGACCACGTTTTTGATGGTGGCTCCGGCCGCCAGAACGAATACCGGTTGCTGGCTTTCGGACTGACCATCGCAAGAGGTGCCGACGGTGGCTCCGGAGTAATCAACTGTTCCGGAAATGGTGGTCGTGGCCGATGCGCTCAGGGTTGATACGGCGAGCACAAGACCGAGGATGAGTTTGCTGTACATGTTGTTTGTCTCCAGGCATGAACTTCATTATTAGGACTATTGCCTGGCGCCTTCTGCTGCACGATCCGGGGCGCATCTGGTCAATAGCTGAAGGGCACTCTGGTTCAGGCCAAAAGCCCTGTCAAGGATGCTTAAGGCATCAGGCAGGGTCTGAATTGATCTCGGTAACATGCTGCTCAGCAAGATAAGTTCAGTTTGCGCTGTACTTGTTTTGATACCGGAAACATTTGTCGGTTTTGAAACTAAATGTTGGCACGCTACGCGGCGTTTGGCTGGGCGCCGTGCAAAACCACTGAAAGCCTTGGTATGGGGCCAGCGAGGGGCATTTGATCCGGCCATACACCAATCCTTGGTGGCTGAGCAGAGTGCTACATTCTGTTGCAGCAGGTGTTTGTGCTGCAGAGCAGCAAAAAATTCCTTTGGAATTAAACGGATGTTGCTTTGATTAAGGGAAAGTCTCTAGATGAAAAACGGGTGAGGTGTCGCGTACGAATCTGATGACTAGAAAATTAAAAGGCCCGCCGAGGGCGGGCCTGCGGAGTGCTAGGCGCCGGTGAGGCGCCTGCATTCAAGATGGCTCAGTAAGAGGTTACGTCGGTTTTGCTGACGTTACAGGCGGTGGTGTTCCACTTTTCGCCCAGGCTGGTCGGCTCTGAGCCACTCTGTACGCCCTTGTATTCGACACACACTTTAGGGCTGCCGGATTTGTAGCCCTTGATCTGCAGCGTGCGAATGGTAGCCACGTCGCCGAAGTTGCTGTTTACCCCCACTACCGAAGCCGACACATTGGCCAGCTTGGTGCTGCTGATGCTGACCTTGCGCGGGCCTCCGTTGGAAGAGCAGTTGCCGCAGGAGCGGTAGAGCTTGCCGATAGTGTCCGCAGCAAAGCCGCTGATCTTGATGGTGGAGCCGATGCCGTTGTGCTGGAAAACCTTGTCTGAGGCCTTGTAAGCGGAGCCACCGACCACATTCATGGTTTTTCCGGAGCCGCCTTTCATGGTGGCTGCGTCTTCGCAGACATCGGCCCATTTCACGCCCTGGATGGTGCAGGAGCCGAGGCAGTGCACGCCGTCAGCCGCAGCCCCGGCCTTGAGGACTACGTTTTTCAGCACTGCGCCATCCTTTAGCACGAAGACCGGCTGCTGGCTTTCAGACTGACCGTCGCAGGACGTGCCAACCGTTGCGCCACCATAGTCCTTGGTGCCTGAAATGGTTGTAGTAGCTGACGCAGTCAGCGCCGAGATGGTGAGCACGAGGCCCAACAGAAGCTTGCTATACATGTGAATGTCTCCAGATCTTTTGAGTTTGGGCTGCAGTCGGTGAGTCGGGTGATATACCCGGCTGCCGCCTTCAGCTTCCTTGTGTTACCCGTCACTTCTTTGCCACAGAAGGCGAATAGAGAATTGCGGGCAGACGAAATCTGGTATGCGAATGGGCTGGCGTCAAGGAACGGAGTTGTTTGACCGCACGTTAGTTGTTTGTCAATTGCGAATTGAAGTGGCTATGCGGATGTCTTCAAAGCGCCGCTTTCCGGGCCGCTCGAGATTGTTCAATGGAAGAATTTTGTAATGGCTGGGCGCTGTGGAGGGCAGGGTGAGACCGCGAACATTCCGACGAACGGCTGCCGTTTCAGGGCTTTAGTCTCATCCGACATGAATGCTGGCGGTTTTTACTCTGCCCGTTGGGAGGGCGCAAGCTCGCAGCCGGCATCGGTACACACCACGCCATAGACGAACACCCAGTCCGCATAGCGCTTCTTGCCCTTGAAATGGAAGAACTCGTCCGGGAAGTTATCCACCCGGATGGGTGTTTCCGGGGAGCGACTGTGTACGCCAAGGATGCCCTGGCCATCGAGAGTGCGAATCAACACCCAGTCATTCTTGCCAGTGAGAGGGTCTGCATAAAGGCGACGGATATGGCGTTTGACTTGCGGGAAGCGTGGGTCGCGCAGAAGGTCTTCCAAGCGCGCAGGCGCTGCTGCCGTGGCTCCTGGAGGGGCCGCTTCAAAGTAACTGCGGATGGCACGCTTGTATTGCAGGCCGACGAACATCAATTCGTCTTCCACCTGGCGGCGCTGGGAAATGGCTCCGAGCTGGATGGCACTGCCCGCAGCCAGCCCGATGACGGCGATCACCAGCAGCAGGCCGATATAGGTGAAGCCGGCAAGCCGGGCCGAGGTCTGGGGGCGGCGCTTTACCATTGGCGGTAGAGCACACCATTCAGACCCATGCCCTCCGCCTTGCTGTAGACGTCGAATACATCGACGCCTTCCTGCGGATCACTAGCTTCGCTTGTATAGGCTCTCAGGCCCCAGGTTGCGCCGTTGGGCAGGCTAGGGTCGGCGCTGAAAGGGTCGCGCGGGATGCGGCGCAGGAAGAAAATCTTCTGGCCTCTCGCATTGCGCTGGTCCGGTGCTCCGATGACGAGATCATCCAGAGTCTTGGGGTATCCGCTACTGTCGATGGCGCGCTGGATGATGCCCTGGTCTGCGGCGAGTTTGTAGGCGTCAAGTGCGGTGCGAATCTCGCGTAAAGCCAAGCGCAGTTCCTGCTCTTTGCTGCGCTGAAGTGCCACCTGGGCAAGCGGCACCGCGATGCTCGCCAGCATGCCGAGAATGGCCAGCGAGATCAGCATTTCGATCAGGCTGAAGCCAAGGCGATGAGTCGGACGGGATGATCGGGCAGAGGTCTGCATGGCTGGCAAATCTATTACTTTCGACAAAGAGGTTACACCTTTACATGCAGCCACATCATTCGGACGAACCCCTTGTTGCCAAATAGTCGATGGGCGGCAGGCAAAGGGGCGTGTTCCTTGTGCGCTGCCGATTGGAAGTCGCGCAGCTTTGTGGCAGTCTAGCGCCGGTGGAGACAGCCGCCGGTACAGGCCGCAGACAATACAGAACATCGACAGGATGCAGAACATGAAGCAGAAGCACGCAAAGCGCGCCGCGCACACTATGCGCAACCTTGGTTTTACCCTGCTGGAATTGCTGGTCGTGATGGCCATCATCGGCTTGCTGGCTGCCTATGTGGGGCCGAAGTATTTTTCGCAGTTGGGGAAGTCTGAACAGAACGTGGCCAAGGCCCAGATTGAAGCTTTCGGCAAGGCGCTGGATACCTTCCGTCTGGATGCCGGTCGTTACCCGACCACGGCTGAAGGGCTCAATGCCCTGCTCACCAAGCCGGTGGATGTGCGGACCTGGAATGGTCCGTATCTGGCCAAGGCGATTCCGCTGGACCCCTGGGGCAAGACTTATATCTACAAGATTCCCGGTACTCGCGGGCGCGACTTCGACATCATTTCCTATGGTAGCGATGGTCAGCCTGGCGGTACGGATGTCGCCGCCGATATCCTGAACTGATCCGCGCTTTAGCGTCGGCTCCAAGTGCAGTTCGAGGTACGTGCCCTCTCGCCGGATAACCGCCTGCAGACCTTGCTGGTCGAGGCGGTGGATGCGCTCGCCGCCCGCAAGAGCGTAGAGGCGAAGAATCTGCGCATCGTGACCGTGCGCAGCCGTGGCCATGCTCGCAGCGGTGGTGCGCGTGGCAACTTCTCGCTGGTGATGTTCAGCCAGGAGTTGCTGTCACTGCTCGAAGCCGGCTTGAGCCTGGTGGAAGCGCTGGAAGGTCTGATCGAGAAGGAGACTACCCCGGTTTCGCGTAGCGTGATGGAAGCCTTGAATGCCCGCATCCGCGAAGGCTCGAAGCTCTCCGATGCGGTGGCTGCCCAACCGGAGTTCTTTCCGCCGCTCTTCATCGGCATCGTGCGCGCTGCCGAGCGGACCAGTGATCTGGCTCAGGCCTTGCGCCGCTATATTGATTACCAGACGCGTCTGGACATGGTCCGCAGCAAGATCATCAGTGCCACCATCTACCCGGCAGTTCTGTTCTCGGTGGGCGGTCTGGTTGGACTCTTCCTGATGACTTACGTGGTGCCTAAGTTCGCAGCCGTGTACAAGGACAGTGGTCGCGAGATGCCCTTGATGTCGCGCTTGCTGCTGTCCTGGGGGGAGCTCCTCGGGCAGCACACGCTGCTGGTTGGCATCGTCATGCTGGGGGTAGTGAGCGGCTTGGTGTGGATGGTGCGGCGTAATTCGCGTGAAGGGCGCTGGGCCCAACTGGCCAAGAAGATTCCGGGCATCGGTGAGCGGGCCCGCATTCTGGAGTTGTCGCGGCTCTACCTCACGCTGGGGATGCTGCTCGATGGCGGGATTCCGATCGTGATGGCGATGGAGATGGTGGAGACTTCCGTGTCTGCCGAAACCCGTTTCAAGCTCAAAGGCGCTTGCGCCCAGATTTCGAGTGGCGAGAGCCTGTCGCAGGCTTTCGAGCAGCATGATCTGTCGACGCCGATCGCCTTGCGCATGCTGCGTGTGGGGGAGCGCTCCGGTCAGCTCGGAGCGATGCTCATGCGCTCGGCGAATTTTTACGAGGGTGAGAGCGCCCGCTGGATCGAGCGTTTTTCCAAGGTCTTTGAGCCCGCATTGATGGCCATGATCGGCGGCGTGATCGGTGTGATCATCGTGCTGCTGTACATGCCGATCTTCGATCTGGCGGGCTCGCTGCAATGAATGACAGCATGATCGAACTTGAAACCCTGAAACTCGCGCGCAGTTCTGCGCAGAAATCCGGGCGCCCGGTGATTGCCGAGCTGGAGGCGATGAGTGGACTCGACGCCCGCGAAGTGTTGCGTGCCGTTGCGGCCCACTTCCATTTTCCGGTCATCGAAACGGCGCACATGCTTGATCTGCAGCCGGCCTTTGATCTGCTGCCACTGGGGCGGGCCCAGCAGCGTGGCTGCGTGCTGATGCGTGATCCGGCCAAGTCGACGGCTGTGCTGGCCGTGCTGTCTGATCCTTTCGATGAGGATCTGCAGGTCTGGCTGGAGAGCAGCACCGGCCGGGCGCTGCGTTATCGCCTCGCACTGCCTTCTGACATCCAGGCCTATCTTTCGCGCCAGGAAGAGTCGATCCGGGCCATCGACAGCATGATCACCACGGATTCTGGCGTGGCGGTGGATGGCAAGACACTGGAGAGTCTGACCTTCGCTTCGGTGAGTGATGCGGCCAGCCCGGCAGTGAAACTGGTCAACTCCACGCTCTACGATGCGCTGCGCCAGGGTGTGTCGGACATTCACCTGGAGAGCACGCCGAACGGCATGGTTTCCAAATACCGCATCGATGGGGTGCTGGATCTGGTGGCCACCATGCCGGGCGTGGCGCTGGCCGAGCAGGTGATCTCACGTATCAAGGTTTTATCGGAGCTTGATATTGCTGAGCGCCGCGTGCCTCAGGATGGCAGCTTCCGTGTTGAGGCGATGGGGCGTGAGATCGATCTGCGGGTGTCGATCATGCCCAGCATTCACGGCGAGGATGCGGTGATCCGGATTCTCGACAAGCAGGCCATGGTCGAGGCGCATGGCGGGCTGACTCTGGATGCGGCCGGTTTTGACCCGGATACCCTGGCAACCTTGCGCCGCCTGGTGCAGGAGCCGTATGGCATGGTGCTGGTGACCGGCCCGACCGGCTCGGGCAAGACCACCACGCTGTATGCCGCTCTCTCTGAAATCAATCACGGCCGCGACAAGATCATCACCATCGAGGATCCGGTCGAATACCAGTTGCCGGGTATCCTGCAGATCCCGGTTAACGACAAGAAGGGCCTGACCTTCGCGCGTGGCCTGCGATCAATTCTGCGTCACGACCCGGACAAAATCATGGTCGGTGAAATTCGTGACAAGGAAACTGCGGAGATTGCAGTGCAGTCTGCGCTTACGGGTCACCTTGTGCTCTCCACGGTGCACGCCAACAACGTTTATGACGTATTCGGGCGTTTCCATCACATCGGCGTCGATCTGTATTCCTTTGTCTCGGCCCTGAACGGTGTGATTGCCCAGCGCCTGGTGCGCCTGAACTGCAAGCATTGTGCCGTTCCCTACCGGCCGACGGATGCCGAACTGGCCGATGCCAGCCTCAGTGCGGAGGCGGTGAAGGATTACGTGTTCATGAAGGGGCGTGGCTGCGGGGATTGTCGTGGTTCTGGCTATCGTGGTCGCAAGGCGGTGGCCGAGGTGCTGACGATGAATCCCGAAATTGCCGAACTGATTGTCGAGCGCCGCTCGGTGCGTCAGATTATTGAGGCCGCACGCCGCAACGGTACGCGAAGCCTGTATGAGGACGCGCTGAGCCTGGTGGCGACCGGCGAAACCACGCTTGAGGAGGTACGTCGTGTCACACTCGCGGCGTAAACATTACGGATTGGGCTTGGGCTGCAAGGAAATGACGGTAGTTGACCTCGCTTCCCGACGCCCGCTCACATCGCTACCGCTGGACGCCTATGTGCCGGGCGTGGCCCATGCTGTCAGCGCAGACTGGGGACCCTCGATTGCAGCTCTGGCTGCCCAGATCGGGCAGGGCAGTGGGGCGGATCTGCAGGTAACGGTGGCGGATGAGTGGGCCCGCTACTGGATTTTCATCGTGCCGGAAGGCGTTAGTCGCCTCGAAGAACTCCAGGCGCTCGCCGCGACGCGTTTCGAGGCATTGTTCGGTGTCAGCATGCAGGGCTGGTGCATGCTGGCAGACTGGCGCGCAACTGGGGCGATTCTGGTCTGCGCCTTGCCTGAAAAGCTCGTCAATGCCCTGCAGGCCGCAGGTCTCAAGGGCTGGCGCGTGCGTTCCATCCAGCCCTCTGCCGTGCGTTTGTTGGGGGCTTTCGCGCGCCAGATTCCGGATGAATGCTGGGTGGCTGTGTATGGTCGTCATGGCGTTTTGCTAGCGCGGGTTGCCGAGGGTGAGGTGGTCCATGTGCGCCGCCATCCGCTGAGCAAGGTGGTCGATGTCGAGCGTCTGGAAGATTTGCTGGAGGCCGAAATCCTGCGCCTTGGCGGTGAGGCACCGCCCGTACTGTGCGTGCTGGGTATCGAGCCGCCACTGGAGCCCGATAGCAAGCTGGCTGGCATGCGGTTGTTGATGCTGCAACAGAACGAGGAGGCTGGCCGCACGGTACGTTCTGAGGCCGGCACGCTGGCTTTGCAGGGAGTGCGCGGATGAAGTCCCTGCAGATTGAATTTGCGTCTTCTCGCACCGGCGGGCACCGCAGCTCTGCGCGGAAGTGGTCGCTGGCCGTGCTGGTGGGGGGCGCGCTGGCTTTGTTGGGTCTGGTGGCTGGCAGCAGCTTCTCCCGCGAAGCCGGAGCACTGCGTCAGCAGGCGGCCGAGCTGGCCATGGAACGGGATGCCTTGCGCTCGGCTGCCCGACATCAGGAGCAGATCGCACCAGACATGCTGGATTCGATCAATGGCGTGATCCGCATCATGGATTACCCCTTGATCGATATTCTCGAAGCGCTCGAACACCGCGCGCGCCCGAACGTGGCCCTGATGTCGGCCGAGCTGGGGCCGGTTCGCTCCACATTCCGTATCATTGTTCAGGCTGCAAGCCTGCCTGAAGCGCTGGATTACCTTGAAGACATGCGCAATGAACCCGGATTCCAGAATCTTGCGCTGACTCGTCAGGAAGCAAGTGGTGGTGATGGTCAGGGCTGGCGCTTCACGTTTGAAATGCCGCAGGCCGACGCGGTGCCGCGCGCCTTGAGCAAGGCGCCGGCAAGGGGGCAGGAATGAAGCGCGTCAATCTGGATTCCGCCGCGCACCTGCGCCTGCAGGCTGAACTTGCATTGTGGCGCTTTGGCTGGCGTTTACCGCTGGCCGCGGTTGCGCTGTTGGCAGCCTTGCTGACCGGGCTGGTCTGGCTTCCGGCACAGTATCTCGGTCTTCAGGCCGCACAGGCAGAGCTGGAGCGTGCCCGGCAGACTCCCAGTGGTTTGAGCGTGCAGCAACAGGTGCCCCCGCTGCAGTTGTTCCGCGACACGCTGGCGATGCAGGATGCGACGCCGACCCAGCTACGCGTGATTCACCAGAAAGCGATCGAAGCGGGTCTGAGCGTTGCCCAGCTTGATATGAGGCGGCAGGCTGACGGTGCGGGCGCCTTCTCGCAACTGCAGGTGTCGATGCCGGTCAAGGGCTCCTATCCGTCACTGAAACGCTTTCTGGGTGAAATGCTCGGCCAGATGCCTTCCGTATCGGTAGACCAGCTCAACATCAAGCGCGAGCAGACTGGCAACAACATCATTGAGGCGCAGATTTCGCTTTCCATCTGGCAGCAGCCGGTGGCGGTCACGGGGGGCGCACGATGAGTTCGCGCCAGCGTCTCCTGCTGATGCTTCCGCTGCTGGCCATAGCGGGCTGGCTTGCCTTGTTTGGTGACAAGACGCCACCGGAAGAGCAGGTAGCCATGCCTTCGCGTGGCATTTCTGCACCTGCTGCGGCTTCTCCCGGAGCGCCGGCTGCAGAGGCTGTTTCTGAGCCGGAAGAGGCTCGCCCTGGGCAGGTCAAGCGCTTGGGGGCGCGAATGGGTCTGGTTGAGAGAGGCCAGCGGAGTACTGATCTTTTCAGTGGCACTGGGAGTGCTCCGCCCCCACCAGCACCAGCTGAAAATACGCCCCCTCCGCCGCCGCCCGAGCAGCCTTTCATATTGATTGGTCGCATGCTTGAAGCGGGGCGCTGGCAAGTGTTCCTTGAGCGCAATGGTGTGGCTTGGGCCTTGCGTGAAGGTGAGGTGGCGGATGGTTTCAAACTCGTGAAAGTCAGCAGCAATGAAGTGAGGCTGTTGCGTGAAACGGACAAGACAGAGCTGGTAATACCGATCGATGGCGACAAGAGAGATTGAGCACATGAACACCTCCCGATATTTTCGCAAGGGGGCTGCCATCCTGGCGTTCGGCCTGCTGGCGGCCTGTGCCACCAGCGGCGTGCAGTCGAGCCTGGAGCGTGCCCAGGCTCTTAGCGCCGCAGGTCAGTACGGCCCGGCTTGGCAGACGTTGCAAAGAGCCAGCGCGGATCACCCCGATAACGCCGAACTGCACAACGCAACGCTGGCTGCCCGCGAACGCTATGCGCTGCAATCCTTGCGTCGTGCCGAGTCAGCTCTGAATGAAGGGCGTTGGGAGGACGCACGCAGCGCCTATCGCGAGCTGGCTGCAATTCCTGGCCAGGCCGGTAAAGCCAATGAGGGGTTGGAGCGTGTCCAGCATGCTCAGGATGTGTCAGCTGTGCCCGCTGCACGCAAACTTGCTGCGCCTGCTGTGCTCGCCTCTACCAGTGTTGCCAGCAGCACTTCTTCTGCATCGGTAGCTGCCGTAGCAGGTGGTACCGCACTTCCGGGGCAGGCGGCG
The DNA here is from genome assembly GCF_002855595.1 of Uliginosibacterium sp. TH139. Lineage (NCBI taxonomy): Bacteria > Pseudomonadati > Pseudomonadota > Betaproteobacteria > Rhodocyclales > Zoogloeaceae > Uliginosibacterium > Uliginosibacterium sp. TH139. The sequence goes on along the minus strand of NZ_PKRR01000008.1, from coordinate 136,775 downwards.
AATGCCGTGCCTTCAGTTTTTTCCACTTCGTCGGCCCAAAGCTCCGCTGTGACGAGCGAGTTGCCCCAAGTGTTTGCGAACGGCAGTCAGGCGTCTGCTTCGTCAGCCATGGCCGTGCGTGAGCGTAGCACTGCCGCCGTGCGCGGCAATGCCATGTCTGCTGCCTCACTTGCCGCGGCCGCACCTGCCGTTCAAGCACCTCTGGCACCCACTCCCGCTCCGGTCGCGGTGGAAGATCCGATGGCTCGCCGGGTTACGCTGGAATTTCGTGATGCAACCGTGCGCTCGCTCTTCGATGTGATTGGCAAGGCTTCCGGCCTCAACGTAATTTTCGACCGCGAAGTTTCGCCTGACCTGCGGACTACGGTCTATCTGCGCAATACGACGGTTCGCTCTGCTATCGAGAAGATCGTGATGACCAGTGGGCTCGCCTGGCGCAATCTCGATGAGAACACCCTGCTGGTCTATATGGACGACAGCAACAAGCAGCGTGACTATCAGGCCCTCACGGTGCGAAGCTTCCAGCTCTTCAACGCGGATGCGAAGTTTGTCGCCAATAGCTTGAAGACGGTGTTGCGCTTCACCAATCTGGTCGTGGACGAAAAGCTCAACATGATCGTGGTGCGTGATACGCCAGAAGCCATCGCCATGGCCGAGAAGCTGGTGGCCATGCACGATCAGTCCGAACCGGAAGTGATGCTGGAAGTGACCGTGCTTGAAGTCAGCAAGGGCAAGCTGGAAAATCTTGGTGTGTCCTGGCCGACTTCAATGAGCCTGACGCCGCTTGCGCGTAGTGCCTCTCCGGTCTCAACCACGAGCTCTGGAACGACGAGCAGTACAACCCCCCTGACTCTGCGTGATCTTTGGGGCTTGACCCCGGGTTCCTTGGGTATGACCTTAGGGAGCGATCTCGCCCTTAATTTCAATGCCACTGACAATAGCCTCAATTTGCTGGCCAATCCTCGTATTCGCGCCAAAAACAAGGAAAAGGCCAAGATCTTGATTGGTGAGCGGGTGCCTAATATCAGTTCCAATACGACCTCCACAGGAGTGGTCAGTCAGGCGATTACCTATATCGATGTGGGTCTCAAGCTGGAGGTTGAACCGCAGATTTTCCCTGGCGACGAAATTTCCATGAAGGTGAATCTGGAGGTTTCCAGCATTACCAACACGGTTGAGAACAAAGCCGCGGGCATCGTTGCCTACCGCATTGGTACGCGTAATGCGTCAACGGTGCTTCGCCTCAAGGATGGCGAGAACCAGATCCTCGCTGGCCTGATCCAGGATATCGACAAGAAAACGGTCAGCAAGGTGCCGCTCTTGGGAGACATCCCTATTCTTGGGCGCTTATTCCGCTCTGACTCCCCGGATGAGAGCAAGACTGAGATCGTGCTGTCGATCACGCCGCGCCTGGTCCGTCAGAACCGTACGCTGGATGCGGATGCTCGCAGCTTCAATGCGGGCACCCAGAGCAGCTTGCGTGGCCGTCGTGAGGGGGGAGATGGGGGGGGGGCTTCGATCGAGTCTTCTCCCCAGGTCCAGCAGCCGGTGCAGCAGATCGTGGTGCAGCCGGTGAGCAACGGCGATGGCTCCCGCAAGTTTGGTGGTTCAAGTGACTGATTTGCAGCGCGCGGCCCCGGCAAGCCGGGGTTTCACCCTGATTGAGATGATCGTGGCGATGGCCATTCTGGCTTTGCTGCTGACCATCGCGGTGCCGCGCTACTTTGACGGCCTGGATCGCTCCAAGGATGCGGTGTTGATGGAAAACCTGAAGGTCACGCGTGACGTGATCGACAAGTTCTATGGCGACAATGGCCGCTATCCAGACTCACTCGGCGAGCTTGTTGACAAGCGCTACCTGCGTGCGCTGCCGGTGGATCCGATCACTCAGAGCAGTCGCAGCTGGGTGATCGTGCCGCCGGAGCCTCCGTTGCGCGGTCAGGTCTATGACTTGCACAGCGGTGCCAAGGGACATACCAAGGACGGCCGCCCATACTCAATGCTTTGAAAAAGAACCGGTTTGCTGGTAATGCCGTTCACTTAGGTGAACGGCATTTTTCATTTTGAGGCGTGTGCACTGATTCGCCGCGGGGCAATTCAATCTGCTTGCGGGTTTCGTCGCGCTTCTCGGGGCTTCATTACTCGGAAATCTGGGGATATACGCCAAGCCCAAGACGCTTTTCTTTGCCCCCGAATGTGCCCCTGAGAATAATGCGCTTGGGGGGATGTCTTGCTACGTCCTGATACGACCTACAGAGCAAAAAGCCCGCTGTGTGCGGGCTTTGCAATGTGTCCTGATACGGTGTGATTCTTTGTTTTGGTGCCCGGGACGGGAATCGAACCCGTACAGCTTGCGCCGAGGGATTTTAAGTCCCTTGTGTCTACCAGTTTCACCACCCGGGCAGGGCGTCGAATTCTAACCCGAAAGCCTGTTCTGTCTGGCTTTGCGAGGGATTATTTGTCGGCCCGTGGCAGGCTCATGTCACGGCTGTGTGCTATCAGGCGAAGGGCTAGTCCGAATAGGAACAGGGCCCAGTGGGTGACCCGGTCTGCCGCGCCGAGATGTGCTGCGCCGTAGAGCATGACTGCGACAAGGATGGAGACCGTGCCGTAGAAGTCGCGATGCAGGATGAAGGGGACTTCGTTCACCATCATGTCGCGTACGAGACCTCCGCCCACCGCGGTGATGAAGCCGAGGAAGGCGACGCCGAACAGGTTCAGCTCAAGTCCGATTCCGACTTGAGCGCCGGCAATGCTGAAGGCGACCAACCCGATTGAGTCCGCAATGATGAAGGCACGGCGCAGGAAGAGCTGGCTGTGGCGGTGCAGTTTGATCAGCCAGGCGACGCTCAGGGTTGCAAAGCAGGCCATGACTGGCCCGGCGTTGATGAAGACGAGGGGCATGCGGCCGATCAGGGCGTCGCGCAGGAGGCCACCACCAATCGCGGTGAGGAGCGCCAGGATGGTGATGCCGAGGATGTCGAACTGCTTGTGGGCGCCGATCAGGTAGCCGGAAATCGAGAACGAGACTGTGCCGATCAGGTATAGCCAGTCGAAGGAAATCAGGTTGTCCATGGCATGAGCGAAAATGGAACTGCCCGGCATTGCCGGGCAGCATGGGTGTTGCAGGGGGCTGCGCTCAGTGTGCTTCGGGCATCACAATATTGACCTCTAGCACTTCGTAATTACCTTTCTTCTCCAGCTGCACCTTGATGTCGTCGGCATTGACCTTGACGTACTTCGAGATCACCGCGATCAGTTCTTTCTGCAACTCGGGCAGGAAGTCCGGCGCGCCGGCTTCGTCGGCGCGCTGGTGGGCAATCACCAGGGTCAGGCGTTCCTTGGCAAGCTGAGCCGTTTTCGGTTGGGTGCCGCCGAAAATCTTTTCAAGCCAGCTCATCTCAGGCTCCTCCGAAAATACGCTTGAGCAGACCCGGCTTCTCATAGGTCACGAAGCGCATTTCGCGTTCTTCGCCGAGGAAGCGGGAGACGACGTCTTGATAGGCTTCGGCGGCTTCGGATTCCTTGGTGTGGATCACCGGAGCACCGGAGTTGGAGGCCTGCAGAACGGTTTCGGACTCTGGGATGACGCCCAGTAGCGGAACCCGCAGGAGTTCCTGCACGTCCTTGTAGGAAAGCATTTCGCCCTCTTCGACGCGGCGCGCGGAGTAGCGGGTGACTACCAGATGTTCCTTGACGGCTTCGCGGCCTTCCTTGGCACGGCGGCTCTTGCTCTGCAGGATGCCGAGGATGCGGTCGGAGTCACGGATCGAGGAGACTTCCGGGTTGGTGACGATCAGGGCTTCGTCGGCAAAGGTCAGCGCCATGATGGCGCCGTGCTCGATGCCGGCCGGCGAGTCGCAGATGACGTAATCGAAACCCATGTGCTCGAGCTCCTTAAGCACCTTTTCGACGCCTTCTTCGGAGAGTGCGTCCTTGTCGCGGGTTTGTGAGGCGGGCAGCACGAATAGGTTTTCGCAGTGCTTGTCCTTGATCAGGGCCTGATGCAGATTGGCTTCGCCCTGGATGACGTTCACGAAGTCATACACCACGCGGCGCTCGCAGCCCATGATCAGATCGAGGTTGCGCAGGCCGACGTCAAAGTCGATCACGGCGGTCTTGAAACCGCGCAGCGCGAGGCCGGAGGCGAAACTGGCGCTGGTGGTGGTCTTGCCCACCCCTCCCTTGCCGGAGGTTACGACGATGATGCGGGTGGTCACTGGGTTTCTCCCTGGTTTGTTTGTTGTGTTCAGTCGAGCTTGAGCGGATCGAGCACGAGTGCGGCCTTGTCGTCCTCGCCGCGCAGCTGCGCCTGCGTCGGTTTGCCGGCGATCGCTGCGGGAATGCCTTTTTCGAAGGTGCGGAATACGCCTGCCACTGAGATGAGTTCGGGGCCGAAATTGGTGGTGAAAATGCGTGCCTGACGATTTCCGGCCGCACCAGCGATGGCGCGGCCACGCAAGGGGCCGTAGCAGTGGATGCTGCCGTCAGCGATGACTTCCGCGCCATTGCTGACCGCCCCAAGGATCACCAGATCGGCACCCTTGGCGTAGATCTGCTGGCCAGAGCGGATGGTGCGGTCAACTACCATGGTGCCGACGGACGGGGGCAGAGAATCTGCCGGTGCTGGTGCTGCACCGGTGCTGCCCGCAGCCGGCTCGGCCACCACTTCTGCCACAGGCGCCGCAACGGGATGGACTGTCGTGGCTGCTTTGAGCTTGGCGGCTTCATCGCCGAGTACCGCGAGGCCGGAACGGCGGGCTGCATCGTGCAGATGTTCGGGAGCGCCGCGCAGGGCTACGGGCTGCAGACCATAGCGGCGCAGCAGGCTCTGCAGGCCGCTCCAGTCCACGCGGTCCGGCAGGCTCTTGGCCTGGCTGATATCGATGATCGTAGGCTCACCGGCGAAAAATTCGCCCATGCCACCCAGCATCACTTGCAGGGCGTCGGCCAGGCGAACGTTGTCGACTTCGCGCAGCACGGCGCTCATCGCGGTGAGCGTACCGACCTTGAATTCAATGGGTTTTGCCATGAACGGCATGAAATCCGGCTGTAATCAAGCGCCCGAGTCTACTTTTTGGGGGGCTTGCCGGCAAGCCGGATCTGCAAACGGCATACCTGTGTTTGTGACTTTATCCCGGCAGGGCACGCAGGAATTGCCCGACCAGCTCGAAACCTCGTTCAAAAACCAGCTGCATGGCCGGCGCTAGGGCCTCAAGTGAGACGATCATCACGATCAGCCCCACCGTGGAGGTGACCGGGAAGCCGATGGCGAAGATATTGAGCTGCGGCGCAGCACGCGTGAGCACGGCCAGTGAGATGTTGGTGATGAGTAGCGCAGCGATGATCGGCAGGGCCAGCAGCAGGCCACTCGAGAAAGCCAGGGTGACCACGCGGAGCAGTCCCAGCCAGGGCTTGTCGGTCAGCTTCACTCCGCCGATGGGGGCCAGCTCGAAGCTGCGGATCAGAACGTCGACCAGCAGCAAGTGGCCATTGAGCGCGAGGAATACCAGAATCGCCAGCAGACCGAGGAATTCGCCGAGCACGGCGGTCTGCGCTGAAGTGTCCGGATCGAAGAAGGTTGCAAAGGAGAGGCCCATCTGCAGGCCGATGATTTCGCCGGCAATATCCAATGCGGCCATCACGATGCGCATGGTGATGCCCATGGCGCTGCCGATCAGGATCTGCTGCACAAAAAGAGCGATGCCCGCCCAGCTTCCGGGGGCCATGGCCGGTGGGGCAGGCAGCATCGGGGCGATGGCGACGGTGAGAACCACACCAATGGCGAGCCGGATTCGTAGTGGCGTGGCGCGGCTGTTGAAGATCGGCGCTGCGCTGACCATGCCGAGCACCCGGGCGAGCGGGTACATCCAGGCCAGCAGCAAGGCATCGAGCTGGGCTGCGGTGATCGTCAGCATGATGCTGGAGCTAGCCGATCAGGCTCGGGATAGCCCCGTAGAGGCGACGGATGTAGTCGGTGAGCATGGTGATCATCCATGGGCCGGCGAGAATCAGGGTGACAAACATTACGATCAGTTTTGGCACGAAGGATAGGGTCTGCTCGTTGATCTGGGTGGCGGCCTGAAGGATGCTGATGATCAGGCCAGTGATCAGGGCGGCTGCAAACATTGGAGCAGCAACGATCAGCGCCACTTCGAGTGCGCTGCGGCCGATTTCCATTACGGTGGCGGGGGTCATGGCGGTCTCCTTGCGCTAGCCGAAACTTCGCACCAGCGACGAAATCAGCAGGTTCCAGCCGTCCACCAGCACGAACAGCATGATCTTGAAGGGCAGGCTGACGATGACCGGCGACATCATCATCATGCCCATCGACATCAGCACCGAGGCCACGACCAAGTCGATGATCAGGAAGGGGATAAAGATGATGAAGCCGATCTGGAAGGCCGTTTTAAGTTCGCTGGTGACGAAGGCCGGTACGATCACCCGCATCGGCAGATCGGCTGCCTTGTCCACTTTCGGCACTTTGGCGAGCTGAGCGAAAAGCGACAGGTCTGGTTCGCGGATCTGCGCCAGCATGAAGGCTTTCATCGGCACGGAGGCGCGCTGAATAGCCTCGTCGAACTGGATGCGGTTTTCGGCCAGCGGCCGGTAGGCCTCGTCATACACCTTGTCCAGCACCGGTGACATGATAAAAAAACTCAGAAACAAGGCTAAACCGAGCAAGACCTGGGTGGGCGGTGTGGTCTGGGTGCCTAAAGCGTGGCGCAGGAGAGAGAGCACGATGATGATGCGGGTAAAACAGGTCATCATCAGGATGACCGCCGGCAGGAAGCTCAGTGCAGTGAGCATCATGACCGTCTGCACCGACAGGCTGTAAGTGGTGCCGCCAGCCCCTGAGGGGGTGCTGGTCAGCGCTGGAATGCCCTGGGCCTGGGCCAGGGCCGGCAGGATCAGGAGCAACAGGGCAAGTGCGCGTTCAGTTTTCATTGCGACGCTCCAGCATCTGGCGCAAGCGTCCGGCAAACTCGCTGCCGGGCAAGGGACCTGGTGTTGTGGCCGGGGGAAGATCGCTCGCATTGAGACAATGCAGGGCGTTGATGCGGCCAGGCGTGACGCCCAGCACCAGCACCTGCTTGCCGACTTCCAGCAATACAACTTTCTCGCGCGTACCCACCGAGATTGCGCTGCGGATGTTCATCAGGTTGCCCTGGCCAGGCCGACGGCCTTGCAGGCGCTTAAGCATGATCAGCGCGCCAAGCAGCACCAGCAGCGTGGCGCCCAGCCCTAGCAGCATCTGCAGCAGGCTGGTGGCAGGTGTCGGCAGAGCATCAGCGGCAAAAGCCGGGCTTGGCAGAAGCAGGAGGAGCAGGCGCAGGCTCACGATGTGCAGACGAAGTGGGAATGTCTGCAGCTTAGGGCGGCCGGGCTTGAAATCAGCAGCGGAAAAGCCGCGGAAAAGGGCGGCAAATTCTGCCGACTTGCCTTGCGACGGCCGCTCCGGTTGTAAAGAGCCCTAAAGAATGTCAGGTCTCTGTCCGAAAACAGGAGAGGGACCAGGGATTCCGGCGAACGGCGTCGACCTTGTCCTGCTGTCAGGTCTGGGTGGATCGGCAGCCAATTTTCGGGGCGGAATATTCAAGCAGATGAAAGCACTGGTTATCGACGACACGCTTACCAGTTCTACCGTGATCAGCCATCAGCTGCGCAAGATGGGTATCGAGGCTCTGACGGCTGCTGACGGTGCGACGGGCATCGAGCTGTTCAAGGAACACCGGCCAGATCTGGTATTGCTGGACGTGATCATGCCCGGCATTGATGGATACGAAACGGCTAAGCGCATGCGTCAGCTCGAGCGCGATGGTGAATGGACGCCCATCATTTTCCTCACGGCACGTACCAACGACGAAGACCTTGAGCGTGGCATTGCAGTGGGGGGGGATGATTATCTGGTCAAGCCGGTCTCCGAGATCGTGCTTAATGCCAAGGTCCGGGCCATGCAGCGTATTGCCCAGATGCGCTACTCCCTGGTGGTGCTCACCCGCCGCCTGGATGAGGCCAATCGCGAACTGCTGAGGCTCTCTTCTGTGGATGGGCTGACCGGCATCTCTAATCGCCGTCAGTTCGATGAATTTCTGCAGCGAGAATGGGCGCGCGGCGTGCGCTCGGCTGCGCCCTTGTCCTTGCTGATGTGTGATGTGGATAGTTTCAAGCAGTACAACGATTTCTATGGTCATCAGACCGGAGACGAATGTCTGCGCAGCGTGGCGGCTGTGCTCAAGGAGGGCGCACGACGTCCTGCAGATATGGCTGCGCGCTATGGCGGTGAGGAGTTTGCGGTGATCCTGCCGGATACCGCGCTGGATGGCGCGCTACAGGTTGCGGAGGAATTGAGGCTGGGCGTTGAGGCGCTGGCCATCCCGCATGGCGGTGCGGAGCTGGGGCTGGTCTCTATCAGTATTGGTGTCGCTTGTACCATCCCGCGTCGTGAGCGCGGCACCGCCGAACAACTTCTGGGAGACGCCGATAGCGCGCTCTACCAGGCCAAGCAATCGGGGCGTAATCGTGTTGTGCTTTATTCGGGAGAAGAGCAATGAGCCTGCAAAACCGTTTTGCCGGCCTAAGCGTGGTGATCATTGATGACAACGACACCACCCGGGCCATGTTGCGCAGCATCCTGCGCGCGGAGGGTATTGAAGTAGTGGGGGAGGCCAAGGATGGGGAGGCAGGGGTGGCGCTGGTGCGCAAACTGCGCCCGGGGCTGGTGTGCCTGGACGTGATGATGCCGAATGTGTCCGGGATTGAAGTGCTCGGGCAGATCAAGGCCGAGATGCCGGATGTGCGGGTGCTCATGGTGACCGGCTCGACGGATCGCGATACCGTTCAGTCCGCCATTCAGGGCGGTGCTTGTGGCTACCTTGTGAAACCCTTCAATGGCGCCAAAGTGATTGCCTCTATCGAAGGCGCAACCGGACGCAAGCTCCGAGGGTGATCAGAAACTGTCTTTCCAGCCTCGCAACGCGGTGAATACCTCCAGTGGCTCCTCAAGGGAGTGGCCTACCCGGGCTTCAACAGCTTGCCGTACTGCGGGCTGATCACAGCGCAGGAAGGGATTGGTTTCAAGCTCGTCCCGCAGGTGTGACGGGACGGTTGGATGAGCTTCGCTACGCAGCGTTTCGCAGTGGGCACGGCGCCGGGTGATTGCGAGGTTGGCAGGTTCGACAGCGGCCGCAAAAGCCAGATTGGACAGCGTGTATTCATGCGCGCAGCAGATCCGGGTGTCGCCGGGCAGGTTTGCCAGCATTTGCAGTGAAGCATGGAGTTGAGGCGCGGTACCGCCCAGCAAACGTCCACAGCCGCCTGCAAAAAGCGTGTCACCGCAGAACAGTGCGCCTTGCCATAGGTAGGCGATGTGTTCCTCGGTATGGCCGGGGGTTGCAAAGATCTCGGTTAGGCCGGGCAGCCCAGCCAGTTCAATCATTTCACCGCCTCGCAGTGGGTAGGTCACTGTCGGGATGGCTGGGCTGAGTGGCCCCAGAACCGGGCAGGATCTTGTTGTCAGCAGCTCGGCTACGCCGCCCTGGTGGTCAGCATGGCGATGGGTGAGCAGGATGCCGCCCAGGATGAGTCCTTCGCGGGCGAGGAAGGCTTCGGCGGGCGCAGCTTCGCCTGGGTCGACCAGCCAGCAATACGTGCCGCTGCACAGTGCCCAGATATAGTTGTCGCGCAGGGCAGAAACGGGAACAATCCGCAGGGTCATCTTCTCCATGCCTTTATTCTACGAGGCTTGCCGCATGTCGCTGAGCAATCTCGGTCAATGGTTCGAAACGCCGCGTGGGCTTTATCTGCAAGCCTGGGAGCAAAGCCAGTTCGATCAGCGTGTGGCGGATATTTTCGGCTTCAATGCGGTGCAGGTCGGATTGTGCGGGCAGGACTTTCTGCGTGCCAACCGCATGCCGCACCGTGTGCACTGCAATGTCTGTCGTGATCCAGGCGAGCCCGGTGCGCTGCAGGCTGCTGTCGAAGAGCTGCCTTTTGCTTCGCAGAGTCTGGATCTGGTGATCCTGCCGCATGTGCTGGAGTTCGCCAGTCATCCGCATCAGGTTTTGCGCGAAGTGGAAAGGGTGCTGCTGCCCGAAGGCCATCTGCTGGTCAGTGGGTTCAATCCACTGAGCCTATGGGGGCTGCGGCGCAGTTTCTCGGGGCATATGGGCGAAATTCCGTGGACCGGTCAGTATCTGTCGGTGTCGCGCCTGAAGGATTGGCTGAGCCTGCTGGGCCTTGAAGTGCACGATCTGCAATACGGCTGCTATGCGCCGCCCTTGGCGAGCGAAGTGTGGCTGCGGCGCTGGTCTTTTATGGAAGCAGCCGGCCGTCATTGCTGGCCGATCGCTGGCGGGGCCTATGTGCTGCATGCCGTGAAGCGGGTACAGGGCCTGCGCCTGATCATGCCGCGCTGGCGTCAGTTGAAGGCAAGTAAGAAAGGCATGGCTGTGGTGACACAGAAAAACCCACACCAGGATTCAGAATGGAACATGTAGAAATCTTTACCGATGGTGCCTGCTCGGGCAATCCCGGCCCCGGCGGCTGGGGCGCCATCCTGCGCGCGGGTACTCACGAGAAGGAGCTGTGGGGGGGAGAGCCCGCCACGACCAATAACCGCATGGAAATGCTGGCGGTAATTCGGGCACTGGCTGCACTCAAGCGGCCGGTGACGGCGCGCGTGCACACCGATTCCCAGTATGTTCAAAAGGGGATGACTGAGTGGCTGCAGGGCTGGAAAAAACGCGGTTGGAAAACTGCTGGCAAGGAGCCGGTGAAAAATGAGGACCTGTGGCGCCTGCTGGACGCCGAGGCGGCACGCCACCAGCTGGAATGGGTGTGGGTCAGAGGCCACGCCGGGCATACCGAAAACGAGCGCTGCGACGAACTGGCCCGCCTCGGGGTGGAGGCGGTGCGCAAGAGTGGCAAGGCCGTAGAGCCGGTCTAGGGACTGTCGGCATACATTCGATCTGCCGAATGTATGCCGCAGATCCTAGCGCAGTGCGACTTTCGCGGGCTCGCGCCCGCGCATCAAACGGTGGAGCTGGCGTGCCGGATCCTGTTCGATTGGCTTGCCTGCCTGATACAGCGCCACCACATGCAGGCCCTGACCGTCGAGCGCGCGTTCGGCTACCTGATCCGGGCTGATGGTGGCGCGCCCCATGGCGCGTGAGGTTGGCCAGCTCATCTCGGTGAAGACCTGGTAGACCAGTTCTGAGCAGACGATGCGATCGGTGCTTTCGACGTCGAAATTGAAATCGTAAGGTTTGCCGATCTGGCGGAAGGCGCGCAGCACGCGCTGGACCTGAGCTTCGCGACTGGCTGCTGGATCCCGCAGGGCGAGCAGATCGTCCACGTTCATGAAATGCGCCAGGGTGCTGGCGGTCACGCCGGGGCGCAGCGCCTCGATCACCGAGCGCCCATTGCGGATGGAGGCCTGGTGCGGCCGCAGCACGGGGTGATCCCATACGCCCAGTTCGCGCAGTTCCGCTTCGTTACCGACCCAGATTGCGACATGCCCCCAGTAGCCGGGGATCAAGGCGTCGGTCAGGCGGAAGGGCGTCTTCTCCAGCAGGATGTCACCGGCCTTGAGCTGGCTGAGTAATTGGGTACGTGCGCTTTGATTCTCGTGCAGATAGCCCTGGCGGGTTTCAATCACACCAATGGCATTGCCGAAGAGCATTGAGAACATGCCCATGCCGTCTTTTCCAAGGCGGCGTACCTGGTCGCCGGTGAGCTGGTTGAAGAGGCCGATGCGATTGAGTACGCGTCCGGCCACGCTGCTTTCCTGTATCCGGACGAAGGAAGGGCTCTGTTCAACCAGCCCGGCAAGGTAACGTTCTTCGCTACTGGGCAGGCTGTCGCGCTGAGGGCGGATCTCGCGCTGGTAATGCTCGATGGCGCGCCGTACGCGCTGGCGCTTGGCTTCCGAATGGTAGCCACGCTGCGCTTCGCGCATCTGCCCGGGTGACAGACCCCAGCCCGGATCGGCCTGGTCCACGATGCGCCGAAGGGCACCGTCCTGTTCATAGAGGGATACGGCGAGCAGGTAGTTGTCGTAGAGCAGCAGGGCCGCGGCCAGTGCCATCATTACGCCTTCATTGCGCGCGCGCTGGAATTCCGCACGTGTTCTCAAGGCAGGCGCGAGCGGTTCGAGCCAGCATTCATTGTGCTCAGCTATCTGCAGCAGGCGCTCGCGCAACTTGATATGGGCGAGGGTGGCGAGGCGGATGTTTTCGAGATTGGCGCCACTCAGGGGCTCGCCACGATCGCGCTTGTCACGCAGGACGATGGCGCCGCGGATCAGTTTTTCACGCTCGGCGAGGGCCTCTTCCGCCAAGGGCTGGAAGGCTTCGATGCGCTCGCGGAATACGGCCTGGACGGCTTCGGCAGCGAGTGGCTGCAGCGTTTCGATCTCCTGCGCCGCGCAGCTCCCGGCCGCTGCAGCGGTGGCAGGCAGGCTGAGCAGACTGATGCAGGCAAGGATCAGGCAGGGTAGGTGGGGCAGGCGCACGAGAAGGTCTCCAGCATCGGGGCGAAGAAGCATAAGCCGCTGGCACACGACTCGCCAAGCCTTGCCCGTCGGATCAATCGCGGCGGAATTCAAAATGCGCGCCGGCGTGGCGGCCGGCATCATCGACCACACTGAGGTGGTGCTCGCCCGGGGTGTTCAGGCGCAGCAACAAATTGCCGTCAGTGCTGGCCGGGCGCAGCAAGGCACCGTCAAGCAACCAATACACGCGCCCGCTTGCGCCGCTGGCATGCAGGCTCAGCTCGGCTTCGCGCCTGCCTGGAGTAGCCCGCAGGCGTGCGCCGCTGGCAATGCCGTGTAGTCGTAAGGGGCCGACTCCGAGTGCCTGACGGCAAGCAGGGTCCCATTCGAGGACTGACTGGCGGGCCGGGCTCAGCCAGGGTTCGAGATGCGCGGGCCAGCGCAGGATCTCGCGGGTCTGGGCGCTTGGCTGGCAGGCCGGGCTGGTGCGCAGGCCGTTGACCGGGTTGATCCAGGCCGTTTCGACCAGGCCCGGGCGGGCATCGCGTTCCGGCAAGGTCGGCGGGATGGCGCCGGCCAGTATCCAGGCGGTGCGCTTTTCAGGGCAGTATTCCGCCGGTGTGGCATCAAGCGCGGTGCCCAGCGGCCAGCAGATGGTTGCGGTGCTGACGCTGGCGGGCCGCTGGCGCGGCGTGGCAGGCCCAGCGGGCAGGGCGGCAATCAGCTCGCGCAGCAGTGGGGCGGCGATGTTGGCGCCGAAGAAACCCGGATTGGGTGTGCCATCCGGGCGCCCCACCCACACGCCGACGGTATGGGAATCACTCACCCCGATCGCCCAGGCGTCGCGGAAGCCGAAGCTGGTGCCGGTCTTCCAGGCCAGGCGATGAGTCGCGCCTTCGTGAAAGGGGCGATCCGGATGGCCGCCGGTTTCGAGGATGTCGCGCACGATGAAAGCTGCGCCCTCGCTCATGATGCGTCGCTCGATGCGGGGAGCCTCAGGGGTGAGGCGAGGCTGGCCGCTGAGCCCGCCGGCGGCCAGGGCGCGGTAAGCGCCGACGAGTTCCTCCAGGCGTGCCCCGGCGCCGCCCAGGATGATCGACAGGTTCGGTTCGCTGCCGGCAGGCAGGCGCAGTGGCAGCCCTCCGTTATGGAGAAGGGCGGCGAAGCGCTGCGGACCGAGGCGGTCGAGCAGGTCAACGGCCGGCACGTTGAGCGAGCGTTGCAAGGCTTCGGCCACGCTGACCGGGCCGGAGAAGTTAGCCTGGAAGTTGCCCGGCTCGTAGCCAGCGAAGGATTGCGGTGCATCGCTGAGCAGACTTTCGGAGTGGATCAGGCCTTCATCCAGCGCCATCGCATACAGGAAGGGCTTCAGAGTGGAGCCTGGCGAGCGCAGGCCACGCACCATGTCTACATGATTGAAGCGCTGGGCATCGCTGAAGTCTGCCGAACCTGCGTAGGCACGCACCTCCAGGCTGGCCGTCTCCATCACCAGCACCGCCATCGACACGCGTGGTGGCAGTTGTTCAACGCGATCCTGCAGCAGACGCTCAACCGTACTCTGGGTTTCTGCATCCAGCGTAGAGCGGATGAGCGGCGCATGGCGGCCCGCATGTAACTGGCGCAGACGTTCGGCGGCCAGCGGCGCTACCCAGCGCGCGCGCAGCGGATTTACGCCGACGCGTTCGATTCGGGCATCCTCCACCACGGCTGGCGTCCATACGCCAAGCTCCGCCATCCGCTTGAGCACCTTGTCGCGCGCTTGCTGGGCTTGTGCAGGGAAGCGGTCCGGGCGCAGGCGCGAGGGCGCCTGGGGCAGTACGACCAGCAGGGCGGCCTCAGCGGCACTCAGATGTGAGGATGGCTTGCCCAGATACATCCGGCTGGCCATTTCCACGCCCTCAACGATGCCGCCCATCGGAGCACGATTCAGATACAACCCTAGAATCTCACGCTTCGAGAAATGCAATTCAAGCTGCAGCGCGCGCAGGATCTGGCGTAGCTTGCCGCCAAGGTTGCGACTTGGCGGCTCGATGATGCGGGCTACCTGCATGCTCAGCGTGGAGCCACCCGAAATGATGCGGCCGTGCCTTGCCCATTGCAGGGCGGCGCGTAGCAGGGCGACCGGATTCACACCCGGATGGTAGTGGAACCAGCGATCCTCGTAGCCCAGCAGGGCTTCCAGATAAAGCGGCGAGACCGCCTCAATGGCAACCGGGTGTCGCCAGATGCCGTCGCGCCCGGGCCAGCTGCGCAGACTGCTGCCATCGCTGGCCAGTACGACCTGGGCGGATTCGTTACGTGGCAGCGGCAAAGGGAAGAGCTGATCCGCCAGGAGACCGAGGGTCAGCAGCAGGGCCAGGCCGCCGCGCAGCGGATGGCGGCGCAGCCAGGCGAGGCTTTGACGAAGAAGGGTGCGCAGGCGCAGGAAGTGGGGCATGAAAAGAAATGCCGGCGTGAGCCGGCATTTGCTTCAGAGCGATGCGGTTTATTGCAGATGGATATCCACGCGGCGTGCTTCCTGCATATCAGCGGTGTCGGTGAGCTGCTCCGGCTTGCGAAGCACGATGCGCTCTGCCGGAACGCCGACCCCGATCAGGGCTTTCTGGGTAGCCATGGCGCGCTCCTTGGCCAATTCAGCGTTCTTGACTGGATCGCCGGAGGGGTCGTGAAAACCGGAAATCAGCACCTGCGCCTTCGGATTGGCTGCGATTTTTTCCTTCAGCGTCTGGATGGCTCCGCCGGCCTCTTCGGGCAATTCGTCGCTGCCGAGATTGAAGTAGATGCGTGCCACTGGCTCGCCCTGCGGTATGCCGGCTTGGGTTTTGACCGATACATTCCGGTAGCCGGGCGAGGTGGTATAGACACCGAAACCGATCACTGCCAGCACGCAGGCCAGTACCAGGCCGCCGATCAGTACGACGAGTCCGATCTGTTCATCTTTCTCCATGTTCTCTCCGGGAAAAATTCTTTTTTTGAAGACGCGAAGGATACGCGCAACTCATTTCGTATGCACATTCAGGAGCCAGCACTCATACAGATGTTCGGCAACGGCGCGCATCGCCGGCAGCTTGCTTGGCAGCTCGGCGAGCAAGGCGCTGCGGCTCTGCACCGGGGCGGGAGCGCTGGGCTCCACCGCCAGATCATGGGACCATTCTGAAGCCCAGCTTGTGATCAGGCCTTCGGTCATCTCCACATGGCATTGCATGCCGAGATGTGGCCCCAGGGCAAAGGCCTGATTGGAGCAGAAGGCGCTGGAGAAAAGCGGCACAGCCGTAGCCGGCAGGGTGAAGGTCTCGCTGTGCCAGTGAAAGCTGTCAAAGTCCGACAAATCTCCCAGCCAGTGGCGAGCGGTGGCGTTGGTCGCAAGCTCTACCCGGCCCCAGCCGATCTCGCGCTGCGGATTGCGTGTCACCGTGCCGCCGAGTGCCTTGGCCATCAGTTGCCCGCCAAGGCAGTGTCCGATAACCGGGATGTCCAGGGCTACGGCTTCGCGGATCAGGGCCAGCTCCTGTGTGATCCAGGGTAGTTCATCGTTCACGCTCATTTCGCCGCCCATGAAGCACAAACCTGCAAAGGGCGCCGCTGAATCCGGTACGGCTGCACCCTGATCTATGCGAATGTGCTGCCAGGGCAGCTTGCGGGCGTCGAGGAAGCTGGCAAAATGGCCGGGCCCTACCAGCGGGCTGTGCTGGAATACTGCGATGGGTTTCATGATGATGACGATGCTGCGCTGCGCAATAGCAATGATTCTAGCGATTTCGGCGTGGCATGCGGTGGCTGCCGAAGTGGCTTTGGTGGGGGTGTTGGGCAGCAAGGCCTTGCTGGTGATTGATGGCGGCGCTCCGCGTACCCTGGCCGTGGGGCAGCTCGTTGGCGATGTGAAGCTCCTGAGTGTGAGCAGCGATACCGCCGAGATCGAGATTCGCGGCCAGCGCTCGCGCTTGCGGATGGGCGACTCTCCCGTCAGCGTGGGTGAGCGAAACAGTACTGCCAAGCAGGTGACGCTGGTCTCTGATGTCCGGGGGCACTTCAGCACCTCTGGCAGCATCAATGGTGCCAATGTGACTTTCCTGGTTGATACGGGGGCCTCTTCGGTCGCGATGGGGGCGTCTACCGCAATGGCTGCCGGTATCGATTTTCGCAAGGGCGAGCCGGGTATGGCCGGTACTGCCAATGGTGTGGTGCCGATGTGGCGGGTACGGATCCGCAATGTGCGGATCGGTGACATTCTCCTCAACGATGTTGAGGGCGCTGTGATGCAGGTGGATATGCCTTATGTGCTGCTCGGGATGAGTTTTCTGAACCGGATGGAAATGCGCCGGGATGGCAGCACCATGGTGCTGACCCAACGTTACTGACGGCATGGCTCACGACATCCATGCCCTGCGCGCACGGTTTGCGCATCTGGCCGAGTTTGCCTGGCATGAGACCTGGCCTCTGAGCGAGCGTCAGACCGAAGCGGCCGTATTGTTGCCGGTGCGCCCGGCCGAGATTGGCTTGCAGGTACTGCTGACCCGGCGTACCGATCATCTCAATCACCATGCGGGGCAGATCAGTTTTCCTGGCGGCCGTCGTGAAGAGGCGGACACTTCCTTGATCCAGACCGCTCTGCGTGAATCGCAGGAGGAGATTGGCCTCGATCCGGCGTGCGTCGAAGTGCTTGGAGTGTTGCCGGAGTTTGGGACGCCGAGTGGTTTTCGCATTACGCCGGTCGTTGGCCTGCTGCTCGGAGACCCCGCGTTACGCCTGGATGATTTCGAAGTGGCCGAGGTCTTCGAGGTGCCGCTGGAATTTCTGCTGCAACGCGAAAATTACCAGTTGCATCGCGTTCGCTGGCGTGAGGGCGAGCGTCGTGTTCATGCCGTACCGCATGGAGGGCGTTTCATCTGGGGCGCCACGGCAGGAATCCTGGCCATGTTCGCGGCTTTCCTGCTCGATGATGTGACCAAAGCGCCACAAGGCCGGGCGGGCTGACGGGGCCTATGCTATCTTCCCCGCCTGCGTCACGATGGCAAGGCGCTTCCCCGAGATTCTTCCGCTGGTTTTCCGATGACCCTGCTCGCGATCATCCTCACGCTGGTTCTTGAACAGTTCCGCCCGCTGAATGCGACGCGCTTTCTCTATCCGGCGCTGGCCGCGCTAGGGCGTTTCTTCGAAGGGCGCTTCAACGATGGCAAAGCCCACCACGGCATGATTGCCTGGTGTGTGATGGTGCTGCCGCCGGTACTGCTCTCGGCCCTGATCCATTTCCTGCTCTACGCCATCCATCCGCTCGCTGCGCTGCTCTTCAACATTGCGCTGCTCTATTGCACGATGGGTTTTCGTCACAGCAGTCACTACTTCACGCGCATCCATGCGGCCTTGCGAGCGCAGGATCTGCAGCAAGCGCGCAAGCTGATCGGTGAATGGCGTGGCCATCTGCACGATCAGAGCAGCAGCGAGGAAATCGTGCGTCTCACGCTCGAGAAGGGCATTGTCGGTGCTCATCGTCAGGTGTTCGCGATCATTGTCTGTTTCCTGCTTCTGCCGGGTCCCAGCGGCGCAGTGCTGTATCGCATGGCGGATTTCTTCAACCGCGAATGGGGCGCGCGCAGTGATCCGGAAATCGGTGATTTTGGTGCTTTCGCACGGCGTGCCTTTGCGGTGATTGAATGGCTTCCAGCACGGATTACCGCGATGGCCTTCGCCATTGTGGGTGACTTTGAAGATGCCGCGCACTGCTGGCGGACCCAGGCAAGCAGCTGGCCGGACCGCAACGAAGGCATCCTCATCTCTGCGGGCGCGGGGGCTCTGGGTGTGCAGGTCGGTCAACCGGTGCAGGAGAGCGGCGAAATTCTGGATCGACCGCTTCTGGGCGCAGGCGACGACGCTGAAGTCGCCTATCTGCAGAGCTTTGTGGGACTCGTACGGCGCACGCTGGTGCTCAACGTGCTGGCGCTGGTGTTCCTGAGCCTGTCCCGCCTGGCTGCCTGATCAGGTTTTGCGCCAGGCGTTGAGCGCCGCTTCAAGTTGCGTCAGATGTTGCGCATCGAGGCTGTCGAACTCCTGATAGCCGCTCCAGTTTTCGCGGAATTGCCGCAGCCAGGTGATCTGGCGTTTGGCCAGTTGGCGGGTGGCGGCAATGCCTTTTTCGCGCATTGTGGCGGCATTGACTTCGCCGTCGAGGTATTCCCACATCTGGCGATAGCCAACGCAACGCATCGAGGTCATTTCGATGTTCAGGCGATAGCGCGTGCGTAATTGCCTAACTTCCTCTTCAAAGCCCTCATCCAGCATGGCATCGAAGCGCCGGGCGATGCGGGTGTGCAGTACGCTGCGCTCGGCCGGCTGGAGCGCCAGTGGCAGGTAGTCAATGGCTGGGCTCGTGCTCTCACGCTGGGCGTAGCTCTCAGCCAGGGGGCGGCCGGTCAGGCGTACAACTTCCAGCGCGCGCTGGATGCGCTGGGCATCATTCGGATTCAGGCGGCTGGCAGCGGTCGCATCGAGGCGGGCAAGTTCCGCGTGCAGGGCTGGCCAGCCTGCACGAGCAGCATGCTCTTCGATCTCCTGCCGCAGGGCGGCATCAGCCTGCGGCAAGTCCGATAGTCCTTCCAGCAATGCCTTGAAATACAGCATGGTGCCGCCAGCCAGCACGGGCAGCTGGCCGCGGGCGCAGATCTCGCCGATGAGGCGCTGGGCATCACTGCAGAAACGTGCGGCTGAGTAAGCTTCTTCCGGCGTGATGATGTCGATGAGATGATGCGGACATTGCGCCAGTTCTTCCTCGTCCGGCTTGGCTGTGCCGATGTTCATGTCGCGGAACACCAGGGCGGAATCCACGCTGATGATCTCGATCGGCGACTGACGGGCCAGATGCAGGGCGGCGGCTGTCTTGCCGCTGGCGGTAGGGCCCATCAGGAGAACAGCTTGCAGGCGGGTATCAGACATCAGGACAGGAGCGTAAGGATGTACAGGATCGTGGCGGTGTTGGGATTGATGCTCGGGCTGCTGGGTAGCCCTTTCGCATTGGCGGGCGAGCGCTTGATGCTGTGGGAGGCAAGCAGTGCGAAGGGCACAGTGTACTTGTTCGGCTCGATCCACGTCTGCAAGGCGAGCTGCTTTCCTTTGAGCGCCAGTGTGACGCGTCGTCTGGATGCCAGTGATGCACTGGTGTTGGAACTTGATCCGGCTCGCAGTGAAGCCCAACTGGGCTTGCTGACGGCTGGCATGTATCCCGCGGGCGATAGCCTGCAGCGGAAAATGTCAGCTGGGCAATGGCAGGTACTGGAGCGCAGTCTCGAAAAGTTGGGCTTGCCAGCACCCATGATGGCGGGCTTTCGTCCCTGGATGTTGAGTCTGACCATCACTCTGCAGGCTGCGCAGCAGGCCGGTTTTGATGTCTCACAGGGGATCGATCTATGGGCCTTGGAACGCGCTGGTGCGCAAGGCAAGAAGGTGCTGGAGCTTGAAAGCGTGGAACGCCAGATTGCGGCGGCTTCTGCCGGCAGTGAGCACGAGCAGCTTGAGGCGCTGCAGCTCTTGCTGCAACAGGTGAATGCCGGCCGCTTGCCCGGCATGTTCGAGGAAATGCGCCAAGCCTGGCAGCGGGGCGATACCAGCGCCCTTGAACGTTTGACGGCAGAAGGTGCGCCGAAAGGCTCGAGCATTACTTATGAATTGCTGGATCGGCGCAACGCTGAAATGGCCGACAAGCTGCAGAAGCAATTCCTGCCCGCCTCACGCAAACTCTTTGTGGTGGTCGGTGCGGCGCATCTGGTCGGCCCCAAAGGGGTGCCGGCCCTGCTGGCGCAACAAGGCTTCAAGCTGCGCCAGCTGAGCGACGGGGACTAATTTCAGGATGCCACCGAAGCAATACTTTGTGCCATGCGCTATAGCACGGTGGGCGGTCTGTCTTGGCGTATTGAAAGCAGGGTGAAGGCGCTTTGTTAAGCGCCTGTCAGCCTTACTCCCCGGCGATGGTCATCTTGCCGATTACCAGCGAGGGGCATTGTTTGCCACCACGGACGATCGTGTCATTGCCGATGGCAACGATGTTGCGGAACATGTCGCGCAGATTGCCGGCTATGGTGATTTCCTGCACCGGGTAGCAGATCTCTCCGTTTTCAATCCAGTACCCGGCTGCGCCACGGGAGTAATCCCCTGTGACGTAATTTACGCCCTGGCCCAGCAGTTCGGTGACCAAAAGGCCGCGGCCGATCTCGCGCGCCAGCTCGTAAAGGCTCTTGTCACCGGCGCGCAGGATCAGGTTGTGACAGCCACCGGCATTGCCAGTGGTTTGCATGCCCAGCTTGCGGGCCGAATAGCTGCCGAGGAAATAGCCATCGAGCACGCCAGCGTCCACCAGTTTGCGCTCGCGCGTTGCCACGCCTTCATCGTCGAAAGGGGTGCTGCCGAGCGCCTTCGGGATATGCGGCAATTCGTCGATATGGACGTTGGCGGAAAACACTGGTTTTCCAAGCGAGTCCATCAGGAAGCTGGCCTTGCGATAGAGACTGCCGCCGCTGACAGCCTGCACGAAGCTACCCAGGAGGCCACAGGCTTGCGGCGCTTCGAAGATCACCGGGACTTCACAGGTTTTGATGCGACGCGATCCCAGGCGTGAGAGCGCGCGACGCGCGGCGTAGTCGCCGATGGCGGCAGGATTGGCGAGCTCTTGCGGATCGCGCATCGAGCTGTACCAGTCACCTGTTTGCATCGAATCGCCTTCGCCGGCAATCACGCCGACCGAGATCGAGTGGCGTGAGGTGGCGAAGCCGGCACAGAAGCCCGCGCTGTTGGCCGCCATGAACTGGGATTGCTGGGCATAGACGCTGGCGCCATCCGAGTTGCGGATTTCAGGGCTGACCGCAAAAGCAGCGGATTCACAGCGCTGGGCGATTTCGGCCGCCTGGTCGGTGTCAATCCGCCAGGGATGGTAGAGATCGAGGTCCATCTTCTTTCCGCGCCACAGCAAGGCTTCGTCGGCGAGGCCCGCGGCTGGATCAGGGGCGGTAAAACTGGCGATCGACAGGGCCGCATCTACGGTGGCATGCAAGGCCTCGCGCGAGAAGTCCGATGAGCTGGCATGGCCGCGCTGCTGTCCTTGATAGACCGTGACGCCGATGCCCTTGTCACGGTTGTACTCGATGGTTTCGAGATTGCCGCAGCGGACGGTGACCGTCTGACCAAAGCCTTCGGAAATGTCGGTTTCGCAGGCGCTGGCGCCACGCGAAGCCGCGTAGGCGAGAATGTCCTGGGAAATGTCGTGAAGTTCGGACTGGGAATAGCTGAAGCTGTTGTTCTTCCTGGACATGAGGAGGGGGATGCAGATGCGAGGGGCTATAATCTTACCGTTTAAGGCCTCTTCAGGCGCATCTCACTGCACTTCAGCTGCTGCAAGGCGGCGTGAGCAGACGCGCCAAACCCCGATATGCACAAGCACGAAGAATCAGAAGACAGTTATTTCGTCTCCAAGTCGCAGAGGAAGCGCGATATGGACGCCCTTCAGGATCTGGGCAAGAAGCTCACGGAATACGGGCCGGCGCGCCTTAAGAAAGTGCCGATGTCCGACAACCTGCGCGAAGCCCTCGTCGAGATGGCCCGCCTCACGGCTAACGGAGCGCGTGCGCGTCAGCTGCAATACATCGGCAAGTTGATGCGCAGCGAAGAAATCGGCCCGATCCAGGCCGCTCTGGATGTGATCGAGGGCAAGTCTCACGCCGAAGTGGCGCGCATGCATCGCCTCGAAAAATTGCGCGAGCGCTTTCTTGAAGACGAGACCATGCTGACCGAAATCGGCAACCTCTATCCGGCAGCCGATCTGCATCGGATGCGCCAGTTGCGCCGTAATGCCATCAAGGAGCGCAGCGAGAACAAGCCGCCGAAGGCCTACCGCGAAATTTTCCAGATTCTGCGTGAGATGGAAGAGGGCGGTGTCGCTACCGAACATCCGCACCATCATAGTGAGGACGATGGGCATGATCACGCAGGTCCCCACGGTGAGTGAGGGTTTGCGCATCGGCCTTGTGTCGATCAGTGACCGGGCGTCCTCCGGAGTCTATGAGGACAAGGGCATTCCGGCGCTGCTGGAGTGGTTTGCCGCTGCGCTGCACTCTCCGTGGCGAGCCGAACAGCGATTGATCGCAGATGAACAGGCTGTAATCGAACAGACCCTGATCGAGCTGGCGGATGTGGCCGGCTGTCATTTGATCGTGACTACTGGCGGCACCGGCCCGGCGCTGCGTGATGTAACGCCGGAAGCCACTCTGGCCGTGGCGCACAAGGAAATGCCGGGCTTTGGTGAGGAGATGCGGCGGATCTCGCGGCATTTCGTACCGACGGCAATTCTGTCACGGCAGACCGCCGTCATCCGTGGGCAGAGTCTGATCATCAATCTTCCAGGGCAGCCCAAGGCGATCCGCGAAACGCTCGAAGGTCTGCGTGATGCCGATGGCAAACTACTTGTCGAAGGTGTCTTCGCCGCTGTGCCGTATTGCATCGACCTGATCGGCGGACCTTACATCGAGACTCGCCCGGAGGTCTGCAAGGCTTTCCGCCCCAAGAGCGCCCAGCGTTCGCCTGCATCCTGACTCCCGTCCCCTTTAGGGTTTCCCCGTCGCCATGACTGACACTGCCAAGCGTCTTGCCCTCTGTTTTTGTCTGGCCGTGTGGGTCTTGCCACTCGTTGCGGCCGAGCGTCCGCGAGTGGCCCTGGTGCTCGGTGGCGGCGGTGCACGCGGCGCCGCGCATATCGGTGTGCTCGAAGTGCTGGAACGTGAGCGGGTGGCAATAGATTGCGTGGCTGGCACAAGCATGGGTGCGCTAGTGGCGGGCGCTCTTGCTGTCGGCCTTAGACCAGCCGAAATGCGCGAGATGCTGGCCGGGGCGGACTGGGTCGACATGTTCCAGGACAACCCGGCTTACTCGGAGCTGAGCTATCGCAACCATGTCGTGTCGCAGCGCTATCTGCCCGGCTCCGAGACCGGGGTGACTGACAAGGGCGTGCAGTACCAGCCCGGCGTGGTAGCAGGCCAGAAGATCAAGCTTTTCTTCAACCGGGTGGTGCGCGCTGAATACGGCGAGCCGATGATTGAGAAGCTCGCCATGCCACTGGCGATCATCGCGACAGACATCGGCACCGGTGAGCGTGTGGTGTTCCGTGACGGTAGTCTGACCCAGGCCATGCGCGCCAGCATGTCGGTGCCGGGGCTGCTCTCGCCGCAGGTTTATCGAGGGCGCAAGTTCGTCGATGGCGGTCTGGTCGATAACCTGCCGGTGGAGGAGGCGCGGCGCCTGTGCAATGCAGACATGGTGATCGCCATCAACGTGGGCTCGCCGCTGTTGAAGGCCGAGGATGTCGGCTCGCTGCTGACTGTGTCGGCCCAGATGATCAACATCCTGACCGAGCAGAACGTGGCGCGCTCGATCGCAGCGCTGGATCCGGCACGGGACCTCTATCTGCGCCCGGACCTTGAAGGGCTTACGGCGGGGGATTTTCCGAAGAATGCCGAGATCGCGGACCGCGGAAAGGCCGCCGCAGAAGCCATCGTGCCGCAACTGCAACGTTTCAAGGTGCCCGAGCCAGAATACCTGGCCTGGCGCGAGCGCTTCCCGCAACCGGATCGTGAGCTGACCATTCACGAGGTCCAGGTGGCTGCTTTGGGGGACGTCGATTCGCGTGCAGTGACCCGCCATCTGAATCTGAAATATGGCAATACGCCGGAGCCGGAGAAGATCGAACGCGATCTGTTGCGGGTTTATGGTGATGGTTTTTACGAGTCGGTTGATTACTCCGTGCTGCAGGAGCGAGACAAGAACATCCTGCGGATCACTCCGATCGAAAAGTCCTGGGGGCCGGATTACCTGCGCTTCGGTTTGCGCCTCGATGCGGTGCTGGGAGACGAAGCGACTTTTGCCTTGCGCGGGGCCTATCACAAGACATGGATCAATTCCCTGGGCGGCGAGCTGCTGGTGACCGGTGAGATCGGCAACAGCTCGGCCCTGGGCGTGGATTGGTACCAGCCTGTGGAGAAGACCCAGCACGTGTTTGTGCAGCCTTCCATGCTGGCAAGGCGTGAGCGCCAGGGCATCTACGAGAACGACAAGCGTTATGCGGAATATCAGGTGCGCACGCTGGAGACTCGCCTGGCTGCAGGTCTCGCGCTTGGCTCGGTTGGGCAGGTCAAGGGCGGGTGGCTGACGCGCATGAGTGATTACGAGTTCTACACCGGCGTCCCCCTGTTGCCCAATGTACAGAAATGGAGTTCCGGGCCGGAGTTGCGGGCTGACATGGATCAGATGGACCGGTTGTATTTCCCGCAGAAGGGCTGGGCCTTGAATGGCAGTTATTTCGAGTCGGTCACCGGGGACTACAGCAAGATCACTGGGGAATTCAAGGGCGCCCAGAACTGGAACGACTTCGTTTTTACGACTGCCTTGCGCATGACGGACTCCCCTAAGGGCAATCTGCCGCTGTATGACGCGGCTCGCTTGGGGGGCTTCATGAACCTGTCCGGCTTCTACAGCGACCAGATGATCGGTGATTCGATGCGCTTTGGGTCTGTCGGTGTGGCGCGTATTGTCGGACGCATGCCGCTGGGCCTGCGCGGTGACCTGCGGGTGGGGGCGACACTGGAGGCCGGCCGAATGGGCCTGCGTTATACCGAGACCGAGCGCGACGGCTGGCAGCAAGCCAGCTCGCTCTATTTCGGCGGAGAGACTCCGATGGGCATCATGTACCTGGGCTGGGGCCATGTGCGCAATGCTTCTTCGCACTGGTATCTGTTCATCGGTACGCCCTGAAAGGCTATTCACGATCTTACTGCGAGGCCGCTCATTGGCAACTGAGGGGGCTCATGCGCTGCTCGGAATCCTCATGTATCCACATACACCCCGGTTCCTGCGCTGCTTTTCGCCCCACTAACGGCCTCTCGCTACAGATCGTTAACAGCCTTCGAAATCATCGCGTCATGTGACGCTTCATGAAAACGTAACACTCCGCGTGGATCATGCTGGCAGGCCCGGCGCATGCCGGGCAATCACTGTCCGATGACCACTGGAGTTTTTCATGCGTACGATTCTTGTTGCTTCGCTGTTCCTGCTGACCGCTGCCTGTGCCAGCAGCCCCGAAACCAAGCCGGTCGCGGCAACTGCGCCGGCAGCTCCGGTGGTGGCCGCTCCCGCAGCGCCCAAGGCCCCGGAGTGCTACAACGGAGACCTGGGAAGCTTCCAGGCTGTGGGTACCGTAGCGACGGTTTCCGGTGTGAAGGTGCAGTGCAAGCTCACCAGTGATGGCAAGGGTGCTTCCTGGAATACGGCCAAGTAAGACAGGTTTCAGCCAAGGTGTGTTTCGGGCAGCTGCGGCTGCCCGTTTTCATTGGCGGTCGGCCTGAAGGGCTTGGCGCCAGTGTTGCAGCTTGGCTTCCGGTCGCAGGCTGGCGTGCGCCGGAGAGGTCGAGGGCAGGCGCTGCAGGTGTAGCCCCGCTGGCAATATGCTTGCCGTTACATGTTTGCGGAATAACTGCTCTGCAGTCGATCCGTTGAAGAAGATCTCCTGCAGGCGCGGATGGGCTGTGAAAAAGCGGCCAAAATCGTTCACCACGATGCTGTCGCGCTCGATTGCGGCGTCCAGACTGCCTTGCCGGCGGCAGCTCTGCAGTACATCCCACACGGCGATGCCGGCTGTGCTGAGTCTGTCGCAGCGGCTGGCGTAGTCGAGAGTCGGGTCAAAGCCGAGGAGAGTGGCCATGATCGGCCAGAACTGGTTGTGCGGATGCGCGTAGTAGCGCTGTGCGCCAAGCGAAGCCGCGCCCGGCATGCTGCCAAGGATCAGGATTTTCGCCTCTGGCGTGGCAATTGGCGGAAACGCTTCCAGGCGGGCCATCACACGATATAGCCGGGTCCGTCTCCCATGCGACGGTTCATCTCGGCCTTCGTTGCGGCCGTGACGCCAGCACTGAGGGTGTAGCGCTGATCGAAGCAGGGGGCGCTCTTCATCGCCTCGGCCTGGCGCGCCAGATAGTCGGCCGTCAGGCCCAGAATTCTGGCCGGGTTACCGGCGGCGAGGTTGCCAGCTGGAATGTCATGGGTGACCACGCTGCCTGCGCCGATGATCACGTCATCACCAATGCTGACGCCGGGAAGCACGATACTGCCGGCGCCGATGAAAACCCGGTTGCCAATCTCGACCTTGCCCAGGCGCACATGGCCTAAGGCGCGTTTTGTGCTGGCGTCATGCGCCAGCAAGGTGACGTTGGGGCCGAGGGTGACATCGTCGCCGATGGTGATGTGCCAGCAGTGGCAGGCATCGATGGTGCAGCCATCCTGCATGTAGAAGTTGCGGCCGACGACCAGCCCGCGTGCGATCAGGCGGGCCAGCGCATCACGGCCGGTGAAGCGGCGATAGAGGCGACGCAGGAAGGTGGTCATGATGGCTATTCCGTGCCAAAGGCGAGGCGGGTCGGCGGGCGGATCACGAAACGGGCCGGGTCCATGGCCTCGGCCAGCTCGCTTTCGATCGGCAGCGGCTCGCCGCACATGCGGGCAGCCAGCAGTTCGCCACACAGGCTGCTCCATACCAGCCCGCGGGCACCGAAACCGGTCAGCATCCAGAGGCCTTCGCTACGCGGCAGTGTGTCCAGATTGAAGCCTTCGCCAGTCGTGACGGCGGGCAACTGGCCGACCATGGGCAGACGGTCCAGCGACACCGGGCGCAGGCTGACCCGCCCTTCGAGTTCGCTGCCTTGCAGCTCCCCGGCCATGCCCGGCAGCATGCGCCCCAGCTTGGCGAGGTTTTCGGCGTGTTCGTCTTCACGCAGTGCCAAGTCGAAATCATCGACGACAAAACTCGCGCCAAGTGCGGCATGGCCGCCGATGCCGGGTGTGATGTAGCCCTGACCGCAGACCACCACGCCCAGCGGGGCAAGCTGGGCCATCGGCAGATGGCTAACCTGGCCGCGCGCGGCGCGCAGCGGCAACCAGTCGGCTTCGGCCAGGCGGCGTACATCATGCGCGTTGGCAAGAACGACATGCGGCGCGGCGGCAAGCACCGAGCCATCGCTGGCCAGTGCTTGCCACTCGCCGGCTTCGCGACGCAGGCTGTCGACCGACAGTCCCGCGTGCAGACGGATGTGCGTACCACCGGCGGCGATATTTGCAGCGACCAGACTGCGCGGCTGAATCCAGCCACCTTGCGCGAACCACCAGCCGCCAAACGAAGCCGTATGCCCGGCCTTGAGTGTGGCCTCAGCGGCCGTCACCCAGTCGAGATATTCGCGTGGGAAGTCCAGGGTTTCGCAGACGGCCTGCTGCTTGCGCTCCTGATCGGCGCTGCGCGCCAGATGCAGCACGCCGCAGGGTTCCCAGAGAACCTCATGGCCCCGAGCCTGCAAGCTGGCCAGATGCTGCAGACCGTAGAAAAAACCGGTGCGGGTGATCCGCGAGAGCAGATTGTCGTCCTTGCTCGGCAGCGGGCGGAAGGCGCCGGCCAGATTGCCGGAAGCGCCCTGGGCGATCTCTTCCTGGGCTTCCAGCATATCGACTGTGAAGCCACGCGCAGCGAGGCGCTCGGCAATCGCCGAGCCGGCCAGGCCTGCGCCGATCACCAGTACGCGGCGCTCGGCGAGCGCGGCCGGGCGCGGCCGGGCGCCGCGATATTGGCCGCGCAGCATTTCGCGCTTGCCGGAAAAACCCTGAGCCTTTTCGACCACGAAGCCCGCCCGCGCGAGGCCTTCGCGCACGGCAGAGGACACCGACCAGGTGGCCAAGGTGGTGCTGCTGTCCGAGAGGGCGGCGAGTGCGCGGAATACCCCGTCCGACCACATCTGCGGATTCTTGGCCGGTGAAAAACCGTCCAGAAAAATTGCGTCGGCTCGCGCGGCGATCTGCTGCAAGGCTTCTGCGGCCTCGCCGAAAATCAGGCTCAGAACGACGCGGCCACTCTCGAATTCGATGCGATGCATGCCCGGCAGTGGCAAGGGCCAGCGTGCGCAGAGCTGCCCGGCCAGATCGGCGGGGGCGCCTGATGTGCTCAGCGCGGCGGCCAGATCAGGGGCAGCAAAGGGATGTTTTTCAAGCGAGATGAAATGCAGGCGCTCGCAGGCTTGCGGGTCTGCCCGCCAGGCTTGCCAGGTGGCGAGGAAATTGTTGCCGAGGCCGAAGCCGGTCTCGACGATGACGAAGCTATCACGGTCCTGCCAGCGGGCGGGCAGGCCGTTGCCGGCAAGGAAGACGTGCTCGGCCTGGGCCAGCGCGCCGCTGGCCGAGTGGTACACGTCGCCATACTCGGCGGAGAAGGGAATGCCTTCGGCGGAGAACTGCAGGGAGGCGGGCTGGAGTGGCGTCACGGGAGCGGCGGATTCTGGAGTCGCCGAAGTTTAGCAGGCGGCACCCGCAAAAAGCCCCGCGCGCGGCGGGGCTTCGATGCGGGGGATGGCTTCAATCAGAAATTGAAATAGGCCTCGGCGTTCTTGTAGCAGATGCCTTCGATGACTTTTTGCAGCTGTGCCCAGTCCTGCGGGTATTCGCCATTCTCTACCCAGCCGCCGATCATGTTGCAGAGGATGCGGCGGAAGTATTCATGACGGGTGTAGGACAGGAAGCTGCGCGAATCGGTCAGCATGCCGATGAAGGCGCCGAGGTTGCCGAGTTGCGAGAGGGCAGTGAGCTGACGCTTCATGCCATCTTGCTGGTCGAGGAACCACCAGCCCGAGCCGAACTGCATCTTGCCGACGACCTTGCCGTCCTGGAAGTTGCCGATCATGGTGGCCAGCACTTCGTTGTGCATCGGATTCAGGTTGTAGAGGATGGTCTTCGGCAACTGGTCATCGCCATCCAGCGCATCGAGAAAACGGGCCAGCTTGGCGGCGATGATGTCATCGGCAATTGAGTCAAAGCCGGTATCCGGGCCCAGATTGCGGAACATGCGCGCGCTGTTGTTGCGCTGAGCGCCGATGTGCAGCTGCATGGCCCAGCCGCGCTTGGCGTATTCGCGGCCCAGGTGCAGCAGGATGGCCGTCTTGTATTTCTCGACGTCGTCGCGGCTCACGACTTCATTGTTCATGGCACGAGCGAGAATTCCGGACAGCTCGGCTTCACCGGCTTCGGCAAAGAAGGCCACGTCGATGGCGTGATCCGACACCTTACAGCCGTGGGCGGCGAAATAATCGAGGCGTTTGTCCAGCGCACGGGTCACGTCGGCAAACGAATTGATCGCTACACCTGAGACTTCGGCGAGCTTGCGGATGTAGTCCTGGAAGCCGGCACGATCCATATTGAAGGATTTGTCCGGGCGGAAGGTGGGCAACACCTTCACTTGAAAGCCGTCGGCGGCGATGGCCTTGTGGTGCTCCAGAGTGTCGACCGGGTCATCGGTGGTGCACACCACGCGTACTTTGGAGCGAACCATCAGGCCACGTGCGGAGAGCTCTGGCGTGCCGATCAGGCTGTTGCAGTGGTTCCACAGTTCGTCGGCCGTGGCGGCCGAGACCAGGGTTTTCGTGCCGAAATAGCGTTGCAGCTCCAGGTGGCTCCAATGGAACAGTGGGTTACCCACGCCCATCGGCAGCACTTCGCAGAACTTGCGGAATTTGGCTTCATCCGGCTGGTTGCCGGTCATGAAATCCTCGGTGACGCCGGAGGAGCGCATGAAGCGCCACTTGTAGTGGTCGCCGCCGAGCCAGATCTCTGTGATGTTCTTGAACTGCTTGTTCTGCGCGATCTGCTCGGGCGGCAGGTGGCAGTGGTAGTCGATGATCGGCTGTGCTGCGGCGTACTCGTGGTAGAGCTTCTGCGCGGTGGCGGACTCGAGCAGGAAGTTCTCGTCCATGAAAGTTTTGGCCATGCTTTGATCTCCTGAAGTGCGTGAGGGCCGCTGTGGTCTACCGGGGCCGCAAGCGAAAAGCTGATTATGTTGTCTGACCAATTATGCCATAAGCCGGGATTTACCCTAAGTTGTCTGACTAAGCTTTGCGTGAGCGGCCCGATTTCTGCCAGTAGCCGAATTCCTCTTCATGCACTTCGATGTCGACTTCCGCCACCCGGGCCTGAATCTGCGTCTGCACATCGTTGACCGCCTTGTTGTAAATGAGGGGGCCAATCTCTTCCAGGAAAAAACCGAGCAGCCCTCCGGCAGCCAGATTGCTGATCGGTTCTTCCATATGGGTCATGAAATAACGTTCGATCGAAGCAATCGCCTGCAGGCGGGCCTCTTTTGAAATTTCAATGCTCATGGGGCAATCTGTACGCGAGGGTTCAAACCCCGGCGTAGGCGGAGAAACCACCATCTACCGCGATGATCGACCCGGTGACGAAGCCGGAGGCCTTGGGTTCCACCAGCCACAGCAGGGCGCCGATCAGCTCATTGGCCTCGCCGAAGCGACGCATCGGCGTCTGGGCGATCACTTTCTGGGCGCGCGGGGTGTAGTTGCCATCTTCCTGCAGCATCAGCTTGTGATTCTGTTCGGTGATGAAGAAGCCAGGCGCGAGCGCATTCACGCGCACGCCGCTCTGCCCCAGATGCACGGCCAGCCACTGGGTGAAGTTGCTGACAGCCGCCTTGGCGCCGCTGTAGGCGGCAACCTTGGTCAGGGGCTTGAGTGCGGACATCGAGGAAATGTTGATGATCGAGCAGCCGGGGCGGCCGAGCATCTGTTTCGCGAAAACCTGGCTGGGGAGCAGGGTACCCATCAGGTTCAGATCGAACACGAATTTGAAGCCTTCCATGTCCAGGTCGAAGAAATTGCTGCCGCTGCCGGTGGTGTCCAGGTACTCCTGATCGGTGATGCCTTTCGGGTGATTACCGCCGGCGCCGTTGATCAGGATGTCGCAGGGTCCGAAGCTACTGGCAATGTGGGTTGCTGCGCTTTCCAGTGCAGCGCGGTCGAGCACATTGCAGGACAGGCCCTGGGCAACGCCACCCGTGGCTTCGATTTCGCCGGCCAGGGCCTCAGCCTTGGCTAGGTCGCGGCCGATAATCACGACCTTCGCGCCGCAGGCGGCCAGCGCCCGGCACATGGCGGCGCCGAGCACGCCGGCACCGCCGGTGACGACGGCCA
Source organism: Uliginosibacterium sp. TH139 (assembly GCF_002855595.1). Lineage (NCBI taxonomy): Bacteria > Pseudomonadati > Pseudomonadota > Betaproteobacteria > Rhodocyclales > Zoogloeaceae > Uliginosibacterium > Uliginosibacterium sp. TH139. Next base: position 105,251 of record NZ_PKRR01000008.1, on the reverse strand, counting down.
CCTTGTTGTTCAAGTCGATTGCGAAGGGCAGGGAATTGTCGGTGGCGCTCATGCTGCGTCTTTCTGTTCAGGTTGGGCGGGAACGAACTTGGTGATGGCTTCCCATAGTCCGTTGAGGTAGACCGCCCCGAGGGCGCGGTCATAGAGGCCGTAACCGGGCTTGCCGGTTTCGCCCCAGATCATGCGGCCGTGGTCCGGGCGCACATAACCTTCAAAGCCTATCTCATGGTAAGCGCGCAGGATGCGAGCCATATCAAGCGAGCCGGTGCAGGACAGATGCGGCGCTTCATGGAAACTGCCGTCCGGATCCACCGCCACATTGCGCAGGTGGCCGAAATGGATGCGACCCATGCCGCCAAATTCGCGCACCAGGGATTCGATGTTGTTGCACAGATCCGCGCCGAGCGAGCCCGAGCACAGCGTGAGACCGTTGGCCGGTGAGTCGACGATTTTCACCAGACGCGCCAGATCGTCGCGGTTCTTCACGATGCGTGGCAGGCCGAAGATCGGGCGGGGCGGATCATCCGGGTGCATGGCCATCTTCACGCCGACTTCTTCGGCGACCGGGATGATGGCCTTCAGGAAATACTCCAGATTGGCCCACAGCTGTTCTTCCCCCACGGCGGCATATTCATCGAGCAGCGCGCGCAGCTGATCGGCGCCGTAGCTGCTATCCCAGCCCGGCAGGGAAATGCCTTTGGATATGTCGAGCTTCTCGATCGCTGCAGCATCGAAGGCCAGCGTGGTGGAGCCGTCCGGCAACTCTTTTTCGAGCTCGGTACGAGTCCAGTCGAAGACCGGCATGAAGTTGTAGCAGATCACCTTCACGCCTGCGGCGGCGCAATTGCGGATGTTTTGCTGGTAGTTGGCGATCAGCCGGTCGCGCGAAGGCTTGCCGAGCTTGATGTCTTCATGCACCGGTACACTTTCAACGACCTCGAATTTCAGGCCGACGCTTTCGATGCGGGCCTTGAGCTTTTGCAGGCTCTCAAGCGGCCAGACTTCGCCGACCGATACGTCGTAAATGGCCGACACGATGCCGTACATGCCCGGGATCTGGCGGATGTATTCGAGCTTGACCGGATCGGATTCGCCGTACCAGCGGAAGGTCATCTTCATTGCGCTACTCCTTCGGGTGATCTAACTTGTATGGTAGTATAGCAGTGAGTTTTTGAGGGTCAACGAAATCATGAAAAGCATTCCGCAACGCGCCGCATCCATCGGCTCCCAGCTTCACCAGGCCTTGCGCGACGCCATTGTGCGTGCCGAGCTGAAGCCGGGTACGGCCTTGTCAGAAGCCGAGATTGCGGCGCGCTACACGGTTAGTCGCCAGCCGGTGCGTGAGGCTTTCATTCGTTTGGCGCAGGAAGATCTGGTCGAAATCCGCCCGCAGCGTGGCACTTATGTAAAGCGCATAGTGATGGCGGATGTGCTGGATGCGCGCTTCGTACGCGAGGCGATTGAAGTGGCGGTGGCGCGGGAGGCAGCGCTGAAAGCCGATGAGGCTGCGGTTGCACGCCTGCGCGCAACGTTGGAGGCGCAGGCGGGCGCTGAAGGTAATGCGGAGTTTCTGGCTGCCGACGAAGCCATGCATCATGAAATTGCCCTGATCGCCGGGCGCGAGGCGGCCTGGCGCGTGGTGGACCAAATCAAGGCGCAGATGGATCGGGTGCGCTATTTGAGCTACACCGATGTCAGCCCGGCCGAACGGTTGATCGGCCAGCATAGCGAGATCGTCGAGGCCATTGCGGCGCATGACGCCAGTGCGGCCGAGGCGGCAGTGCGCATTCATATGGCCGAGATCCTGCAGCAGTTGCCGCAGTTGGCGGCGCAGTATCCGGAGATGTTTGAACTCTGAGCGCTTGCTGCGCAAAAACAAAGCCCGGCACATGACCGGGCTTTGTTTTTCGGCTCGGGCGAGTATCAGCCCGCGCCGTTCTCCAATCTGGCTTCACGGGTCATCAATTGCTCGACCGCGTCGCGTGGATTCAAGCCTCCTTCAAGCACGGCATGCACCGCCTCTGTGATCGGCATTTCGACGCTCAGGCTGCGGGCACGCTGCACCACAGTGGCCGTGGTCAGCACGCCTTCTGCTACATGCCCGAGTTCCTGGAGGATCTGCGGCAATTGCTTGCCTTCTGCCAGCGCCAGACCGACGCGACGGTTGCGCGAGAGATCGCCGGTCGCGGTGAGGATCAGGTCGCCCATGCCGGCGAGGCCCATCAGGGTTTCGCTGCGTCCGCCTAGTGCGGTGCTGAGCCGGGCAATTTCGGCCAGCCCACGCGTCAGCAGGGCGGCGCGGGCGTTCAAACCAAAGCCGAGCCCGTCTGAGATGCCGGCAGCAATCGCCAGCACGTTTTTCACCGCAGCGCCGATCTCGGCACCGACAATGTCGTCATTGGCATAGAGGCGCAGGCGCGGATGCATCAACTTACCGGCCCAGTGGCGCGCAAAAGCAAGGTCCTTCGAGGCCAAGGTGATTGCGCAGGGCAGGCCGATGGCCACTTCCTGCGCAAAGCTGGGCCCGGTTAGTGCGCCGCGGCCAGTACCTGGTGCCAGAAGCTCGGCGGCCACCTCATGTGGCAATTTGCCGCTGCCCGCTTCGAAGCCCTTGCACACCCACAGCACCGGCAGGGCCGGAAACTCGGTGGCGATACGTTTCAGCGTAGGGCGCAGACCCGCTACCGGCGTGGCAATTAGTGCCAGGTCGGCATCTTTGCAGGCGGTGGCAAAGTCGCCCGTAATGGCGAGCGTTTCATTCAGCGCGATGTCCGGCAGGTAACGACGATTGATGCGTTCGGCCTGCATCTCAGCGACATGATCGGCCTCGATGCTCCAAAGCGTGACGCTGTGATTGGAAAAGCAATAGGAATTCGCCAGCGCAGTGCCCCAGGCACCTGCGCCGAGTACAACAATACGGGACACGTTCAGATTCCCCAGACAGATTTGAGCGAAACGTAACCGCTCTGCCCGTCGCGGTGCCGGACTTTTAGCCAGGCACCGACAGGTTTTTCAAGTACTTCCAGCAACAAGCCCTTGCTGCCCTGGAAGACCAGCGGTGCGGATTCCTCGGCGCGCTGGCGTACGTCAGCCGTGGCTGCGCTGACGATGACTTGCTGGCTGTCGCTGATGCTGCCGCGCTCAACCCAGCCCATGCCACCACCTTGCTCACGCACCTTAAGCCACTTGTCCACCGTCACAATCACTTCGACCGGTGTGCCCTTGAGCAGGATGAACTGCGGCTGCGCCTTGGTGGAGCCGGCGTCATACAAGATGGCATTGTCGGCCAAGGACTTGTACTCCAGAGCCGGCGCCGCGAAGGACGCGGATGCCGCGCTGCAGGCCAGGATCAGTCTGAGGAATCCGTGCTTCATGCTTTGAAGGCCTGCTTACTGAATCGGCACTTCGATCTTCGGCTGCTGAGCGGCGAGTTCTTGCTGGCGAGCTTCATACATGCCTTCGAAGTTAACTGGCGCCAGCAGCACCGGTTGGAAGCCTGCGCGGGTGACCGCGTCCGACACGGTTTCGCGGGCATACGGGAACAGGATGTTGGCGCAGCCGATCATCAGCAGAGGCTCAATGTCCGTAGCGGGGATGTTGCGCACCTGGAAAATGCCGGCCTGGGTTGCTTCGACCAGGAAGACGACCTTCTCTTCCTCTTCCATCTTGGCCGTCACGGTTACCGTGATCGACACTTCGAAGAAGCCTTCACCCACGGCCGCCGCCTGGGTGGTGAGGTCAACATTTACGGAAGGCGAATTCGGGTCGAGGTAGATGGCCGGAGCGTTCGGCACTTCCAGCGAGAGGTCCTTGACGTAGAGCTTTTCAATCTTGAAAACGGGTTGCTGGTTCTGATCCATGATGTGGAGTTTCCGCGTGGAAGTTAAAACGGGTAAGTGTCAGGCGTCCTTGAGCAGGGCTTCAAGCTTGCCCTCGTGCTCAAGCGCATACAGGTCGTCACAGCCGCCCACATGCGTAGCCCCGATGAAAATCTGGGGGACGGTGCGCCGGCCGGTGATCTCGATCATGTGATCGCGCTGCTGCGGATCCAGATCGATCCTGATTTTTTCAAGATCAGTGACACCTTTGCGCAGCAGCAGTTGCTCGGCACGTACGCAATACGGACAGACGCCCGTGGAATACATGACGACCTTGCTCATGTCTGTTTGCTACCAGCAAGAGGCTGACCTGCTTCTTTCCAGGCTTTGATGCCACCGGCCAGATTGTAGGCTTGGGCAAAGCCGGCTTTGCGCAGATCTGCCAGGGCTCGGCCAGAGCGCGCGCCGCTCTCGCATACGAGAATCAGCGGACGGTTCTTGAATTTATCCAGTTCGCCACTGCGGGCCTTGATCTCGCCAGCAGGGATATGGCGGGCACCTTCGATCTTGCCTGTCGCAAGCTCTGCGGTTTCGCGCACGTCAACGATGACCGCATTCTGGCGGTTCAGCAGCATGACGGCCTGGGCCGGCGAAACCTGGCTGGTGCTGGCCTGGGCATCGCGCAGTACGGGGATGAAGAGAGCCAGGCCGCTGATGACGGCGAGGGTGATTAGGAAGATGTTTTGTGAAACGAAATCCATGGTTCTTTTCTGCAAAATTCCGGAAAACGTGCCTGCGATCAAAAACACGCGCGATCCGCTCGTGCGGCAATGCGTCGCGGGCCAAGTGATCCGATACAATACCACTTTTGCCGCAACCCGCGTTTTACGGGCGGCGGAGAGACCGCTTTCACTTCCCTCTGATAGGCTAACGTCATGTACAAAATCGTATTGATGCGTCACGGTGAATCCACCTGGAACCTTGAAAATCGCTTTACCGGCTGGACCGATGTGGATCTCACGCCGCGTGGTGTCGAAGAAGCGATTACCGCCGGCAAGCTGCTCAAGGAAAAGGGCTTTGAATTCGACATCGCCTACACCTCGATGCTCAAGCGTGCCAACAAGACCTTGAATGGCGTACTGGAACAGATGGATCAACTGTGGATTCCGGTCGAACACAGCTGGCGTCTGAATGAGCGTCACTACGGTGCGCTGCAAGGTCTCAACAAGTCTGAAACCGCAGCCAAGTTCGGCGAGGAGCAGGTGCTGGTGTGGCGTCGGTCCTATGATGTGCCGCCGCCTGCTCTGGATTTGGACGATCCGCGCATGGAAGATAAGGCTCCGCGCTACGCTGACATGAAGCCGGGCGAATTTCCGCGCACCGAGTGTCTGAAGGATACGGTCGAGCGCTTCATTCCCTACTGGTTGGAGACCATTGCGCCGGTAGTGAAATCCGGCAAACGCGTGGTTATTGCTGCCCATGGCAACAGCCTGCGTGCCTTGGTCAAGTACCTGGACAACATGAGCGAAGAGGCCATCCTCAAGCTCAACATCCCGACTGCACAACCGCTGGTGTATGAACTGGATGCGGATCTGAAGCCGATCAAGAGCTACTACTTGGCTGATCCGTCGGTGATCGAGGCTGCAATGAACGCAGTTGCCAATCAGGGCAAGGCCAAGGCCTGATGACTTGGCGAGCAGGCCTTGCCGCTGTATGCATGGCAGGCGCCTGCCTGATGTCAGCCGGAGTCCGTGCGGCCCCGGCTGACAGCAAGCGCAGTGAGCTTTCCGCTCTGCGCGAGAAGATCCATAGCCTGCAGGATGAAATTGCCCGCAGCGAAGAAAACAAGGAGGAGGTGGCTGACGAGCTGGCTGGCTCGGACAAGGCCATTTCTGCCGCGCAGCGCCGCCTGCGTGAAATATCACTGTTACGTCAGGCAGCTGAAGCCGAAATTCAACGCTTGCGGGAGCAGCAGCTCGCGCTTGAAAACGAGATTGCCGTATTGCGAAAGCAATTGGGCGATGCAGTGTTCCGCATGTATGTTGAAGGTGGCCAGGGGGGGGCTCGCCGCTTTCTTTCTGGCGATAGTCCAAATCAGTTGTCCCGGGATGCCTATTACCTCGAGCAGATTGCGCGTCAGCGCATTGTGGCGATCGAGCGTGCCCGCTCCGCGATGCAGGAGTTGGCTGGCGTGGTAGCCCAGGCCGAGACTAGACGGACTGAACTGCTGCGTCTTGAGCAGCAGCGTCGCGGCGAGCAGGAGGGCTTACAGAGCGAGCGACGCAAGCAGCGTGAAGTGCTGGAGCAGATCGCCAGTCAGTTGCGTGGTCAGCGCAAGCAGATGCAGACCCTGCAACGTGACGAGGCGCGCATGGAAAAGCTGTTGCGTGGACTGGAGAAAATTTCTCGCAGCCGTCCGTCGCCTGCGCCCAGAAGCGTTCAGTCTGCTCCAAGCAAGCCCGTAGGCAAGGAAGAGCAGATTTCTCGCGTGGCCGGTAGTGATGTTGAGGGCGGTGAATTTGCTGCGCGCAAGGGGGCATTGGCGTGGCCCGTGGCAGGTACCATCAAGGCGCGATTCGGCAGCCCGCGTGCGGAGGGGGGGGCGAGCTGGCGTGGGGTTTTCATCAAAACAGCCAGTGGTGCCGATGTGCGCGCCATCGCCTCCGGCAAGATAGCTTTTGCCGATTGGTTGCGCGGTTTTGGCAACCTTGTGATCGTTGATCACGGCAATGGTTACATGAGCGTGTATGGCAACAATGAGTCGCTCTTCAAGAACCCGGGAGACGACGTACGGGCAGGAGAGGTGCTGGCCAGTGCGGGCAGCAGCGGTGGCCTCGAAGAATCGGGTTTATACTTTGAAATACGACATCGCGGGCAACCGCAAGATCCCGCCAAATGGATGGCGGCAAAATAGTCTGACGGAGAGCTGATGAGCAGATTCAAGCAGTTGGGGTTGGTGCTGTGCGGCATGTGCCTGGGGGTGCTGGTGAGCCTGCAGTTTGCGGCCAACGCCAATCGCGAAGGCGGTGCAACGCCGCAGCTCCCGGTGGATGAGGTGCGTAGCCTCGCTGACGTGTTCAACCACATCAAGCAGCTTTACGTAGAGCCGGTCGAAGACAAGAAACTCATCAACGATGCGATCAGCGGCATGGTCGCGGGTCTGGATCCACATTCGCAGTTCCTTGATGAAGAAGCCTTCAAGGACATGCAGATCTCGATCAAGGGTAAATTTGGTGGCCTGGGTATCGAGGTTTCGATGGAAGATGGTCTGGTCAAGGTCGTCAGCCCGATCGAAGACACGCCAGCTTTCCGTGCTGGCATCAAGTCTGGTGATCTGATTTTCAAGCTCGATGACACCCCTGTGCGCGGCCTGACCTTGACCGATGCCGTCAAGCGCATGCGCGGAAAGCCTGGCACCTCGATCAACATCACCATTGTGCGCAAGGGTGAAACAAAACCGCTCGAGTTCACGCTGGTGCGTGAAGAGATCCAGGTGCAAAGCGTCAAGTCCAAATTGATTGAGCCGGGCTATGGCTATGTTCGTGTGGCCCAGTTCCAGGAACAGACGACGGCTGACCTGGCTCGCCATCTGGATAAGCTTTACAAGGATGGCCCGCTCAAGGGGCTGGTGCTTGATCTGCGAAACAACCCGGGTGGTCTGATCGATGCGGCGGTAGGAGTCTCCGCCGCATTCCTGCCAGCCAAGAGTCTGGTGGTGTATTCGGAGGGGCGTATCCCCGATGCACGGCGTAAGTATCACGCAGAAGCCAGCGAGTATTCGCGTGGCAGCGAGGATGCACTCAAGAGTCTACCCAAGGGCGTGAAGACCGTGCCGATGGTGGTGATCGTCAACGGTGGTTCTGCTTCGGCCTCGGAGATCGTGGCCGGAGCCTTGCAGGACTACAAGCGCGTCAAAGTGCTGGGAATTCGTTCTTTTGGCAAGGGGTCTGTGCAATCCATTTTCCCGATCATCCAAGGGCAGACTGGCGTCAAGCTGACCATCGCCAAGTACTTCACACCGCTTGGCCGTTCGATCCAGGCAAAGGGTATCGATCCCGACTTCCAGGTTGATGAGACGCCGAATGGTTCTTCGGAGCCGTTCTATCGTGAAGCCGATCTGACGCGTCATCTTGCCAATCCGACAGAGCAATCTGCGCCTGCTGCGTCCGCGTCTGCCCCGGCAGCAAAGCCAGCCAAGAATGGTCGCAAGCCTGAAGCTGATGAACCGCCTGCACGTTTTGAGCCAGCTGGTGCGGGTGACTATCAATTTGAGCAAGCCATGAATCTGCTCAAGGGCAAACCGGTTGCTGTTGTGAAATCCGAAGTCGCGGAGCCGGCAGCTGAGGCCTCGCAGCCCAAGTAAGTGAATACCGGGTCAGCCGTCGGTTGGCCCGCATTTTGACGGCGGAGGGCATGATGCGTCGCGAAACTGCCTACAAGCTTGCCGGACGCAAGCATCTGCACGAAAACGCGCTGGCTGAGGCATTGTGCGAGCACGAGCTACGCTTTGCGCAGTATCCGGAAGGCCAGAGCGCCAGAGCTTTGCTGTTCCTGCAGAATCAACCTTGGCTGCATGTGGAGTCCGGAGTGCACGCGGAGAGTCTGCATGTGTGTTACGACCTTGCGCACTACTCCCTGCGTGGTATTGAGCAGGCTCTGGAGGCTGAGGGCTTTCGTCTCGACGATAGCCTGATTTCACGAATCAAGCGCTCGCTGACCCATTTCTGCGAAGAAACGCGTAGCCGCAATGCAACCGCGCCGCAGCGTCTGATCAAGCAATCCAATCAGGTCTACGTCAAAGCCTGGGAGCATCATCCACACGGAGATCGGGACGAAACACCGCCTGAATTACGCGAGTTCAAATAAAAAAAATGGCCGTCTTGTGACGGCCATTTCCATGGTTGTTTGAAGCCAGTCAGTGCAGGGTCGGTCGGCCTTGACTAAATAGCGCCAGCGCTTCTTCGCTGCTGAATATGTACTCATGATTGGAAAGATCATCATGGATACGTACTTCGCCATGCTCGGCCAGGATGCGTTCGATTTCTTCGTGACCGAGGCTGCGCAGCATGGTAGCGATCTTGTCGCGATCCGGTGGGAAGTCATGGGTCACCGGGCGTGCTTCAAACATACGCACCTCTTCTTCGAAAAACAGGCGCAGCAACACTTCCTCAGCTGAAAGCTCCATCAACTCTTCTGCTTTCACGGTTGAAGCGAGGTGCACGATGCGATTCCAGCCGTCTGCATCTTTGAGATCTGCACCGGGCAGCTTCTGCAGGAACAGGCCGGTAGCCTGTTCTTGGTTGGCAAACAGCACGAGCAGTGCGGGTTGCTGTTCGGATTGTGCCAGGTAGTGCTCAAAAACCGCTGCGATTGATTCACCTTCGACCGGTACATAACTTTGCCAGGGCTGGCGTGCCCCCTCCATGTCGAGTGACATCAGCAGGCGGCCGTCACCGAGCAGTTCCTGTAGGCCGGCAGGCCCGACAGGCGCCGCTTCGTGGCGGGCGTAGCCGCGCAGGTTCAAGCGTTCATTACAGTCAATCACCAGCAGCGAAACCGAGCCGTGGCCGCTGAGCTGAAAGGTGATCCGGGCTGCCTGTTTGAGATTGGCAGCGATGACTGCAGTCACAGCGCACATCTGGCCGAGCAGTGATTGCACCGCCGGTGGATAGTGGCGACCGACGCACACTTGCTGCCAGGTGCTTCCTAACTGAACGACCGCACCACGGATATCCAGTGCATCGAGCATGAAACGGGTAACGGCATTGGTCATGCTTGAGGCTCCAGGGCTGCGGCAAGGCGGGCTTCGTCGAAACCTACGACCAGTTGCTTGCCGCCGGTGATGACAGGCCGCTTGATGAGGCTGGGGTTGGCTTGCATCAGGCGAATGGCTTTGGCCTCATCAACATCCTGACGTTCGCTCTCGCTAAGTTTTCGCCAAGTGGTGCCGCGCGTGTTGAGCAAAACTTGCCAGCCCGCCTGGGTACTCCAGGTTTGCAAGGTAACGGCGTCGATGCCGTTTTTCTTGTAGTCGTGGAAGTCATATTGAAGGCTGCGTGCATCCAGCCAAGCGAAGGCTTTCTGCATGCTGCTGCATTGTTTGATGCCGTAAATCCGGAGCATGGGAGAGGCGGTAGGGAACTTTGCGGGAGACGGATTTTCTCACCTGTGCGCCATGTTCGCACGTGATCAGTGCGAAAATGCCGGAAACGATGAATGTGCCTGAAGTGGAGAAACGATGAAGCGAGTGCTTTGTGTCCTGTTTGCCGGCCTGTTGTGCGCGGGGTTTGCCCAGACTGCTGCGGCAGCAACAACCAGCAGCAAAAAGCCGGTCAGCAAGCAAAGCACCAGCAAACCGGTGCCAGCCAAACCCACGGGCAAGACTACGGGCAAGAAGGCTGGGGCCAGGAAGTCCGCCGGAAAAACGGCAGGAACGAGCGCTGCACTTGAAGGCTGCAAAATGCAGAGGGTCAGGACGGCCAAGGGCTGGACCAGCAGGAAGGTTTGCAACGTGCCGGTCGAAAAAACGCTCAGCAGCCCGATCGCCCGGGACGCGCTGGATAAACCGGCAGCAGACGGGCCAGAGACTGAAGTAAAAGCCCGTAGCGCCCCGGACCGTGCCTACGCAGTAGATGGAGACACCTTTTTCTACCAGGGTCGCAAATACAAAGTGGCTGGCTTGCAGGGGGATAGCAGTGATATGGCCAAGCAGCGTCTGCAAAAGCAGCTTGAATCTGGCAGCCTGATGATCGACCCGCTCAGCACTGACGCCAGCGGCCTGTCTACTGCCACTGTGTTGATCAATGGCCGTAACCTCGCCGACCGGATGGAATGAACACAAGGGGCCGCCCTGAGGCGGCCACTGCAGGGCTCAGTGCAGGTGTCTGGGCATCTGCTCCGCCTTGTCTTCAGGCAGCTCGGCGTGCACTGCATCGCCGTCCGGCGAGGGATACATCGGGGCTCCGCAGTCATCGCAGTATTCCAGCGGAAAGCGGTTGTCGAGGTGCTCGATGCGAGTGATGCCGCTATCTTTCAGCGCAGCCTCAATCTGCCCGGGCACTTCGGCCGAGTCGTCCTCTGGTCCGAGCAGCGGCCACACCACACCATGCACTACGTTTTTGCCCTTGGTGGTGGTAAAACCGATGCGGTACTCCTCGATTTGACGGTCGTAGAATGGCGCTACTACCGCGCGCAGCTCCCCTGGCGCGACATCCAGCGTAGTGCTCAAAAATGCTGCGGAAGCGCGTACCGAATAGGGGCGTGAGGCGCGATCGGCCTGTCGGCAGGCTGAGAAATAGGCGTCGGGTAGCACCAGTTCCATGGCGCAGCCGGCCAGAAGGGGTAACAGGCAGGCACCGCCCTGGGCGCGCCACTGTTCGCCAGCCTGTTCCTTGCTGCCATCCTTTTCCTGCCAGTGGAACACCGGCTGACCCGGGCGTACCTCAACGGCGGCCAGAATGTAACGAACATCCGACAGGAAACGAGTGGTTTCCGGTAGGGTTTCCTGATCAATGTGCAGCACGCCTTCAGCCAGGGTTGTTTCGATCATGGCCGCGGTAAAACGCGCGGTTTCGCAATAGCCCTGAGGCAATTGATCTGGGCTGAAGAGCGCGTCAGCCAGCCCGAGCTTCACACCCTGAGCTAGTACATGGGCTTGCAGATGCACGCGCAGATTGTTCAGCACCTTGGCCGGAATGGCACTGGCCGGAATCGAGAAGCGTGACCAGGCCAGTACCGGCACGGCCAGCAACAGCACTTCACCGGCTGGCGTCAGCAGTTGCTCGGCGCTGGTTTCGATGCAGTCGGCGAGCACATCGTAAGCGCGCTGGTTGGTGTTGTAGAGGTGGTCGAGGGTGCTCGTAAGCACTTCTTCATCGCCTGCTTGCAGAAGGGCTTCGAGGGCTTTCAGGAGTGGGTTCTCCCAACCGGAGTCTTCGGCGCGGCTGCCGGATTCGGCCAGGCCATTGGCCAGCCAGAGAATTTCTTCAGCTTCGCGGGGCAGGCCGCTGCGGCGGCCAAGGCGGGAGCGTTTCATGGAGGAGGTATGCGGTGCAGGGAAGGCTTGGAGTCTAGCATTCCCCCCGTTTGGCCATGTGCCCAGGGTCTGTTGACAATCATCCGCTGATTCGGCGAGTGATTGCCAACAGACCCTGGGCTCAAGCGGGCGGAAGGAGATGCTGCGCCACTCCGCCGGCCTCGCCATCGGTTGCGTGAGGCAGGATACCCAGGCAGGGAGCACGCAGATGCTCATGCAGCGTGCTGATGTTGGCGTCGAGTCGGTTCATCGCCGGATTCAGTGTGTTGCCGATCCAGCCTGCGAGCCTCAGGCCGCGTGCCTGGATCGCTTCCGTCGTCAGCAGGGCGTGGTTCAGGCAGCCCAGACGCAGGCCGATCACAAGAATCACGGGCAGGCCCAGCGCCACGGCCAGGTCGGCGCTGTCAAAGTCTCGCCCGAGCGGTACGCGAAAGCCACCCACCCCTTCGACCAGTACGCGCTGGGCGCGTGCCTGCAGGGCGTGGAAGCCCGCCAGCATGTCGTTCAGTGCGAGTTCGCGTCCTTCCTCGGCGGCTGCCAGGTGCGGTGCGATGGCGGCACGCAGGCACAGCGGGTTGATTTCTTCAAGCACGAAGCCTGGGCTGGAGGCAGCCTGCAGGCGGCGCGCGTCCTCGTTGCTCCATTGGCCCTCAATCAGTTCCGCACCCGCCGAAACCGGTTTGTAAGCCACGGAGCTGAATCCCTGGTTGCGCCAGGCGTGAAGCAGGGCGCAGGCCGAGAAGGTTTTGCCGATCTCGGTATCCGTTCCGGTAAGAAAGAAGGCGCTCATGCTTTGCTCGCAGCGAGATAAATCACGTCGTAACTCACGGGCAAGCCGGCTGGGCTGCGGTGTGCTTCGTAGGCGGTTTCAAGACGCTGCCAGGCCTGGCGCCCGAGCATGCCGCGACGGCGGGCAGCCCCCAGGGCGTGGGCGCCGAGCTGGCGCAAGTCCCGCAGGATTGTTCTGAGATCGGGCAGGAAAGCCTGGATGACGACACGCTCGATATATAGAGTGCTGAAGCCTGCTGTGTTCAAGGCATTGGCGTGGTGCTCAAGACTGTCGAAATCACGCACATGAGCATGGCTATCCACGCTGGCAAAGGCCTCGCGCAACTCACGCAAACTGTCGGGGCCCAGTGTCGCGACGCGCAAGACCCCGCCGGGCGCGAGAACACGCGCCGCTTCGTGCGCGGCCAGCAGGGGGTTGGTCCATTGCCAGGCGAGGCTGGACCAGTACAGATCGAAGCTGGCGTTGGCGAAGGGCAGGGCTTCGATATCGCCGCAGGTGGCTAGCGCTTCGCCTGAGTGGGCACACATGGGCTGCGCTGCATCCAGCGCAAACACGTTCGCTTCAGCGTGCGCCGAGCGCAGCAGGCGGGCGCCAAAACCGGTGCCGCAACCGGCGTCCAGCATCCGGTTGGCGGCGGGGGTGCGGCTCAGCAAGTCGCGCGCAATGCGGCGCTGGAGTTCGGCAACCGCGTCATAGCGGGTCGCAGCAGCGCCGAAGGCTGCGCGAATGAGCTGCTTCTCAGCGCGCATTGGCAAAGTTCCGGATGCGCCTAGCCAACTCGGGAATTTGGTCAAACAGCGGTGCGTGGCCGGCCTCAGCGAGAGTTTCCAGCTTGGCAGTGGGCAATTGGGCGGCCAGCCACTTTGCAGCGCCGACCGGCATCAGCGCGTCCCGGTTGCCATGCAGCAGGTAGACTGGCTGGCGCACATGTGCGAGCAGCGGCCGCAGTTCGGCGCGTTCGAGTTGCTGCAGGCCTTCATCAAGGCCGGGCTCTGTGGCTTTGGCCAGACAGGCTTCAAGTTGCGGTGTGAGGGTGCTGCGGCGTGCGTCTCCCAGCACTTGCAGGGTCAGAAAGCGCTGCAAGGTGCGTTCGGGTGAGCTGGAAAACCCTCGGAGGAAGGCGCTGACCGTCGATGCATCAAGCCCATGTGGCCAGTCCGGAGTGGTGACGAAACGCGGAGTGGCCCCGATCAGATAGAGACCGCGCACTTTTTCAGGGTGCAGTGCCGCGAGCACCAGAGCGATCATGGCGCCGAGCGACCAGCCGACCAGAAGGGCGTTTTCCGGCAGTTTGCCAGCAAGCGTATCTGCCCAGCACTCAAGCCCCCCGGCGTGCATGGGCAATTCAGGCGCATAGGAGGGGAATTCGCTGAGCGTTGCGCGCAGAGTATCCCAGAGCGTGGGCTGATAAGCCCAGCCGGGGAGGAAGATCAGGGTGGGCGTCACGCGAAGTCCTGTGCTAAGTCGTGCAGGGTGCTGCACAGGCGGGTGACATCTTCGGCGGTGTGTGCGGCGGATAGAGAGACGCGCAGCCTCGCCGTGCCCTGCGGTACCGTCGGGGGGCGGATTGCCGGGACGTGCAGGCCGCGCGATTCAAGCGCTTTGGAGATGGCAAGTGTGCGGGCGTTCTCGCCGATCAGAATGGGCTGAATGGCGGTGCGTGAAGGGAGGAGCTTCCAGGGCGTATCGGCAAGCCCCGCGGTGAGTGCGGCAATCAGCCTCTGCAGATGGGCACGGCGTTCATCACCGGCGGCAATCAGCGTCAGAGCTTCTTGCAGCGTCGCTGCCAGCATCGGAGGTGTGGCTGTGGTGAAAATATAGGGGCGGGCTGTTTGCAGCAGCCAGTCGATGACGGTTCGCGAAGCGGCGACGAAAGCGCCCGCCACGCCGGCTGCCTTGCCGAGGGTGCCCATCAGGATCAGGCGCCCGGAGTTCAGACCCGCCTCGGCCAGTGTGCCGCGTCCCTGCGGGCCAAGTACGCCGAAGCCATGTGCGTCATCAACCAGCAGCCAGGCGTCGTACTGTTCGGCGAGCGTCAGAAGCTTGGCGAGTGGCGCAACATCACCGTCCATACTGAATACACTGTCGGTAACGATCAGCTTGCGTCGGGCACGGCTGGCTGACAGTTGCGCATCCAGCATGGTCAGGTCGCAATGGGCGTAGCGGTTCAGTTCGGCACGGCTGAGGCGTGCGCCGTCGACCAGTGAGGCGTGATTAAGACGGTCGGCAAAAATGGCATCGCCCCGCCCGAGCAGCGCGGGCATGACGGCAATGTTCGCGAGATAGCCGGTAGCAAATCCTAGCGCGGCTTCGAAGCCGGTGAAGCGGGCGAGCGCTTCGTCCAGTGCCTGATGGGCTTCAGTATGTCCGCTGACAAGGTGCGAAGCGCCAGCACCAACGCCCCAGCGAGCGGCGGCAGTCTGGGCCGCGGCAATCAATTCTGGCGCATTGGCAAGCCCAAGATAGTCGTTGCTGGCAAATGCCAGGAGCGACTTGCCATCGGCCAGGGTCACCGGGCTGCAGGCGTGGGCCTGTATCCGGTGCTGGCGTTTGAGCGATGCGGCATCCAGCTCTGCAAGCTGCGCCTGGAGTGCTTCATGCGCAGGGTGTTCGAGGGGCATGGCGCGTCAACAGAAATGCAAAGGGCCGCCATTGTAGCGGCCCGGACGCCCCCTCTGGGGGCTACGGCCTACAGTAGCCACCAAAGTAAGAGGAAGGCCAAGGTGACAGCGGCGCCGATCTTGATCTTGCGCAGGCGGGTAGCTGCGTGGTCGGGTGGTGGCGCCAGATCCTCGTCCTGCTCGGTTTCCATCCACTGGGTCGGGCTTGTTGCGGCTGCAAAGGGGCCACTGGGCATGGAGGGGGCAAACACGCTGATCGCCTGATCTCCCGACCCGGTGTTGAAATCCTTGGCGACGCTGACGGTCACCTCGCGCAGCGGCGCCGGCTTGGTGATGGCCGGTGGCTGAGGATGGGCGCTCAGGTACGCGTCAAGTGCATCCGGGTTCAGCTCGGTCTTGTGTGGGTCCAGCGGCAGGCCTGTCGGGAACTGGGATTGGGTCGGGGCTGCGGCGGGCTGGGAACTGCTTTCAGTCTTGAAATAAGCGTCCAGCGCGGCTGGATTAGCTATCAGGGTGCGCTCCGGATCGTGTCGCGGCGGGCTGGTTTTTTCCTCGCGTACCACCATGCCGGGGGTAATGCCACGGGGGGCAGGATTGACGATCACGGTCGGCATGTCGGCCGCATTGGGCGCGTGCTCGGCAAGGAAACCGGCGCGCAGCGCAGGCGTCACGATCAGGGTCGGAGCGTTTTCAGCGCTCATGCTGGCAACAGCGTCCAGAACTTCCTGCTGCTGAGCAGGGGTAACGATCACGGTGGGCGCACTGGCTGCGTCCTGTTCGCCCTGAAGATAGCGCGAAAGCGCCAGGGGATCGGCAAGTTGAGTTTTTTCCAGATCGGAGAAGGCCTGAACGATTGGTGTGGGCGGCGGTGTGCGGGCTGCTTCAGCCACGGCTTCGAGCTTCACCCGCATGCCGATTTTGCCCAGCTCTTTCACATAACGTTCAGCGACATCGGCGGCGATGCCTTTCTTCAGTACCGAACTGCGTCCGGAAAACAGGCGTTCGACCTGCTCAGGCGATGCTTTGAGTTTGGCTGATGCCTTGATACGCACGGCTTCCGGATCGAAACCATCAAGAATCTCACCCTTGAATACGACGCGGTATTCGCTTGCCATTACAGAGTCCCCTGCCTATTGTTTCGCTGTCACTACAACTGCTGGATGGTGACAGCGTTTTCATTTAGTTTTCCGTGTGATCATACCCGGCAGGGCCGCAATTTCGACAGGAAATGTGGTCTGGATCAAGGGCGGGCAGCCCTTCCAGCAGCAGGAAGCCCTGACGCCCTCGTACAATGGCTCGCCTTTGGCTTTGTCAGACCCTTTCACAGGCCGGGTGCCTGCCGCGCCGCGCCTCATTTCTTTGGAGCAAGCATGCAAATCGATATTCGCCAATCCTGCAACGCCGCCTACAGCAAGACGCTTGATACCGAAGGTCTGCGAAAGGAGTATCTGGTCGAGCAGGTTTTTGTGGCAGACCAGATCACCATGACTTATAGCCACGTCGACCGCATCGTTTTTGGCGGGATCATGCCGGTGACAGGACCGATCGCCATGCCTGATCTGGGCAAAACCTATGGCACCGCCTATTTTCTGGAGCGTCGTGAACTGGGTTTGATCAATATTGGTGGCGACGGTGTCGTTGTCGTCGACGGTGTTGAGTTCGCAGTGAATGGCGAAGAAGCGCTTTACGTTGGCAAGGGCAACAAGGAGTTGGTGTTCAGGAGTACGGACGCTGCTCATCCTGCCAAGTTCTACTACAACAGCACCCCGGCCCACGCGGTTTATCCGATCAAGAAAATCACCCGTGAAATGGCCAGCCCGCAAACCATGGGGGACGCCAAGACTTCCAATCGCCGTACCATCAACAAGTACATCGTGCCGGGCGTAGTGGATAGCTGCCAGCTGATCATGGGCCTGACCAAACTGGAAGAAGGCAGCATGTGGAACACCATGCCCTGTCATACCCACGAGCGCCGCATGGAGGTGTATTTCTACTTCAACATGAATGCGGACGGAGTGGTCTTCCACATGTGTGGCGAACCGACCGAGTCCCGTCATATCGTGATGCGCAACGAGCAAGCCGTGATTTCGCCGTCCTGGTCGATCCATACCGGCGTAGGAACCCAGACCTATACCTTCATCTGGGGGATGGCGGGTGAAAACCAGACCTTCCCGGACATGGATCACGTGGCCATGACTGCCCTGAAGTAATTCCGGGCTTTGCCGTTGCCTGGGCGCCGGTCGTGCGAATGACCGGCGTTTTTGTTGGTGTGCGGGATTGCCTATTACAATCGCGTTTCAATTTGCTCACGCTCTTGCCATGTCCGGCCTCGTCATGATGTTCCATCTCGTTCTCGACCGCCTCGCTCGTCACGAGCAGGTGCGCGTTCCGGAGCCGGCGCTGGTGATGGAGGATCCGGCCAAGGTCGAGGCCTTCATGCGCGCCGGGCGCGAGGATGGCATCCTCGCCTTTACCTACGTCTATAACGCGCTCCAGACCCTGTCCTTGATTCGCCCCGGTGATACCGTGCTGGATCTGGCGTGTGGCCCGGCGAACCAGCTGGGTGTGATGGCAAGCCTGCATCCACAGGCACAGTTCATCGGCCTAGATGCTTCGGCTGCGATGCTTGAGCACGGCCAAGCTACGCTTGCACGCCAGCAGTTGGACAACATGCGCCTGCGGCAGGGAGATATCTGCAAGCTGGAAGGATTCGCGGATGCCTCCATTGACGTGGTGACGTCCACCCTGTCGCTGCATCATCTGCCAGATCTGGCAGCACTTGAAGCCTGTTTTCGCGAGCTCAGACGAGTCCTGAAGCCTGGTGGCGGTGTTCTGCTGATCGACTTTGGTCGTCTGCGTCGCCCGCAGACCCAGGAGTTTTTTGCTACGGATCGGGCCGATCTGCAGCCGGAATTGTTCACCGAAGATTACCGCCACTCACTGCGCGCTGCCTTCAGCGAGCCTGAGTTACGCCAACTGGCGCCCGTGCTGGGCTCTGACGTCAGTCTCCACCGAACCTGGATGGCGCCCTTCATGCTTGCCCTGCGCAGTCCTCCGCGCTGGCTGCCAGACGCGCCTGCTGAAGCACGCGCCCGCCAGTTGATCAGCCGGCTTCAGCCGGCTCAACGCCGGGACTTGCTTGACTATGCCCGATTCTTCCATTTCGGAGGCATGGCGATGCCAATGGCGATCTGAAGCAGGGGATGACACAAAAAAAGCGGACCTGTAGGTCCGCTTTTTCGTTTCTGCTTACCAGCTCTTCTTTGGCTTACCGCCCTTGAATCCTGTCTTGGGTTTGTCACCAAAGGCCGGTTTGCTGAAGCCCTCACGCGGCTGCGTCGGGCGATCATCACGGCGCGGGGCGCTGTCATCGCGAGCGAAGCTGCGTTTCGGGGGCGCATCGCCAAAACTGCGTGGTGCATCACTGAAGTTGCGGCGCGGCGCGGCGGAATCACCGCCAAAGCTCTTGCGTGGGCCATCGAAGGGAGCGCCACCTTCACGTGGGCGCGGCGGGCGATCGTCGAAGCTGCGGCGCGGGGCTTCGTTGTTGTAGGGGCTGCGCGGGCGATCGTCAAAGCTGCGCTTTTCCGGGAAGCCGCCCTCACGGCGCGGGCGCGGGGTCTCGTCGCGCGAGAAACCGCCACGGCGGCCTTCGTCGTAGGCGCCTTGCGGGCGGCGTTCTTCACGCGGGGCGCGACTCTTTTCGTAGCGCTCACCTTCTGCCAGGGCACGGATATTGATGGTCTGGCCGCGCACGCGGGTGCGCTTGAGCACGCCAAGTAGTGGTTCAGGCAACACCGGTAGATCAACGGTGCTGAAATCGTCGAAGAGGTCAATCTGACCAATCATGCGGCCGTCGATACCCCCTTCGTTAGCGATGGCGCCAACAATCTCCTTGGGCATCACGCCATGAGCACGGCCCACTTCGATGCGGTAACGCTGAGTCTTGCCGTCCGAGACGAACTCCTGACGGGGGGCACGTTCGCGCGGGGCGCGCTCTTCGCGCTCGAAACGGGGGCGCTCACCACGCTCCTCGAAGCGGGCCGGGCGTTCGTTGCGCTCGGTGAAGCTGCCACCGTCAAATTTGCGCGGGGCGTCGGCCGGTGCCGTGGCTACGTCCCAGCCATGGCCGTGTTCTTCAACCTTCAGCGGGCGTTCCTTCTGAGCCATGAAGAGCAGAGCCGGGGCGATCTCTTCAACCGAGAGCTCGTTCTCTTCCGCTAGCTGATCCAGCACTTCGCTGAAGTACTGCATGTCTTCGGCTTCGATAGTGTCAAGGATCAGCTGCTTGAGTTGAGCGATGCGGCGGCCTTCAACATCTTCGCGCGTCGGCAGGGAAATCTGCTCGATCGGCTGACGCGTGGCGCGCTCGATGGCGCGCAACATGCCGCGCTCACGCGGGGCGACAAAGAGAATGGCGTTGCCGGTACGACCTGCGCGGCCGGTGCGGCCGATACGGTGCACATAGGCTTCGGTGTCGTAGGGAATGTCGTAGTTGATAACATGTGAGACGCGCGGTACGTCAATGCCACGGGCGGCCACGTCGGTGGCAACGAGGATGTCGAGGGTGCCGCTCTTGAGCTGCTCGATCACACGCTCGCGCATGCCCTGGTTCATATCGCCGTTGATGGCGGCCGCGGCATAGCCACGGGCTTCGAGTTTGTCCGCGAGCTCTTCGGTCGCGATCTTGGTGCGAACGAAGATGATCGCGGCGTCAAAAGTTTCCTCGACTTCAAGGATTCGGGTTAGTGCATCGAGCTTGTTTACGCCGCGAACCTGCCAGTAGCGCTGGCTGATTGCCGCCACGGTGCTGGTCGAAGCCTTGATCTTGATTTCTTGCGGGCTCTTCAGATACTTGTGTGCCACACGGCGGATTACGTCCGGCATGGTGGCGGAGAACAGCGCTGTCTGGCGCGTGTCAGGAATGTGCTGGAGTATCCACTCGACGTCGTCGATGAAGCCCATGCGCAGCATCTCGTCAGCTTCGTCCAGTACCAGGGCTTTCAGGTTGGTGAGATCAAGGCTCTTGCGCTCCAGGTGGTCCATGACGCGGCCGGGTGTGCCGACAATGACCTGAGCACCGCGCGAGAGCTGACGTAGCTGAACCACCATGCTCTGGCCGCCGTAGATCGGCAGTACATGAAAGTCGCGCAGGTAGCGGGCGTACTTCTGGAAAGCTTCGGCGACCTGGATGGCCAGTTCGCGGGTCGGAGTGAGAACCAGAATCTGCGGCCGGCGGTCGCTGGCATCGAGGCGCTCAAGCAGCGGTAGCGCGAAGGCTGCGGTCTTGCCGGTACCGGTCTGGGCTTCGCCGAGAATGTCACCGCCATCAAGCAGGATCGGGATGCAGGCAGCCTGAATGGGCGACGGGGTTTCATAACCGACGTCGGCAAGGGCCTGGAGAATGGGGGCGGAAAGCTTCAGGTCGGCGAAGCTGGCGATGGAGTCTGACATGGCAGTGGTACCGGATTGGGCTGCGCAAATGGGCGAGCCGGGGAAATGCAGGAAGGCGACAGCGCGGGAATACCGCTATTGTCGCCGATTCAGGATGTTTAGCGGATTTATTCAGCAGTTGCTGAAGTCTTTGTCGCTTTGGGCTGGCCCGATAAATGCCGGCGCACACGCCAGAATGTCCATGCGCCCATGAGGCCGGCGATTGCGTAGCCCAGTGGCGGAGCGATAGCGAGGAAGCGTTGCGGTTCCCAGTGCCAGGCTAGCCAGATGCGTAGAGCCGCCTCCAGTGCCAGGCCCGTACCCCATACGAAACTGATCTCGCAAATGAGCTTGCGGCTGCCGGCAAGCAGCCACCAGGCATGAAAACGCTCAGCGCCATGCTGCTCGTCTCCACGTTTTGCCATTGCGCACACGAGATAGTAAACAAGCGGGTGTTGAAACAGCAGCGAAACCAGGAAAGCAATTCCGACCAGGCCGGAAATGAGTGATTCGCGCACCAGCAACAAGCGGGCATCCCCGCCCAAAGCCATGGCCAGCAGCGAGAGGGCAATGCCGCCGAGAATGAAGAAACTCAGGGCATCCACGCGCCGATAGCGGAGCAACTCGAAGACGCTCCATGCCAAGGGCGGCAGGGAGGACGCGATCAGGGCGCCAAATTCGCCGTAGTGGGGTTCCGCGGCCGAGTAGGCCAGCCAAGGCGCCAGCAGGTTAAGCAATAGTTCAAGGAATGTATGCAGGCGGACCTTCATTGCATGGATGGAGGGGGGCTATGGACAGGGGGCGGGATTGTGCTTCAGAACGGGCAGGGCGCAGTGAATTCGACCGGCTCAGTACTATCCGGATGCGGAAAACTCAGCCATTCAGCATGCAGCATGAGACGCGGGGCGGCCAGGCGCACCGCTTCGGGTGCGTAGAGCGCATCTCCCAGGATCGGGTGCCCAAGGCTCAGCATGTGCACCCGGAGTTGGTGGGAGCGGCCGGTGAGTGGTTCCAGTGCTACCCGGCTGCTCTGCGTTGCGGCGTCGAAGTGCAGGCTGGCATAGTGGGTCAGCGAAGGTTTGCCAATGCCATGATCGACCATCTGGCGCGGGCGTCTGGGCCAATCCGTGATCAGTGGCAGGTTGACTGCTCCGCGCTCGGGGGTCAGCCGGCCTGCCACGCGTGCCAGATAGCGCTTGTGGATGCGCCGTTGCTCGAAAAGCTGACTCAGCGTGCGTTGCATGGCCGGGCCACGTGCCATCAGGACGAGCCCAGAGGTTTCCATGTCCAGCCGATGAACGATCAGTGCTTCAGGGAAGCGTTTTTGCACCCTTGCAGCGAGGCAGTCCGCTTTTTCGGGGCCTCTGCCTGGCACGGTTAGCAGGCCGGCAGGTTTGTCCAGCACTAGCAAAGCCTCGTCAACGTAAATGAGTGGCAGGCCTTGGTCGGGCGGTGGCTGATAGGGCGAAGGGGGAGGAAGCATGCGTGGATTCTATCGTGCCGATAGCGTCTTTCCGGGTTCGGGAATGCTTGACCAGATTGGTCGGGAATTGTATTCTTGAGCAAAACAATCAAGTATTGCCCTGAGGCCCTGCGCGCCAGCCCCGCAAAGGATTTCAGCCAGCCACCCACAGAGACCGGAGCAGAACATGCGCCTCACCACCAAAGGTCGTTTCGCCGTTACCGCCATGATCGATCTGGCCCTGCGCCAGGACAAGGGGCCAGTAACGCTGGCCGGCATCAGCGAGCGTCAGAGTATCTCGCTTTCCTATCTTGAGCAGCTTTTCGGCAAGTTGCGTCGCCATCAGCTGGTTTCTAGCGTGCGTGGCCCTGGCGGCGGTTATTGCCTGGCCCGTACCATGGACAAGATCACCGTCGCAGACATCATCATTGCTGTTGACGAGCCACTGGATACCACTCAGTGCGGTGGCAAGGAAGACTGCAACGGCCAGCCGCATCACCGTTGCATGACCCATGATCTGTGGTCCAATCTGAACCGCCGCATGTTCGAGTATCTCGAATCGGTGGATCTGGATACTCTGGTCAGCCAGATTCGTCAGCGCGAAAACCCGCATCAGGCTGTCGTGCTGTGCGACGAGTTTCGTCGCGGCAGCAAGGCCGATGCTGAGGCGCTGGCCTGAGCGGAGACTGTCATGTTTGCCCCGGCCTATCTCGATCACAATGCCAGCACGCCGCTTGATGCGCGTGTGCGTGAGGCCATGCTGCCCTGGTTGGGCGGAGGGCGCTGGGGCAACGCGTCTAGTCGTCATGAATATGGCCGGCAGGCACGCGCTGCGATTGATCAGGCTCGCCAGCAAGTGGCTGCGGCGGTGAATGCGCACCCGACCGAGGTGATCTTCACCAGCGGCGGCTCCGAATCCAACAACCTATTCATCAAGGGCGCGGCCGCGAATCTGCCTGTGGGGCGAATCGCCATCGGTGCCAGTGAACATCCCTGTGTGCGAGAACCGGCCCGGCAGTTGCGGCATGCGGGATGGCAGTTGAACGAGTTGCCGCTGAGTGCTGAGGGTGCACTTGATACAAATGCCGCGCTTGATCAAGTGCTGCGTGACAAGCCTGCGCTGGTTTCGGTGATGCTGGCCAACAATGAAACAGGCGTGCTGAATGATCTTGTGACCTTGGCCAAAACCCAGCGTGCGCAGGGTGGATATATTCACAGTGACGCGGTGCAGGCCTTGGGTAAAATCCCGCTCGACTTCCGCGCGCTGGGTGTGCATGGACTGACGCTCTCGTCGCATAAGGTTTATGGCCCCCTTGGGGCTGGTGCATTGGTGCTGGACAAGCGGGTCGAATTAGAGGCGCTGATTGGCGGTGGAGGTCAGGAGCGCGGGCTGCGCTCCGGTACCGAAAATGTCGCGGCCATCGTTGGCTTCGGCCTTGCCTGCGAACTGCTGCAAGATGATCTGCAGCGGCGGGTTCAGCATATGCAGGCGCTGCGTGATTGCCTGGAGGTCGGGTTGCGGAAATTGCAGGCCTGTCTCTTCGGTGTTCAGGCTGCGCGCTTGCCGAATACAAGTTTTTTCGCTTTTGAGGGGATCGACGGCGAAACCCTGGTTGGCAAGCTGGATCGTGCCGGCTTTGCAATGGCGAGTGGCGCGGCCTGTTCATCGGCCAATCCCGAACCTTCGCGCACCCTGTTGGCGATGGGAATTGCCCCTGAGCTGGCGCGTGGCGCGGTGCGGGTCAGCGTGGGACAGGGCACACAGATGAGCGAAATTGAAAGTTTTCTGCTGGCCTTGCGTCAGACCCTGAATGAATTGAAGAACCTGACTGCGCTTGCAGTCTGAAACAAAGACAACAAGCCCCCTGGAGCAGCTGATGAAGTTCCCCATCTACCTCGATTACTCAGCAACCACCCCGGTTGATCCGCGCGTGGCGCAGAAAATGATTCCCTGGCTGACCGAACATTTCGGTAATCCGGCTAGCCGCTCGCATCCCTATGGCTGGGATGCTGAGGCCGCAGTGGAAGAGGCGCGCACGCAGGTAGCCGCGCTGGTGGGGGCTGACTCCAAAGACATCGTGTGGACCAGCGGCGCCACCGAGTCCAACAACCTCGCAATCAAGGGGGCTGCCCAGTTCTACAAGGGTAAGGGCAAGCATCTGATCACGCTGAAAACCGAGCACAAGGCTGTGCTGGACACCATGCGCGAACTGGAGCGACAAGGCTTCGAAGTCACCTACCTTGAGGTGCAAGAAAACGGTCTGCTGGATCTGGAGGCCTTTAAGGCGGCGCTGCGTCCGGACACCATCCTGGTGTCAGTGATGTTTGTGAACAACGAAATCGGCGTGATCCAGCCGATTGCCGAGATCGGTGAAATCTGCCGCGAGAAGGGCATCATCTTCCACGTCGATGCAGCGCAGGCTACCGGTAAAGTCGAGATCAATCTCGAAACACTCAAGGTTGATCTGATGTCCTTCTCGGCCCATAAAACTTACGGTCCTAAAGGCATTGGGGCTCTCTACGTGCGTCGCAAGCCGCGGGTGCGGATCGAAGCGCAAATGCACGGCGGTGGCCACGAGCGCGGTATGCGCTCAGGCACCTTGGCTACGCATCAGATCGTTGGCATGGGGGAGGCTTTCCGCATCGCCTGCGAAGAAATGGCCAGCGAAAACGCGCGTATCGGCGCATTGCGGGATCGTTTGCTCAAGGGGCTCTCAGACATTCCTGAAACCTATGTGAATGGTGATGTGGCGCATCGCGTGCCGCACAACCTCAACATCAGCTTCAACTATGTGGAAGGCGAGTCGCTGATCATGGCGGTGAAGGATATTGCCGTATCGAGTGGCTCGGCGTGCACCTCAGCCTCGCTGGAGCCTTCCTATGTGTTGCGCGCCCTTGGACGCTCGGACGAGCTGGCTCACAGCTCGATCCGTTTCACCATCGGCCGCTTTACCACCGAAGAAGAAGTTGACTACACGATCAAGCTGATGCACGCCAAGATCGACAAGCTGCGCGAACTCTCGCCGCTGTGGGAAATGGTGCAGGAAGGCGTCGATCTGAATTCCGTGCAGTGGGCTGCACACTGAATCTGGCAGGAGAAAAAAATGGCATATAGCGACAAGGTCTTGGACCACTACGAAAACCCCCGTAACGTTGGCAGCTTCGGCAAGGATGAGGCCACCACTGTGGGCACCGGCATGGTCGGTGCGCCGGCTTGCGGTGATGTGATGAAACTGCAGATCAAGGTCAATGAAGCTGGCGTGATCGAAGATGCAAAATTCAAGACCTATGGCTGCGGCTCGGCCATTGCTTCGAGCTCGCTGGTAACCGAGTGGGTGAAGGGCAAGACGCTGGATGAGGCGCTCAACATCAAGAACACGCAGATTGCGGAAGAGCTGGCGCTGCCGCCGGTTAAAATCCACTGCTCGATCTTGGCCGAAGATGCAATCAAGGCTGCTGTCGACGACTATCGCAAGAAGCACGAGGCAAAGTAATGGCTGTCACCCTGTCCGAAGCCGCTGCGCGGCATATCACCAAGTTCCTCGCCAAGCGTGGCAAGGGCATCGGCGTTCGCTTGGGCGTTAAAACGACCGGGTGCTCGGGCATGGCTTACAAGCTCGAGTATGCGGACGAATCTGAAGCCGATGATCTGGTCTTTGAAAGTCAGGGTCTGAAGGTCATGGTCGATCCGAAGAGCCTGCCTTACATTGATGGCACCGAGCTTGATTTTGTGCGCGAAGGCCTCAACGAAGGCTTCAAGTTCAACAATCCGAACGTGAAGAACGAGTGCGGCTGCGGCGAGAGCTTCAACGTCTAGGGCTTGTCAGACATGCGCCCGGCAATACTTCTCCAATGTGGTGTTGTCGGTGGCGGTAAAGCCTACCGCCTTGTTTCTCAGCCCTTCCGGAACCTAACCTGATCAGACGCCTTGTCGTGCCCCGTGTGTGGCAAGGCGTTCCACACCATGCAAGAGTACTTCTCACTCTTCGGTTTGCCCGAGCGTTATACGCTCGATTCTGCCCAGCTCGAAGCGGCCTATCGCAATGTGCAGGCACAGGTGCATCCGGACCGCTTTGCCCATCGCCCTGAAGCTGAACGGCGAGTGGCCATGCAATGGGCTACGCTCGCCAATGAAGCTTTCCGAACCCTCAAGAGCCCGCTCAATCGGGCCCGCTACCTGCTGGAGCGCCGTGGCTATGCCGTTGAAGCCGAGCGCAATACCGGGATGTCGCACGCGTTCCTGATGCAGCAGATGGAGTGGCGCGAAGCGGCCGAGGAAGCCAGCGGCGATGCAGTCGAGCTGCAGCGCCTGCAGAAGGAGCTGGCGCGTGATGAGCGTGTGATGCTCGACGATCTCAAGCACGCCATCGATGAGGTTGAAGATCTGGTCGTGGCTACCGAACTCGTGCGTCGCCTCATGTTCATGGAAAAACTGCGTCATGAAATTGATGACGCTCTCGCACAACTGGATAACTGATGGCCCTCCTGCAGCTCTCCGAACCGGGCGAAACGCCGGATCCGCATCAGCAACGTTTCGCAGTCGGTATCGATCTCGGCACGACCAATTCCTTGGTGGCGACCGTGCGCCATTCAATCCCGGAATGCCTGGCAGGTGACGGCTGCGGCGTGATCCTGCCTTCCGTGGTGCGTTATCAGCGCGATGGCAAGACCATCGTTGGTCAGGATGCACTGGCGGCTCAGGCGGCTGATCCGCGCAATACCATCGCGTCGGTCAAACGCTTGATGGGACGTGGCCTGGCGGATACCGATGCCGGCATGCGCGCGCGTTACGATCTGGTGGATACCGGCGGCATGGTGCGTATCCATACCGTGGCCGGGCCGCGCACCCCGGTTGAAGTTTCCTCTGAAATCCTGCGTGTGCTCCGTGAGCGCGCCGAAGCTACTCTGGGCGATGAGCTGGTGGGCGCGGTGATCACTGTGCCGGCCTATTTCGATGACGCTCAGCGCCAGGCCACCAAGGACGCTGCGCGCGTGGCCGGTCTGAACGTGTTGCGCCTGCTCAACGAGCCGACGGCAGCCGCCATTGCCTACGGTCTCGATGAGGCCGCCGAAGGTATTTACGCGGTGTATGACTTGGGGGGCGGCACTTTCGATTTCTCGATCCTGCGTCTTTCACGTGGAGTGTTCGAAGTGATGGCCACCAGTGGGGACTCCTCGTTGGGCGGTGATGATTTCGATGAGGCGCTGGCTGATTGGATGCACCGCCAGGCCAGTGGTGTAGATCTGGATTGTTCCAAATCCCGCGCTCTGCTGGTGGAGGCGCGGCGGGTCAAGGAAGCACTCACGACGCATCCCGAGGTGATCGCTCACGTTCCTGTCGCGGCTGACGGGCTGCGCGAGCTGAAAGTCGGTCTGGCCGATTTCCAGCAGCTGACTCAAGAATTGGTCGAGCGCACTCTGCTGCCGGTGCGCAAGGCGCTGCGTGATGCGGCCCTCAAGGTTGATGAAATCCAGGCTGTGGTGATGGTTGGCGGAGCTACCCGCATGCCGCATGTGCGTACGGCCGTGGCGCAGCTTTTCGGCCGCGAGCCCTTCACCGAGATTGATCCGGAGAAAGTCGTAGCCATTGGTGCCGCGATCCAGGCAAACGTTTTGGCCGGGAATCGTCGCCCTGGCGAGGATTGGCTGCTGCTCGACGTGATCCCGCTGTCGCTGGGTCTTGAGATGATGGGTGGGCTGACCGAGAAAATCATTCCGCGCAATTCCACCATCCCGGTCGCCAAAGCGCAGGAGTTCACGACCTACAAAGACGGCCAGAGCGCCATGGCAATCCATGTGCTGCAGGGCGAGCGCGAACTGGTGCAGGACTGCCGTTCCTTGGCGCGCTTCGAGCTGCGCGGCATTCCCCCTATGCCAGCCGGTGGTGCCCGGATACGGGTGACCTTCCAGGTCGATGCCGATGGTTTGCTGTCGGTAAGCGCCCGTGAGCAGACTACGGGTGTTGAATCCAATGTCACGGTGAAACCCAGCTACGGGCTTTCTGACGATGAGATTGCCGGCATGCTCAAGTCTGGTTTCGAGCACGCGTCGGAAGACATGCAGGCTCGTTCCCTGCGCGAGCAGCAGGTCGAAGCTGAACGTCTGCTCGAAGCGACTCGCCAGGCGCTCAACGAAGATGCTGCCTTGCTCGAAGCGAATGAACTGCTGCTGGTTGAATCGGCCATGAGTCGTTTGCAGCAACTGGCCACCGGCACGGATCACCTTGCGATCAAGGCCGGCATCGATGCCCTCTCGGCACAAACTGGCGAGCTCGCGGCGCGGCGTATGGACAAGGCCATTCGCCAGGCGCTCACTGGCAGCCGTGTTGATAACCTCCCTATCTGAAAGGAGAAGACCATGACTCAGATCGTCGTCCTCCCGAATGCCGGACTGTGCCCCGATGGCGCTGTTCTGGAAGCCGCTCCTGGCGAAACCATCTGTGATGTGCTGCTCGCCAACGAGATCGATATCGAACACGCCTGTGAGAAGTCCTGTGCCTGCACCACCTGCCATGTGATCGTGCGTGAAGGCTTCAACTCGCTCGAAGCGGCTGACGAACTTGAAGAGGACATGCTGGACAAGGCCTGGGGCCTGGAGCCGCAATCGCGCCTCTCATGTCAGGCCGTGGTTGCGGAGACGCCCCTGGTGGTGGAGATCCCGCGCTATACCGTTAACATGGTCAGTGAAGGGAACTCCAAATGAAATGGACCGACACACTTGAAATCGCTATCGCACTCTCCGATGCATATCCCGATGTGGATCCGACCCGGATCAATTTCGTCGACTTGATGAACTGGGTGAAAGCGCTGCCAGGCTTTGACGATGCCAGCGATCGGTGTGGTGAGCGCATTCTTGAAGCCATCCAGAGCGCCTGGATCGAAGAGCGCGAATAAAGTCGGAATGCGCAGGTTTGGCGTACGGCGAGGCGGCAATTTATGCCGCCTTTTTCATGCGCTCCAATTCCTCCTTGAGGTGTTTTTGGGTGTGTATTTAATCCAATAAAATCAAATGCTTGCCTTGTAATTAAAGGCGAATGAAAAAACTGGCACCGGATTTGCGTTAGAAGCTCGTAACAGCAGCGGAGCGCGCGACCATGTCAGGCCTACTCAGTATTTCTCTTACCGGTCTCAATGCCTCACAGGCAGCGCTAAACACGACCAGCCATAACATCTCGAACGCCAATCTGGCAGGTTATAACCGTCAGCAGGTCGTGCTGGAGTCTGCCCAGCCGATGTTCAGTGGGGTGGGATTCTTCGGGCAGGGCACCGAAGTCAGCACAGTCAAACGCGTCTATAGCCAGTTTTTGGCCGGGCAGGTGCTTGCTGCAGATACTTCGCGCGCTGAATTTGAAACCTATTACAACCAGATCAAGCAGGTCGATAACCTGCTTGCGGATTCCACTGCCGGTCTGAGTCCGGCGCTCGACGAATTCTTCCGCGGCGTCCAACAAGTGGCGGCAGATCCCTCCAGCGTGCCTTCGCGTCAGTCCATGCTGTCCAATGCCGAAGCGCTGGCTACCCGTTTCAAGGCCATGCAGGCGCGTATTCAGGAAGTTCGCGATGGCGTCGAAACCCAGATCAGCCAGGTAGTGGGGCAGATCAACACTTTGGCCAGCAAGGTTGCGGATCTCAACAACAAGATTGTTTCCGCCCAGTCGGCCGGCCCCAATGTTCCGGCAAATGACTTGATGGATACGCGTGACGCCATCGTCACTGAGCTCAATACCCTGATCAAGGTTACGGTCACCGGCAATACCGATGGCACCATCAATGTATTCATTGGTAGTGGGCAGCCACTGGTGATGAATACCGATGTGTTTTCGCTCAACACAGCGCCTTCTGCGACAGACCAGAATCGCGTCGCAGTGGGGGTGCAGCTACCCAGCGGCGGCATCGTGCCGATTCCTGAGAATCTGCTCAGTGGCGGTGAATTGGGTGGCCTGATCAAATACCGCAGTGAATCGCTGGACGAAGCCCAGAATGCCCTGGGTCGGATCGCGCTGAGTCTGGCAACCACTTTCAATGCACAACATCAGCTTGGGCAGGATTTGCAGGGCGCTATGGGCGGCAATTTTTTCGGTTCGCTCACCTCGACCATGCAGAATTTGCCGAATCTGCTCACCTCCTCCCCTTCAACCGCGAGCCTCACGACCAGTGTGGTGGATGTGGGCGGGCTCACCACGGATGACTATGTGATGAGTTTCGATGGGGCCACCTATACGTTGAGCCGGACGTCGGACAGTGGCGTTGTGTATTCCGGCGCTACGCTGCCGACGAATATAGATGGATTGAGTATTTCCGGCACGATGGCGGCCGGAGACCGAGTGCTGATCCAGCCAACCCGCTTTGCCGCACGCGATATCTCGATAGCCATTCAGGATACCGCCTTGATCGCTGCAGGCTCTCCGGTGCGTAGTGTTGCCGCAAGTACCAACACCGGTACCGGTTCCGTGACTCAGCCGGTCGCTGAGAGCTTGACCGGCATTCTTGCGCCCGCCGCCGCTCACATTGCCACTCCCATCACCCTTACATTCGATTCGGCGCTGAATCAGTTCAACGTTACCGGCGCTGTGCCAGCCACCATTGCCTACGATCCGGCCAGCAACGCTGCGGGAACCACCGTAACCCTCACCAATCCCAATCTGAGTTTTGCGATTGCAGGTCGCCCTGCCAATGGCGATACCTTCACCATCGAGACCAATGTTGGCGGCACCAAGGATGGGCGCAACGCCAATGCGCTATACGCGATCGCCTCGGCCAAGGATTTGCTCGGGGGCACGGCGACCCTGGGTTATGCGTATTCGCAGATGGTCAGCAATGTAGGTACCCAGACCAGCGAAGCCAAGGTCAATGCCACAGCACAGGCCGGGCTGCTGGAGCAGGCAACGGCAGAGCAGCAAGGCCTTTCCGGCGTGAACCTGGATGAAGAGGCCGCCAACCTCCTGCGTTACCAACAAGCCTATCAAGCTTGCGCGCGCTGCATTGGCATTGCGCAAAGCCTGTTCGACGACATCCTCTCGGTCATGAGGTAAGCATCATGCGAGTTAGCACTTCCCTTATTTACGACACCAACGTTGCTACCATTGGTCGCCAGCAGGTGGATCTGCTGCATACCCAACAACAACTCTCGACGGGCTCTCGCGTGGTGGCACCGAGTGATGATCCGGTGGCCTCGGCTCGGGCGCTGGAAATCTCCCAGTCCGTCAGTCGTATCAATCTCGAAAAGGAGAACCAGGGGACGGCTTCCGATTCGCTCAAGGCGCTCGACAGCCAGTTGGGCGCCATCGGTGAGTTGCTGACCTATGTGCGTGAACGTGCGGTTCAGGCGGGTAATGATGCACTCTCAGCGGAAGACCGGCGTTCCATCGCGGTGGATGTGCGGGCGCAGTTCGAGGAGTTGATGAGCCTTGCCAACGCCAAGGATTCGTCTGGCGAATACATGTTCTCCGGCTACAAAGGCGACGCGCAGTCTTTCACCGGCAATCTTTCAGGCGTGAGTTACCAAGGGGATCAGGGCACTCGAACCCTTCAGGTTTCAAGTACCCGCCTGATTCCGGTCAGTGTGAATGGCAGCGAGCTCTTCCTTAATATCGAATCCGGCAACGGCACTTTTTCCACGCATTCCACCTCTACCACCGCCACCATCAGTGATGGCGATGTAACCGGCCCTGTGGCTTACGCTGGTGGGCAATACGGCATCCGTTTCAGCAGCCCTACGACTTACGATATTTTCGATTTAGCGGCCGATCCGACCATGAGTGGGGCGCCCTTGACATCGGGGGCGTATGTCTCCGGGCAGTCCATTGGCTTGCCTGATCCGGCTAATGCTGCGACCCAGGAAATCGCCATCGTGATTTCTGGAACCCCCTCTGCCGGTGACACTTTCAATGCCCTGCCTGGAGCCAGCACTGACATGTTCACAAGTCTGCAGCAGCTGATCGTGGGGCTGGAGAACACCACCGGGGCGGATTACCAGACAACGATCGCTGAATCGATCAGCCGGCTCGACAATGCGCTGGAGAATGTGCTGCGTCTGCGGGCGCAGGGAGGCTCTCGACAATTGGAAGTCGAGGCGCTGGAAAGCGTAGGAGAGGACATGCAAATCCAGTATGCGGACCGACTGGATCGTCTGGTGGGGCTGGATTACGTAACCGCGATTTCGGACTTCCAGCAGCAGCAGACCTACCTGGAGGCTGCCCGCAGCACCTTCTCCAAAGTCACAGGGCTGTCCCTGTTCAACTTCATTTCTTGAGGGCGCGCCATGAAGCGACTTCTGCCAACCCTCCTGTTGCCGGCCTGGCTGGTGATGGCCGCCTGCAGTACGCTCAGTAAGCCGATTCCGTCCGATGGGCTCGGGTATGCGGTGACCTATGGCGATGTTCTGAAGGTTGGAGTCCTGATCGGTACGCTTTACTACATTACCGATCCGCGGGCACCAAGCTGGGAAATCAGTGAGACCCGCCTGCCTGACCAGCGCGTGATCTATCAGATGAACAAGCAGTATCTCAGCGTGGGTGGGGATGGCGAAGCGGGCTACATCATGCGGCGGCGCGCCGAATCACTGGTGCGCGAATTGGGGATGGCGGACTACCGGATCGAGCGCTTTGAGGAAGCCGTGGATAACCGTATCCTGCTGCCGCGGCGCACGGCCTATGCCGAGATCCGGATGATCCCGGTGAAGGCCGTAGGCGGATAGCGCAGCGCCTTACAGCGGCTCGTCAGTACCGATGGCGACCGAATTGAAGCCAGCATCCACATACATGATCTCTGCCGAGATGCCCGAGGCCAGATCGGAACACAGGAAGGCCGCGGCGTTGCCGACTTCATCGATGGTCACATTGCGACGCAGTGGCGCGTTGTGTTCGTTGAAGGTCAGCAGCTTGCCGAAATTGCCGATACCCGATGCCGCCAGGGTACGGATCGGCCCGGCCGAGATGGCATTCACACGGGTTCCTTCCGGCCCTAGTGCATTGGCCATGTAACGGACCGAAGCCTCCAGGCTGGCCTTTGCAAGGCCCATCACGTTGTAGTTGGGCAGGGTGCGGACCGCGCCGAGATAGGAGAGGGTCAGCAACGAACCATTGCGTCCCTTCATCAGCGGGCGAGCAGCTTTGGCGAGCGCCGCGAAGCTGTAACTGCTCACTTCGTGAGCGGTACGGAATGCCTCACGCGAAAACCCTTCAAGGAAGTCTCCCTTGAGGGCTTCTGCTGGTGCAAAGGCCAGCGAGTGCACGATGCCATCCAGCCCGTCCCAATGTTGGGCGATTGAGTCGAACAGGGCGGTGATCTGCTCGTCGTACTGCACATCGCACAGGAATACTCGTTCGCTGTCGAACTCACGCGCCATTTCTGTCACGCGATGCAGGAAACGCTCGTGCTGGTAAGTGAAAGCGAGTTCAGCGCCTTCGCGATGCATGGCTTTTGCGACGCCGTATGCAATCGAGCGATTGCTCAGCAACCCACAAATGAGGATGCGCTTGCCTGCGAGAAAACCCATTTCCGTTCCCCGGTAGTTTTGATTGTGGTGCGATTATAGCCATTCTCCCCGCATGGTTTTATTGGGGGCTGGCTGTGCGCGGCAGGGCGCCGCGCAAAGTCGCGGGCTCCGCCCCTTACCTGCTGGCAGAGGTCGGAGCCCGGAGGCAGACTTACTCGACCTTGGCTTTGGCCATCAGGCTATTGATGTACTTGGAGAGTGCTTGTTGCTCGAGGCCCTGGCGCAGATTGCCCTGGACTTCTTCGTACTTGGGCGGCACGGCCTGACGGGAATCCTCCAGCTTCACTACGTGATAACCGAAGTTGGACTGCACCGGCAGGGCATGGAACTTACCCTTTTCCAGCTTGGCCAGCGCTTCGCCCATGGCCGGCGGCAGACCGGCGGGGGCTACCCAGCCGATATCACCGCCATTGTCCTTGGAGCCCGCATCAACTGATTCCTTGGCCAAGTCTTCAAACTTTGCGCCGCTCTGCAGCTTGGCGATAATGGCCTTGGCGGCCTCTTCCTTTTCGACCTGGATGTGGCGGACCTTGTATTCGGTACCGCTCATTTCCTTGACGCGACGGTCATACTCGGCGCGCACGCTAGCATCCGAAACCGGGTTGGCCTTCATCCAGTTATTGATGAAGCCGCCGACCAGGATGCCCTGGCGTGCCACATCCATGCGCGCGATCACTTCCGGTTTCTTGTCGAGGCCGCTTTTCTTGGCCTCTTGAGCAAGCAGCTCACGGCGGATCAGTTCTTCCTTAACGGCTTTGCGCAGTTCCTCGTTGTTGGGCGCGCCCTGGGCTACCTGTTCGGCGATCATCAGCTCACCGATTGAGGCCGGGATTGTGACCCCATTGACCTTGGCCAGGGGTTTCTGGGCTTGAGCTTGGGCAACGCCGGCAGCAAGAAGAAGGGAGAGGGCTACACAACTCAGCTTCACGGACATGTTATTTCCTGGTGAGGATTGCGGTTTGAAAATGGACGAAGCTCAGGCTTGCGCGGCTTCTTCCGGGGTCTGGGCAAGAATGCTCAGGGCGTGGATGCGAGTCTGCATCAACTCGCCCAGAGCAGCATAAATCAAGCGATGACGTGCCAGCGTCGGTTTGCCGGTAAAGCAGGTTGCGACGATTCGCAACTCAAAATGGCCGCCGCCGCTGCGTGCGCCGGCGTGGCCGGCATGGCGATGACTCTCGTCTTCGAGTTCGATCAGTAGTGGCTCGAGTGCAGCAAGGCGCTGGCGGATTTCTTCGATACGGTCCATGTGTTTCAGGCTTGGGATTCTTCCTTGGGGCCGCTCTTGATGAAGCGCGCCAGATACAGGCCCTGAGCCAGGGCAAAGAGGAGCGTCAGGCCCATGCTGCCAAAGAGCTTGAAATTGAACCAGGCGTTCTCGGAGAAGTTATAGGCAATCGCCAGATTCAGGCAGCCCATGCCAATGAAGAACAGCACCCAGGCGAGGTTCAGGCGATGCCAGGCTTGTTCATGCAGGCTGATGCCTTCTCCGATGAGTGCCTGGATTGGATTCTTGCGGAAGAAGCGGGCACTGATGAAAAAGCCGCTGCCCATCAACCAGTACACGATGCTGAATTTCCACTTAATGAAGGCCGGATCGTGGAACCATACCGTGGCACCCCCAAAGATGATGGCCGCCGCCATGCTGACCCACAGGATTTTACTGACTGTCTGGCGTCGCACCAGTAGCCAGCCGATCTGTGCGGCAATAGCCAGTACGACGACAATCGTGGCCAGCACGGTTGGCGCTTCGGTCGGCCCGACCACTCCACCGGAAACCATGAAGCCGAACCACTCGGTCGCCTTTTGCGCGGCCAGCTCCTTGTGGGCTCTGGCGTACTGGAAGGCGGCGTAAAAGAGGGCGACCGGGAAAAAATCAAAAAATAGTTTCATGTGGCGCTGGATTATAAACGAGGGACTGGTGTTTGAAGCCGCCGCCAGTTGGAAGTTCAGTCTGCAGGCAGGTGCAGACTGGCGCTTAGCCCGCCTCCCGGGCGAGGAAGCAAGGCCAGATGGCCGCCGTGCAGGCGCGCCACACGTTCTACGATGGCAAGCCCCAGGCCGGAGCCGCCAGCATTGCTGCGTGCGGCTTCCAGGCGGGTGAAGGGGCGTTTGAGGTGCTCTACCTCCGCGGGTGGAATGCCGGGGCCGCGGTCAGCCACTTCCAGCACCACTTCACGTCCCTCACGGCGCAGACTGATATCCAGTGGGGATTCGTTGCCTGCGTAACGCGTGGCATTGTCGATCAGGTTGGATGTCGCGCGGCGGATCGATTGCGGCCGCAGCGGCAGCACGA
Organism: Uliginosibacterium sp. TH139; assembly: GCF_002855595.1. Classification (NCBI taxonomy): domain Bacteria; kingdom Pseudomonadati; phylum Pseudomonadota; class Betaproteobacteria; order Rhodocyclales; family Zoogloeaceae; genus Uliginosibacterium; species Uliginosibacterium sp. TH139. The sequence continues at coordinate 69,300 of NZ_PKRR01000008.1, read as the reverse complement.
TCTCTGGCTGAATAGCGGCCTGGATCTTCACGCCGCGCAGACGGCAGGCCTGTAGCAGTTCAGCGAGCAGGGTGGAGAGGTCCTGCGAGAGCGGGCTCTCCGCCTGCTGATCGCGGGCGAAATCGAGGAACTGGTTGATGATGCGGTCCATTTCTTCAATGTCACAGCTCATCGCAGCGAGATCCTCGGCTTGGGCGCCCGATAGCTCTAGGCCAAGACGCAGGCGCGCCAGCGGTGTGCGCAAGTCGTGGGAGACGCCGGCGAGTATCAGGGCGCGGTCAGACTCGATGCGTTGCAGATCCTGCGACATCTGATTGAACGCTGTGGCCAGCGCGGCGAGCTCAAGCGGCCCGCGCGTATCCAGTGGCGGCGGGTGTTCGCCGCGGCCGAGTATCTGAGCGGCTTCCTGCAAAGCACGCAGCGGCCGGTTGATACCTACCACCAGCAACCAGGCTCCGAGCAAGGAGCCGATAACGGCGATTGCGCTCCAGGCCAGCCAATGCGTCGGCAGCAGGCGCTCAACGCGTTCGGCGGGCAGTCTGAGCCAGTATTCGTCGTCCGGCACCCGGTCATCAAGGCGAAAGCTCACGAAGAAGCCGCTTTCCCCATGCAGATTACCGGTGAAACGGGTGTGCTCACCCAGGCGCTGGCGTACCTGCTCCTGCACGATTGCCATCTGTTGGCCGTGGGTGAACGGTAGCAGCGGGTCGTCTGTCTCGGCTGGGAGAATGACCATGCCTTCGCGCGCTTCGAGCTCGCGCAGCAATTCGAGGCGCTGGCTGCTGTCCGCCGCCAGCAGGGCGGAGCGGCTGAGGTTGATCACGCTGACCACGAGCTGGGCGATCTGGCGCGTGCGTGGTTCCTGCGCGTATTCGCGGTAGATCTGGAACCACATGACATAGGAGGCGCCCAGAAGTAGCACAATCAGCAGAAAACTCCGCCACAGCAGGGAGTGCGGCCAGGGCAGGCGCATCAGTTAGCCTCACCGTCCGGTACGAAAACATAGCCAAAGCCCCACACTGTCTGCAGGTAGCGCGGTTTGGCCGGATCCTCTTCGAGTAGTTTGCGCAGGCGCGAGACCTGTACGTCGATGGAGCGATCAAAGGCATCGTATTCGCGGCCGCGCGCAAGCTCCATCAGGCGATCACGCGACAGAGGCTGGCGCGGATGCTGCAGAAGTACTTTGAGCAAGGCGAATTCGCCGGTGGTCAGGGCCACTTCCTTGCCTTCACGCAGCAGGCGGCGTGTGCTCAGATCAATTTCGATCAGGCCAAAACGCGCCATGCTGCCCGCCTCGGCCGGTGCGCCTGGCAGCGTGCGCGGGCGACGGCGCAGTACCGCGTGGATGCGGGCAACCAGTTCGCGTGGGTTGAAGGGCTTGGGCAGGTAGTCGTCAGCGCCGAGTTCCAGGCCGATGATGCGATCAACCTCGTCGCCACGTGCAGTAAGCATCACGATCGGTAGCTCGTTCCCCTGTAACGCGTTACCGGCGCGTAGCCTTCGGCAAATCGATAATCCGTCCTCACCGGGTAGCATCAGGTCTAGCACCAGCAAATCGAAATGTTCGCGGGCGAGCGTTCGGTCCATCTGCTGGGCATCCGCTACTGCCTTGACGCTGAAGCCCTGTTCGTCGAGATAGCGCTCGAGCAGGTTGCGCAGGCGAGCGTCGTCATCGACGACGAGAATGCGGTGGCGTTCGGTATTCATGGCCTGCATCGTATGCGCTCGGCGTGAGCCTGTCAGCTTCCCGGTCGCAGCAATCGTGAGCAAATGTTGGTTTTTGCTCTGTCTGAAACATGTGCTTACATCTTGCGCTGATCGCCCGGCGGAAGGCGGCGATAATTCAGACATGTACCGCGCTCGGTGCCTGCGCAAGTGTGAGCTGATTGTGAAAATTTTCTGCCCAACTCTCTTTCTGCTGTGCATCTGCATCTGCCCGCCGGCGCTGCAGGCAGAGCCGTTGCTGCGCGTAGCCGGGCAGTCAGCCCCCTTGTCGCAGCCGGGCTTCAATGCCGAAGAGCGGCTACTGCGCCGGGAGCGGATGCGGGCGATTCGCCAAGCCTTGATCGAGCAACGCCAAGTGGATGAGGCTGCCGGCAAGCCCGCTCTGGCGCCCACGATGGATCATCCGCCGGGGCAGGGCTTTGGGCGCGCGGACGGGGTGGGTAATGGTCCTGGGCGCGGCCTGCGGCAATTGCCGCCTGAAGAGCGGGAGCGCTTGCGCCGTGAAATGCGTGAAGCTGTGCGGGAACGGCGGCGTCCCTGAGGCTGGCAGGCTGTGCTGCGTTAGAATGGCGGCGCAATGAAAATCCTCGCCTTGGAAACCTCTACCGAGCTTGCCTCGATCGCCCTGAGCCTTGATGGCCAGATCATCCAGACCCGCCTGAGCAGCCCCCCTGCGCATTCCGCCACCCTTCTGCCCGAGATTCGCCAACTGCTTGCCGGGCAGGGCTTGGCACTGACGGCGCTGGATGGAATTGCCTGCGGTATCGGGCCCGGGGCGTTTACTGGTGTCCGGTTGGCTTGCAGCGTGGCCCAAGGCCTCGCATTGGGCGCCGATCTTGTGGTTCACCCTGTATGCAGCCTGCTGGCACTGGCTGAAGCGATGAACGCGCGTGAGGTGTACTGCGCGATGGATGCGCGTATGGGTGAAGTCTATGTCGCTGCGTATAGGCGCGAGGCCACTGGCTGGGTGGAAGTGATCACGCCTTGCTGCGTAGCGCCAGATGCTGCTCCGCTGGTGCCGGAGGGGGGCTGGCTGGGTGCTGGTAATGCTTTTGCTGCCTATCCTGCCCTGGGGGAACATCTGCAGAGCCGGGTCTGCGTGCCGGACGTGGCCTGTGTGCCGGATGCCGCCGCCATTGCGCGTCTGGCCGGTCAGATCCCGGGTGTGGATCCAGCCCTGGTTGCGCCGCTGTATGTGCGTGATCGCGTAGCTCAGACAGTGGCCGAGCGGCTGGCAAACGGGGGCAGGGCATGAGGCCCGATCCGCACCTGCAGTTCCTGCCGATGCAGGAAGCCGATCTTGTTGAAGTGGCTGACTGTGAGGTTGAGGCGACTGAGTATCCGTGGTCTTTGCAGAATTTTAGGGATGCCCTGCACGCTGGCAATTCCTGCTGGGTCATGCGCTCAGGCGGAGTCTTGCTGGCGCAGGGAGTGATGATGCGGGTGCTCGATGAGGCTCACTTGCTGATTATCAGCGTCAGTCCGGCCTGGCAAGGCATGGGGCTCGGACGCCAGCTTCTCGATCATCTATGCCTGTGCGCGGCGGAGCAGGGGGCGCGCGAAATGTTTCTGGAAGTGCGCCCATCCAACCTCCATGCCCTGGCGCTTTATGGCAAGCGCGGGTTTGCCGAGATTGGCAGGCGCAAGGCTTACTATCCGGCACAGAACGGGCAGCGCGAAGACGCTTTGGTCATGAGGCTGGAACTATGAACCAACGCAATGAGCAGATGCTGGCTGAAATGGGCATTAAGCCGCAATGGCGCCTGCGAGCCCGGGAGGCTCGGGAGGAACAGCCCCAGCCGGTCGAGCCTGCTCCGGTCGTCGCAGTAGTGGCGCCGCTTGAGGAGCCTGCTCGTTCCGCGCCAGTCCTCCAGATCTCGAATCCTGTTGCGGCCGAGGAGCTGCCCGCTGCGCAGCAGGATGCGGTCGCCTCAATGGATTGGGATACGCTTGAAACCAGCATCCGCGAGTGTCGCCGTTGTGCGCTGTGTGAGCGTCGCAAACAGGCCGTGCCGGGGGTGGGAGATCGTCAGGCTGACTGGCTCTTCGTGGGTGAAGGCCCAGGGGCAGACGAGGACGAACAGGGTGAGCCTTTTGTTGGTCAGGCTGGCAAACTGCTTGATGCTATGCTCGGTTCTGTCGGACTGAAGCGTGGTGAGAAGGTCTATATCGCCAATGCGGTGAAATGCCGCCCGCCCAACAATCGCACGCCGGAGGCGAATGAAACGGCGAGTTGCCTGCCCTATCTGGCACGCCAGATCGAGCTGATTCGCCCGAAGCTGATCGTGGCACTCGGCCGCCCAGCCGCACAAACGCTGCTGGGGCAGGACATCAAGATCGGGGCTGCAAGAGGCAAGCTTTTTGAGCGAGAGGGCGTGCCGGTCGTGGTGACCTATCACCCGGCCTACCTGTTACGTAATCCGGCGGATAAGGCGCGCGCCTGGGAAGATCTGTGTTTTGCGCTGGACCGCATGGCAGAACTCCAGCGCTGATATAGCTCAGTGGCAGCGGTCGTCGAGCAGCGCGACTGAATCATAGGCGCGCTGATTGGCGTCGTGTCTGCGCTTGACGATATACATCGAGGCTGCCACGAAACCCGCAAAGAGCAAGATCACGATATTGACCGACAGCCCGGAGTAGAGCAGCAGGGAATACAGACCGGTCATGGCGAGAATACTCAGGTTCTCGTTGAAGTTCTGCACTGCGATCGAATGGCCCGCGCCCATCAGCACATGGCCACGATGCTGCAGCAGGGCGTTCATCGGCACAACGAAGAAGCCGGCCAGACCGCCCACTGCCACCATCAGCACCATGGCTAGCGGTACGCTGTGAATGAACACCATGAACATGATCGTGATCGCCATGGCGATGCCCATCGGGATGACCCGGGGGGAGCGGCGCAAGGTGATGAATTTGGCGGCCAAAACAGAGCCGATCGCCACGCCGAGTGCCACCACCCCCTGCATATTGGTGGCTTGAGAGAGCTTGAGTTCCAGATTGGCGCGCGCCCAGTCCAGTACGATGAATTGAAGCGTGGCACCGGCCCCCCAGAACAGGGTGGTGACAGCCAACGAAATCTGCCCCAGTTTGTCGCGCCAGAGCAGGCTGTTGCAGTGCCAGAACTCATGCAGCAGGTACAGCGGATTGTTGCTCAGTGGTTTGTGATCCACCCCTGTGTCCGGTACATACATGTTGAAAATGGCTGCAACCAGATACAGGCTGCCAATCAGCAAGATCGAGAGGTCGACAGCTGTATTGAAGACCGGGCCTATGGCCGGGATATGAAAACTTTCGACCCAGCCCAGCAGTGCTGGGTGGATCAGGAGGCCGCCCAGCAAGGTGCCCAGGATGATGGCTCCTACGGTAAGCCCCTCGATCCAGCCATTTGCCGCAACCAGTTTGGCTGGTGGCAGCATCTCGGTAAGGATGCCGTACTTGGCCGGAGAGTAGGCCGCTGCGCCTAAGCCCACCAGCGCATAGGCCAGCAGTGGGTGGACATCCAGGAACATCAGGGCGCAGCCCGCAATCTTGATCGTGTTGCTGAACAGCATCACGCGCCACTTAGGCATTGAGTCGGCAAAGGCGCCAACGAAGGCAGCCAGGAAAACATAGGAGAGGGTGAAGAAGAACTTCAGCAGGGGGATCTGTTCTGCCGGGGCCTTCATTTCGACCAGCAGCGCGATGGCAGCGATCAGCAATGCGTTGTCTGCCAGCGCCGAGAAAAACTGCGCGGCCATGACAATGTAGAAGCCCAAACCCATGAAAGTCCTTCTGAGATCCGCTAACCGCTCGGGCAGCCGAGCGGCGTTTATACCACAGTCACCCGACCTGCCTTTGCGTTGCACACAACCGAGGAAAATGTTGCGCAACAGCAATCGACGCTGAGGGGCTCTGCGCGTAGAATGATAAAGCGCATTTATCTTGGGGAATGTGATGGCTGATCGCAGACTGCAGGTGTTCCACGCCGTTGCCAAACACGGCTCTTTTACGCGGGCCGCGGAAACGCTTTACATGACGCAACCGGCGGTAACCTTCCAGATCAAGCAACTGGAGGAGCAGTTCAACACCCGCCTGCTTGATCGTGGTCACGGACGCGTTACGCTCACTCCTGCCGGCGAGATCGTGTTTGCCTACGCCGAACGGATTCTGGGTCTCTCCGATGAAATGGAAACCCGTATCGCGGAGCTCACCGACGAGCTAACCGGCGTGCTGACCATCGGCTGCAGCCAGACCATTGCAGGCTACTGGCTGCCGCGATTGCTGGAAAACTTCATCCGCAAGCATCCACGGGTGATTCCGCGTGTGTTCGTGGCGAACTCCGAAAACATCGAAAACCGAGTGGCTGCGCATGAGCTGGATGTGGGCCTGGTGGAGAAACAGTCCGAAGATCCGACCCTTGAATGCACTCTGGCCTGCCAGGATGAGTTGCTGGTCATCGTAGCGCACGGACATGAGCTGGCCTCTGCTTCGTCGATCAAGGCTGCAGACCTGCAGGGGCGTCCCTTTGTGGATCGCGACCCGGGCGCTGCCATCCGCGCTTTGGCCGAGGATTTCTTCCGCCGCAATGGTGTGCCGCCCGAGACGCTTAACCGGCGTGGTGAGCTCGGCTCGCTGCCATCCATTTTGCACCTTGTGAAGCAGGGCTTCGGCTTTGCCATCATCGCCAAGGCGGCGCTCAACGACTACAACAACCGGGGTCTGGTCGGCATCTCGCTGGAGCCGCGGCTGTACTCCTCGCTCAACGTATTGGTACCCAAGGATCGCTTCCGCGCGCGGCTGCACTCGACCTTTGCCGAGTTTGCGGTGAGCATGTTTACCAACATGGAACGGGGCGATACCAAGCCTTCTGGCATCGCCATCCCCGGCAGTCAAGACAGCTCGAATTCATGACCCGGCCGATCCTGGCGCGGATCGATACGGCCGCATTCCGTCATAATTATCTGGTGGCGAAACGCCACGCTGGTGCAGCGCGTGCCTGGGCCGTCGTCAAGGCCAATGCCTATGGTCACGGACTCTTGCCTTGCGCCGAAGCCGTGCGCGATGTGGCCGATGGTTTCGCACTGCTAGAGATCAGTGAAGCGCTGAGCCTGCGCTCAGCCGGTTTTACGCAGCCGATCCTGATGCTTGAAGGCTTCTTCGCGGAAGATGATCTGCGCCTCGCCGCCGCGTACGACATCAGCGTGGTGATCCACAGTCAGGCGCAACTCGCGCTGCTTGAGTTGCTTGAGTTGCTTGAGCTGGAGCGTCCGCTGAACGTAGGTCTGAAATTCAATACGGGGATGAATCGGCTAGGCTTCCTGCCGCAGCAGGCGCCGGCACTGCTGGCACGTTTGCGGACCAGCGGCAAGGTTGGCCAGATCACCTTGATGACGCATTTTGCCAATGCCGACGACACGGGCATTGCAGCCCAGCTCGCCTGTTTTGAGGGCATTGCCGCGGATAGCGGTTTGCCATGCAGCGTGGCTAATTCGGCGGCCTTGCTGCGTTTTCCGCAAGCGCAGCGCGATTGGGTGCGCCCGGGGATCATGCTTTATGGGGGCTCACCGATGCCCGACCTGAACACGGCTGCGGCCCTTGGGTTGCGCCCGGTGATGAGTCTGGCCAGCCGCATCATCGGGGTGCAGAGCCTTCAGCCCGGTGAAAGCGTGGGCTATGGTTCGCTGTTCCGTGCGGAGCGTCCGACCCGGGTTGGTGTTGTGGCCTGTGGTTATGCCGATGGCTATCCGCGCCATGCTCCCAGCGGTACGCCGATTCTGGTTAATGGTCAGCGCAGCCGTACGCTCGGCCGTGTTTCGATGGACATGCTGGCCTGTGAGCTTACGGATCTGGCCGCTGACGTCGGCAGCAGCGTGACGCTGTGGGGTGAGGGTTTGCCGGCTGACGAGGTGGCCAGCGCCGCCGGCACCGTGAGTTACGAGCTGTTCTGCGCACTTGCCCCGCGTGTGCCGGTGGTGCTGGGCTGATGGCCAAGGCCAAAACGGTCTACATCTGTAGCGAGTGCGGCGGCCAAAGCCCTAAATGGCAGGGCCAGTGTCCGGCCTGTGGGCAGTGGAATACGCTGGTCGAAGGGATGGCAGAAGCCGCGCCGGCTGGCTCGCGTTTTGCAGCGCTTGCTGCCGGGGCCGGCAAACTGCAGAAACTCTCCGAGATTGATCCGCGTGAATCGCCGCGCCAGAGCACCGGCATCGATGAGCTCGATCGTGTGCTGGGCGGTGGGCTGGTCCCGGGCATGGTGGTGCTGATTGGTGGTGATCCTGGTATCGGCAAGTCGACGCTGTTGTTGCAGGCACTGGCCAGCCTGGGGCCCAAGCAGAAAGTTCTTTATGTCAGTGGCGAGGAGTCTGCCGAGCAGATCGCCCTGCGCGCCCACCGCCTGCAGCTGGAAGCCGGGGATATGCCACTGCTGCCGGAAATCTCGCTGGAAAAGATCCTACCAACGCTGCGCGAGACCAAGCCCGACGTGGTGGTGATCGATTCGATTCAGACCATGTATTCCGAAGTGCTGCAATCTGCGCCCGGTTCCGTAGCGCAGGTGCGCGAATGTGCTGCCCAACTGACGCGCCACGCCAAGGCCTGCGGCATGGCCATGGTGCTGGTTGGGCACGTAACCAAGGACGGAGCTCTGGCCGGCCCGCGTGTACTGGAGCACATCGTTGATACCGTGCTGTATTTCGAGGGCGATACCCACTCCAGCTTCCGTCTCGTGCGGGCCATCAAGAATCGCTTTGGCGCGGTGAACGAGCTCGGGGTGTTCGCCATGACCGACAAAGGTCTGCGCGGCGTCAGCAATCCCTCCGCGCTGTTCCTTTCACAGCACGCGCAGCCGGTGCCAGGCTCTTGCGTACTGGTCACCCAGGAAGGTACCCGACCTTTGCTGGTAGAGATCCAGGCGTTGGTCGATTCGGCTTTTGGCAATCCGCGCCGGCTCTCTGTCGGCCTTGAGCAGAACCGCTTGGCTATGCTGCTGGCTGTGCTGCATCGCCATGCAGGTATCCAGTGTGCAGATCAGGATGTCTTCATCAATGCAGTGGGCGGCGTGAAGATCGCCGAGCCTGCAGCCGATCTGGCGGTATCACTGGCCATTGTCTCTTCGCTGACGGGGCGAGCGCTGCCCCCGCGCTTGATCGTGTTTGGCGAAGTGGGCCTCGCGGGCGAGATCCGACCTGCGCCACGGGGCCAGGAACGGCTCAAGGAAGCCGCCAAGCTGGGCTTCGAGCTAGCCCTTATTCCTGCGGCCAATGCGCCCAGGCAGGCGATAGCTGGCATGCGGGTGATTGCGGTCGAACGGATCGAGGAAGCGTTTTCCGCTTTGCGTGAACTCTGAACTTGTTTGTGATGCAGGCGGCGAGTAAGCTCGCGCCGCGTGAAATATCCGGATTGACACGGGGGAATACTGAACATGAAAAAGAAGTGGCTGATTGGCAACTGGAAGATGCACGGCAACCTTGCAGCCAACAAGGCGCTCATCGCGAGCATTCGTGCCGAGTTGCCGGAGCTGGACGAAGGTGCCGAAATGGTCGTCTGCCCGGCCTTCCCCTATCTGTATCAGCTGGCTGAGCTGACGCGCGGCACCGGTATTGGTGTTGGCGTGCAGAACGTTTCCGACCACCTGCAGGGCGCTTACACCGGTGAAACCTCGCCGCTGATGGTCAAAGAACTTGGTGGCAGCTTCGCGATCATTGGCCACTCCGAGCGACGCCAGTACCAGGGAGAGAATGATGGTCTGATGGGCCGCAAGGCACTGGCGGCTATCGATGCGGGTCTGATTCCGGTCATCTGCGTCGGTGAAACTGCTGAAGAGCGTGACACGGGCCGCACTCATGACGTTCTGGCGCGCCAGCTCGATGCTGCCTTTGGCTACATCCGCACCGCTCATGACAAGATCGTGTTGGCTTACGAACCGCGTTGGGCCATCGGTACCGGTATTGCCGCCACGCCCGAGATCATCCAGGCCGAGCATGAGTTTCTGCGCCATCGCGTTGCGATTCGCGATAAGGATTTCGCTGCGCGTCTGCCGATCATTTACGGTGGCAGCGTGAAGTCTGCCAATGCTGTGTCGATCTTCTCGATGCCGGATGTGGATGGTGGTCTGATCGGTTCGGCAGCGCTGAATGCCACAGAGTTCGTGAGCATTTACCGCGAGCTGCTGAGCGTGGTGTCTGCCGCCGAATGAGACAGATTTTCCTCGATACCGAAACCACCGGCCTGGATTGGCGCAGCGGCGCCGATCGGGTGGTGGAAATCGGTTGCGTGGAAATGGAAGACCGGCGCCTGACTGGTCGCACTTACCACGTCTATCTGAATCCGGAACGTGATGTCGGTGACTCTGAGCGAATTCACGGCTTGTCGGACGCCTTTCTCGCTGACAAGCCGCTCTATGCTGCAATCGCTGCTGAATTCGAGGCGTTTGTAGCTGGCGCAGAACTGATCATTCATAACGCCAGTTTCGATATCGGCTTCCTGAACATGGAGCAGGAGCGGCTGCGGCGTACCAAGGTGAGCGTGTTGTGCCCACAGGTGATCGATACGGTGAAGGTCGCCAAGGAAATGTTCCCGGGCAAGAAAGCCTCACTGGATGCGCTGTGCGATCGTTATGCGATCAACAACGCGCACCGTACCTTGCACGGCGCCTTGCTTGACGCGGAGTTGCTGGCCGAGGTTTACCTGGCCATGACGCGTGGCCAAGAGAGCCTCACCATCGGTCTGGATGATGCACCGACGACTACTGCCAGCAGTCTGGTACTGGACGGTGAGCGGCGACCGCTGCGGGTGCTGCGTGCCAGCGATTTTGAGGTGGCTGAGCATGAGAAAGTGCTTGCCGATATCGGCAAGAAGGGCCCCTGCCTGTGGTTGCCACCGCAGGAGGCCGTACCTTCCGCCTGATCAGATTCGCCAGATCCGCTCTGGATTGATCTGCACCTTGACCTGATCGCGCGGTATTACGGTTGCGATGTCATAAGGCTTGCGCGAGGTGTTGCGCTGGATCGGATCCATATAGGACGTGCCTTGCGGACTGATCAGACTTAACACCTCCGGAGTGTTGGCCCCGGCTCCGCGTCGGGTGACCAGCGCCAACTCGCCATTGGAGAGCGTGACGAAAGTGCCAGGCGGGAAGATGCCGATTTCCTTGATTAGTACCGCCACATAGCGATTCGTTGTTCCTTTGTCTGAGCCCAGGTACAGCGAGCGGGCGGCTTCCTGCGGGGTGACGGGTTTGCGCGCTGCGCGCGGACTGACCTTGGCAGAAAATATATCCGTGGTCTGGATCAGCAGCGCTTCTTCGCAGGGTGCCACGATCCCGAAGGGGTAGCCGCCACCGCCATTGAGTTCGTGGTGCTCCAGAACCGCATGCAACCAGATCGGATCCTTGACGCCTGCTGACTGCAGCATTTCGTGGGCCAGTTTGGGGTGGCGCTGAATTTCCTGGCGCTGAGCTGTAGAGGGGGCGATGCGCTGATGACACAGCTTCATCTGCAGCTCAATCATGGCCAGATTCTGGGTGAGGGCGGCACAGATCAGGCTTATTCGCCGGTCCGGCAGCCACTCCAAGCGCGCTGCGACCAGTTCGCTAAGGACCGCTACATGCACGCTGTGAATGATCGGATAGCGCCGCTGGTTGGTCAGGATGATGGCTGCGAGGGCAATGTCCGGGCTACGCCGGGCGAGCTCCTGGATCAGCTTGGCCAAGCCGGAGATCTGCTCGCAAAAATCCTTTTCCAAGCGGATGTCACGCAGTAGCACCTCCAGTTCATCAATGATGCTGTCCCAGACGCGGAAGGGGTTGTAGCCCTTGTTGTCATCTGTGGAGCGCTGCGGACTCAGTACCAGTTCATCCACGTACAGGCCACGCGCCATCAGCACTTCCCGCTGGGATTCGCGGGAGATGCGAAAGCCCTTGCAGAGCAGTAGTTGCCCTGATTCGTCATAGACATCCCAGGGGAGGTCTTCGTTGATCAGCAACTGGCGGGCGTGGATGCGGTGCTTGGGCATGATTTCCGGATTCCGGTTATTACCGGATTAACGTGATCCTGCAAGGCAAACTTGAACCCAGTATAAAGCCCAGCGAAGCGCGCCCCGATATGGAAAAATGCGTGCCTCGTTTCATTCTTGCCAAGTCGCCATGAGCCAGAAGCAGTACGACGAATCTTCCTTCCGTGTCCTCAAGGGGCTGGAGCCGGTGCGTGAGCGTCCCGGCATGTACACCCGCACCGATTCGCCCTGCCACATGATCCAGGAGGTCATCGACAACGCGGCCGATGAAGCGCTGGGAGGTTTTGCCAAGAACATTCATGTGCTGATGCTACGCGATGGCTCGATCACCGTGACCGATGACGGCCGCGGTATCCCGGTAGGCCTTCATCCGGAGGAGAAAGTCCCGGTCGTGGTGCTGGCTTATACGGCGCTCCACGCGGGGGGGAAGTTCGACAAGAAGTCCGGCAATTCCGCCTATGCTTTCTCAGGCGGCCTGCACGGTGTGGGTGTGGCAGTGACTACCGCCTTGTCGCTGCGTGTGGAAGTCGAAGTGCGCCGTGAAGGCAAGATCTATCAGATCGCTTTTGCTGACGGTGGTCGTGACATTGGCCAGATTGTCGAAGCCGGTAGCTGTGGTCGCCAGACCGGCACTCGCGTCAAGGTCTGGCCTGATGGCAAGTACTTCGACTCCCCCAAGGTGCCGATGAATGAGCTGGAGCGTCTCTTGCGCTCCAAGGCAGTGCTCTTGCCGGGTGTGCGTGTCTATCTGGAGATCGAGCAGGCTGACGGCTCTTTCATCAAACAGGATTGGCGCTATCAGGAAGGTCTGCCGGGCTACCTGCGCGAGATGATGGTTGGGGCTGAATCGGTTGCACCGATCTACTCGGCTGAGAAATACGCCGGCGAGGACGAAGACTTCGCCGTGGGCGAAGGCGCTGCCTGGGCCTTTGGTTGGTTTGACGGCCAGCAATTGGGCGAAAGCTACGTCAACTTGATTCCCACCGTGGCTGGCGGCACTCACGAATCCGGCTTGCGTGCCGGGGTGTTTGAAGCGGTGAAGAGTTTCATCGAGCACCACAGCCTGCTGCCTAAAGGTGTCAAACTGCAGCAGGAAGACGTCTGCGGCAAGATGAGCTACGTGCTTTCGGCACGCATCCTCGACCCTCAGTTTCAGGGGCAAGTGAAGGAGAAGCTCAATTCACGCGAAGCCGTGAAGCTGGTTTCCAGCATGCTGCTGCATCCCTTCGAAGCCTGGCTGAACCAGAATGTCGAGCATGGCAAGGCGATTGCCGAGGTGGCGATCAAGCAGGCTCAGTCGCGGCTTAAAGACGCGCAGAAGGTCGAGAAACGCAAGAGTAGCGGTGTGGCCGTGCTGCCCGGCAAGCTCGCCGATTGCGAGTCTGAGAACATCGTCGACAACGAACTGTATCTGGTCGAAGGCGACTCTGCCGGTGGCTCCGCCAAACTCGCTCGCGACCGCGAAACTCAGGCCATCTTGCCGCTGCGTGGCAAGGTTCAGAATGCTTGGGAAATTGATCCGAATCGCCTGTTCGCGAATGCAGAGATCCACGATGTATCCGTTGCTATCGGTGTTGATCCGCATACGCCCGAAGCCGCAGCTTCAGTGCTGACCAATCTGCGCTACGGTAAGGTCATCATCATGGCTGATGCTGACGTCGATGGTTCGCACATCCAGACCCTGTTGCTCACGCTTTTTCTGCGCCACTTTCCCAAGCTGGTCGAGGCTGGGCATGTTTACATCGCTCTGCCACCTTTGTACCGGATTGATGTGCCTGCACAAGGTAAAAAGCGTCCGGCGCGTCGTTTTTATGCGCTGGACGAACATGAACTGGTTTCTATCCGCGATCGCCTTGCCAAGGAGGGGTATCGCGCCGATCAATTGGAGGTCGGTCGGTTCAAGGGCTTGGGTGAAATGCAGCCGGCCCAGCTCAAGGAAACGGCCATGGAGCCAGCTACTCGACGCGTTCTGCCTGTCACCCTCGATGCTGGGGCTACGGCTGCGACCTCAAAGCTCTTCGATCTGTTAATGGGTAAGGGCGAAGCCTCGGGTCGTCGAGCCTGGATGGAGCTCAAGGGCAACCTTGTCGAGGCGGATCTGTAATTCGTGTCTGCGCTAAACGCCATTCCGGCTGAATATGCAGGCCGTCGTTACCATGCGTACAACGACTGGGTGAAGCGCACGCACGGCGGTCGTCTGCAGAAAATCAGTATCGACGCAGGTTTTACTTGCCCCAATCGCGATGGAGTGTTGGGGCAGGGAGGGTGCAGTTTCTGCAACAACGAAGGTTTCACGCCCTCCTATTTGCGCGAGCAAGTTCTCTTGGCTGATCAGATTGATACCGGCCTAAGCTTCATGCGCCGGCGCTATCCGGAAACCAAGCAGTTTCTTGCCTACTTCCAGGCTTATTCAAATACTTACGGCGATCTTGATCACCTCAAGGCGATTTATGCCGAAGCCTTGAATCATCCTGAAATAGGAGGCTTGGTCATTGGTACCCGGCCGGACTGTCTTCCTGATGAGGTGCTTGATCATCTGGCGTCGCTGGCCCGAAGTAAAACCATTGAACTGGAAATCGGCATAGAGTCTTGTTCGGACGCCGTGCTCGCCGAATGCCTGCGTGGTCACGATTTTGCCTGTACCCAGGATGCCATTCGTCGCGCCGCAACGCGCGGTTTGTTCCTCACCGGCCACCTGCTCCTTGGTTTGCCAGGTGAAACGCGCGAGAGTCTACTGGCGGGAGCCCGTCAATTGTCGCGTTTGCCACTCGATGCGTTGAAATTCCATCAGTTGCAGATCGTTCGTCATACGCGCTTGGCGATTCAGTACCAGCGTGCACCTGAGAGTGTCCCCCTGCTTGAGCCCGGACTTTATTTGGATCGTGTCATCGATATGCTGGAACTGCTGCCGTCCTCAATCAAGGTGCAGCGCCTAGGGAGCGAAGTGCCGCCCCGCTTGCGCCTGTCGCCGGACTGGGGGATGCGTCTATCTGCCTTTCCAAAGCGCCTGGATGTGCGCTTGGCGGAGCGTGAGACTTGGCAGGGGCGGTTGTTTTCGAAGCCCCTAGATGCCTGATTGGGCAAAGCGTTGTGGGCGAAAAACCCAAACAGTGCGGGAATCGGACAAAAAAATGCCGTTTGTAGGCCAGAGGGGCTACACAGCAGCAAACTTGGCTCTATACTCGGCCCTGCAGAAATGCACACCCAAATTTAACCGGAGATAACGCATGAACAAGACCGATCTGATCGCAGCGATTGCTGAGAAGACCAATCAGTCCAAGGTTGCCACGGGCGAGTTCCTGGATGCCGCTGTTGCCGTGATCGAAGAAACAGTTGCTTCTGGCGATTCTGTGACCCTGGTTGGCTTCGGCACTTTCAAGGCTGCTGCCCGCGCCGCTCGTGAAGGCAAGAACCCGAAGACCGGCGAGAAGATCAAGATCGCCGCGACCACCGTGCCGCGTTTCTCCGCTGGCGCTGGCTTCAAGGCCAAGGTTGCTACCAGCAAGGTCAAGAAGGCCGCCAAGAAGTAATCAGGCTTTCCGCGAATGCACAGACAGGGCGCCTGCGGGCGCCCTGTCTGTTTTTGCGCCTCCCGCAAGGCTCGGAGGCAGTGGCGAGTGTGATAGGATCGCGGGTTTGTTGGTTGTCTAGCCGGGCGCTGCCGCAACAAAAAGGTCTGGCCGACTTCGCGTCGGATTTACAGGCATCGCTGCAGCGCGCCCCTCCGTTCTGTTCCAAGGAAATTCTGCATGCAAACGAATGAAGTGACGCTGGGCGCGCTGGAGCGCCGTATCGACTTGGTTGTCAATCTGGCTGAAGTCGAAGCTCAGGTGGCTGCTCGTCTGAAGAATCTGGGCCGTACCGTGAAAATGGCCGGTTTCCGCCCGGGCAAAGTGCCCCTGAAGATGGTCGAGCAGTCCTACGGCCCGCAAGTGCGCAACGAAGTGCTCGGCGATGCCGTGGAAGCGGCCTTCAGCAAGACCGTCCAGGAACAGAACTTGCGTGTTGCGGGTTATCCGAACATCGTACCGAAGGAAACTTCGGTTGAAGGCAAGATGGAATTCGTGGCGACCTTTGAAGTTTTTCCGGAAGTGGCTGTGGGTGATCTGGCTGCTAGCGAGATTGAGCGCCCGAGCCTTGCTGTTGGCGATGCTGAAGTGGATCGTACGATTGAAGTGCTGCGTAAACAGCGCACTACCTTTGTCAAGGCTGAGCGCGCCTCGCAGGAGGGAGATCGCGTGACGATCGATTTCACCGGCCGCAAGGATGGTGAGGTCTTTGAAGGCGGTCAGGCCAGCGACTTCCCCGTAGTGGTCGGCGGCGGGCAAATGTTGCCTGATTTCGATGCCGCACTGCGTGGTCTGAATGTGGGCGACAGCAAGACTTTCGACCTGACCTTCCCGGCCGAATATCACGCCGCAAACTTGGCTGGTCAAACCGTGCAGTTCGAAATCACCCTGAAGGCTGTTGAAGCTCCGGTATTGCCAGAGGTCGACGCAACTTTTGCTCAGGCTTTGGGTGTGCCTAACGGCGATACTGCCAAGATGCGCGAAGAGATCAAGGCAAACCTTGAGCGTGAAGTTGCTCGCCGCATTCGTGCCCGCGTACGTGATCAAGCGCTTGAAGTTCTCTCCAAGGCGTGTGCCTTCGATGTACCGAAGGCTCTTGTCGATGGCGAAGCTGGCCGCATGGTTGAAGCAGCCAAGCGTGATCTGGTTCAGCGTGGTGTGGATGTGAAGAATGTGCCGGTGAGCAAGGACTGGTTTACCGAGCAAGCATCGAATCGCGTCAAGCTTGGCCTGATTGTTGCTGAGGTTGTGGGCAAGAACAGCCTGAACGCCAAACCGGAACAGATTCGTGCGCGCGTTGACGATCTTGCGCAGACCTACGAAAAGCCGGAAGACGTGGTGCGCTGGTATTACTCCAAGCCCGAGCATCTGCGTGACATCGAAGATGCCGTGGTCGAAGATAACGTGGTCGAATGGGTGCTGGGCCAAGCGAAGGTGAGCGACAAAGGCTTTACTTTTGAAGAGTTGATGGAGCAAGCTCAGCAGGCCTGATGATGGCGGTGCCGGCGACCCTCGCCGGCACTTTTTGATGATGAAGATGGAGAGACGGCTTTGAAATTCTCAAGCACGCAGCATTCTGATTGGGATCCGGTTGGCCTTGGCCTGGTGCCGATGGTGGTGGAACAAAGCGGTCGTGGCGAGCGCTCTTACGACATCTACTCGCGCCTGCTCAAGGAGCGTGTCGTGTTTCTGGTTGGGCCGGTCAACGATGTGACTGCCAACCTGATCGTGGCGCAGCTTCTATTCCTGGAGTCCGAAAATCCGGATAAGGACATCTATTTCTACATCAACTCGCCAGGTGGCTCGGTTACCGCAGGTATGTCGATTTACGACACGATGCAGTTCATCAAGCCCAATGTAAGCACTCTGTGCATCGGGCAGGCAGCGAGCATGGGCGCGTTTCTTCTGGCTGCAGGAGAAAAGGGTAAGCGTTTTTCGCTGCCCAATTCGCGGATCATGATTCACCAGCCTCTGGGTGGTTTTCAGGGGCAGGCCTCAGATATCGAGATCCATGCCCGGGAAATTCTGGCCCTGCGTGCCAAGCTTAATGACATGCTGGCGCATCACACGGGTCAGTCGGTGGACCGGATCGAGAAGGATACGGATCGCGACAACTTCATGTCGGCTGCCGAGGCGCAAGCCTATGGTCTGGTCGATAAGGTGCTCACCAGCCGCGCAGATGTAGCGGCGGCTTGATCACACACACTTATTCTTGAAGGAAGGCTGAATATGACGGACAAAAAGTCTGGCAGCGAGAAGCTGCTCTACTGTTCGTTCTGCGGTAAAAGTCAGCACGAAGTCCGCAAGCTGATCGCAGGGCCCTCCGTATTCATTTGCGATGAGTGCATTGACCTGTGCAATGACATCATTCGCGATGAAATCGGCAGCGATGCATCTGCCCGCGTCGACAAGGGCGATCTGCCTACGCCGAAAGAAATAGCCACGATTCTCGATCAGTATGTGATCGGGCAGCGTGCCGCGAAGCGCATTTTGGCAGTGGCGGTGTATAACCATTACAAACGGCTGCGTCATCAATCGCGTACGGCTGATGACGTGGAATTGGCCAAGAGCAACATCTTGCTGATTGGGCCGACCGGATCGGGCAAGACTTTGCTCGCTCAGACGCTTGCCCGTCTGCTGAATGTTCCTTTCGTAATGGCTGATGCCACCACGCTGACTGAAGCGGGCTATGTCGGGGAGGATGTCGAGAACATCATCCAGAAACTGCTGCAGAAGTGTGATTACGATGTCGAGAAGGCCCAACAAGGCATTGTCTACATCGACGAAATCGACAAGATTTCGCGCAAATCCGACAATCCTTCGATCACGCGCGACGTTTCTGGCGAAGGCGTGCAGCAAGCGCTGCTCAAGCTGATTGAAGGTACGGTGGCTTCGGTTCCTCCCCAGGGGGGGCGGAAGCACCCGAATCAGGATTTTGTTCAGGTCGACACGGCCAATATCCTGTTCATCTGCGGTGGAGCTTTCGACGGACTGGAAAAGGTTATTCGTAATCGTACCGAGACTGTCGGTATCGGTTTCGGTGCCGAAGTGCGCAGCAAGAATGACAGCAAGGTTTCTGAGACCCTGCGTCAGTGTGAGCCGGAAGATCTGATCAAGTTTGGTTTGATCCCTGAGTTCATTGGGCGCCTTCCGGTCGTGGCTACCCTTCAGGAATTGGATGAAGAAGCCCTGATTCAGATTCTGATCGAGCCAAAGAATGCTTTGGTCAAGCAGTACGCCAAGCTTTTCTCAATGGAAGGCGTGGAGCTTGAGGTGCGGCCTGCAGCGCTGCAAGCAATTGCACGTCGCGCGATCAAGCGCCGCGCGGGTGCCCGTGGTTTGCGTTCCATCCTGGAATCCGTCTTGCTCGAAATCATGTACGAGCTGCCGGGCATGGAGAATGTTGAGAAAGTGGTGGTCGATGAGAACACCATCGATACTGGCGCACAGCCGCTCCTGATTTATTCGGAGCAGGCCAAGGTTTCAGGCTCCAACTGAAAGCCGGGATTCTTGCCTTCAAGGCTTGAATCCCGCCAGACAGCCCCAATGTAGTTTGAGTGCGGTCCTCAGGAAAACAACATGTCGAACAAGCCCGAACTCCCCCCCGAAGTCATTGAACTCCCTTTGCTGCCACTGCGTGACGTGGTGGTCTTCCCGCACATGGTGATCCCGCTCTTTGTGGGGCGCCCTAAGTCCATCAAGGCTCTCGAACTTGCCATGGAAGCAGGCAAGAGCATCCTGCTAGTGGCCCAGAAGTCTGCGGCCAAGGACGAGCCTTCGGCTGACGATCTCTACGACATCGGTTGTATTGCCAATATCCTACAGATGCTCAAACTGCCGGACGGGACTGTTAAGGTCCTGGTCGAAGGTACGCAGCGCGCTCGTCTTGAGCGTGTCGAAGAGCAGAAGGCGCTGTTTGTGGCTGAAGTGAGCCCGATCAGCAACGATGAGCGCGGCTCGCATGAAGTTGAGGCGATGCGTCGTGCGATCATCAGTCAGTTCGATCAGTACGTAAAACTGAATAAGAAGATCCCTCCTGAGATCCTGACTTCACTGGCAGGCATTGAAGAGGCTGGCCGTCTGGCAGATACCATTGCCGCGCACCTGCCGCTCAAGCTTGAGCAGAAACAGGCTGTGCTGGAACTTTTCAATGTCGGTGAGCGTCTTGAGCGCCTGCTAGGACAGCTGGAAACCGAGTTGGACATCCTTCAGGTGGAAAAGCGCATCCGCGGCCGTGTCAAGCGCCAGATGGAGAAGAGTCAGCGTGAGTATTACCTGAACGAGCAGGTTAAGGCGATCCAGAAGGAGCTCGGCGAGGGCGAAGAAGGGGCCGATCTAGAAGAGCTTGAAAAGAAGATCAAGACGGCTGGCCTCTCCAAGGAAGCGTTGGCCAAGGCGCAAAGCGAGCTGAAAAAACTCAAGCTGATGTCGCCTATGTCGGCAGAAGCCACGGTTGTGCGCAACTTCATCGAAACGCTCACCGGCCTACCGTGGAAGAAAAAGTCTCGCATCAGCAAGGATCTGGCTGAAGCCCAGAAAGTCCTTGATACGGATCACTTCGGTCTCGACAAGGTCAAGGAACGCATCCTGGAATATCTGGCCGTGCAGCAACGCGTGGACAAGCTCAAGGCGCCGATCCTGTGTCTGGTTGGCCCTCCTGGTGTGGGCAAAACCTCGCTCGGCCAGTCGATTGCCAAGGCCACCAATCGCAAGTTCGTGCGTATGTCGCTGGGTGGCGTCCGGGATGAAGCCGAGATCCGTGGCCATCGTCGCACCTATATCGGTTCCATGCCAGGCAAGATCCTGCAGAACATGACCAAGGTGGCGGTGCGTAACCCGCTGTTCCTGCTCGACGAAGTCGACAAGATGGGCGCTGATTTTCGCGGCGATCCGTCTTCGGCACTGCTGGAGGTCCTTGATCCGGAGCAGAACTCGACTTTCGTCGATCACTACATCGAGGTGGAGTACGACCTCTCTGAAGTGATGTTTGTAGCGACTGCCAACTCCTTCAATATTCCTGCCCCCTTGCTGGACCGGATGGAAATCATCCGTCTTTCGGGTTACACCGAGGATGAAAAAGTAAACATTGCCCAGCGTTATCTGCTTCCCAAGCAGATGAAGAACAATGGTGTGAAGCCCAACGAGCTGACGGTCACCGAAGAAGCGGTGCGCGACATCATCCGCTACTACACGCGTGAGGCCGGCGTGCGCAGCCTGGAGCGCGAAGTCTCGCGTATCTGCCGCAAGGTCGTTAAGGCGCTGGTGCTGAAGAAGCGTGAATCAAAGGTCGTCGTCAACGCCAAAAATCTCGACAAGTATCTGGGTGTGCGTCGCTATTCCTTTGGCATGGCCGAGAAAGACAACCAGGTTGGTCAGGTCACGGGTTTGGCATGGACCGAAGTGGGGGGCGAACTGCTGACCATCGAGGCTGTGAATCTGCCGGGCAAGGGCAAGATCATTACCACCGGCAAGCTTGGTGAAGTGATGCAGGAGTCGATTCAAGCAGCGTTGTCTGTCGTACGCAAGCGTGCTCGCCAGCTCGGTATTCCGGAAGATTTTCACGCCAAGAGTGATATCCACATTCACTTACCGGAAGGAGCTACGCCGAAGGACGGACCTTCTGCGGGCATTGCTATCGCATCGGCACTGGTTTCGGTGCTGACAGGTATCCCGGTGCGTGCCGATGTAGCCATGACCGGTGAGATCACGCTGCGCGGCGAAGTGCTACCGATTGGTGGTCTCAAGGAAAAGCTGCTTGCGGCGGTGCGTGGTGGAATTCGCAAGGCCCTGATTCCACAGGAAAACGTGAAAGATTTGGCGGACATTCAAGGCGATATCAAGGATCGCATCGAGATCGTGCCTGTGAAGTGGTTTGATCAGGTGCTCGAGCAGACCCTTGAGCGTCTTCCAGAGCCTTTGCCGGAAACTGCCGAAGTTGCTGCTCCTGTGGCAGCAGTGCCGGTGGAGCCTGATGAGGATTTGTCAGGTAATGGTTTGATCACGCACTGATGATGAGAGGCCCGGTCTAGTGACCGGGCCTCTTCGCATGGGGCGCAGTCGTCGCCCGGGCTGGCGATGGATGCTGGCTTGTTGATACCATTGTCTCAGACTATTTTCAGGATTCTTCATGGAAGCCAAGCAACAGGCGAGCGTTCGGGCTGGGGTTCTCTCCCTTAATATCAACTCCAAGTCCGCTTTGTATGCCGCCTATATGCCCTTCGTAAAGGGCGGCGGCCTCTTCATTCCGACCAACCGGGCTTATGTGGCGGGCGATGAAGTTTTCATGTTGCTGCAGCTTATGGATGATCCGCAGCGTCTAGCTGTGAAGGGTAGGGTTGTATGGGTGACGCCTGCCAACGCCCAGAACAACAAGACTCAGGGGGTGGGAGTGCAGTTCGCACCGGATGAAGGCGGTACTGCGGTGAAGATCAAAATTGAACAGATCCTTGGCGGTGCGATAGGGTCCAGTCGCCCGACACATACCTTGTAAGTACTCGACATTTTATTTTCTGACCGGGCGTAAGCCCGGTTTCAGTTTAACGGTAGGCCAAATATGTTCGTGGACTCACATTGCCATATCGACTTTGAAGATCTTGCGGTTCAGGGCGAAGCCTTATTCGAGCGTATGGCCAGCGCTAAGGTCAGTCATGCCGTATGTATTGGCGTGACGCTCGAGAATCTGCCGCGCGTACTGGCTCTGGCGGAGTCTCGTGCAAACGTCTTCGCTAGTGTTGGGGTGCATCCGGAGAATACGGAAGGTGAGGAGCCTGATCTGGAACGCCTGCAATTGCTAGCTGCGCATCCGAAGGTGGTCGCTATTGGTGAAACTGGATTGGATTACTACTGGCACAAAGATCGTCCAGAATGGCAGCGTGAGCGCTTTCGCGTGCATATCCGGGCGGCGCGGAAGACCGGTTTGCCCTTGGTGATTCATACCCGCGATTCGGCAGAGGATGTTCTGCACATTCTTGCGGAGGAGGGGGCACAGGAAGTGGGTGGAGTGATGCACTGCTTCACAGAAAACCTCGTAGTAGCCGAAGCTGCTATTGCTCTAGGCTTCTATATTTCCTTTTCCGGCATCCTGACCTTCAAGAATGCTAGTCAGATCAAGGAGGTTGCTGCCAGCATTCCGCTTGAGCGTCTTCTCATCGAGACGGATTCGCCCTATCTCGCTCCCGTCCCTCACCGCGGCAAACTCAATGAACCATCCTTTGTTCCGCATGTAGCCGCTGAGGTGGCGCGCTTGCGTAACCTGAGCATCGACGAAGTAGCGAATGCCAGTACCGACAATTTTTTCCGATTGTTTCAGCGCGCACGGGCATGAAAAAAAGGCGACCAATCGGTCGCCTTTTGTTGTTTCGCCAGAAATTAGGCCATCAGTGCTACGGTTCGGTGCGATTGCACCACTTGCAGCAACTGGGTAAAGATTTTAGGTGAGCCAGCCACCAGATTGCCCGTCTTGAGATAGTCGCCTTCGCCGCCGAAATCGCTGGCGAGTCCTCCAGCTTCCGTCACTAGCAGTACGCCGCCAGCCATATCCCAGGGCATCAGACCCATCTCGAAGAAACCATCCGTGCGACCACAGGCCAGCCAGGCGAGATCCAGTGCGGCTGAGCCTGGGCGACGCAGGCCGGCAGTCTTACCGGCCAGATCCTTGAACATGGCAAGGTAGGCATCGACATTGTCCATGCGCTTGAAGGGGAAGCCTGTTCCAATCAGGCTCTCCTGTAGCTTGGTGCGCTTGGCTACGCGGATGCGGCGATCGTTCAGAAAGGCACCACGACCACGGCTGGCTGTAAATAATTCGTTTCGGGCCGGGTCATAGACCACAGCCTGTTGCACGATGCCACGCTCGGCCAGGGCGATGGACACGGCATACTGCGGGAAACCATGAATGAAATTGGTGGTGCCATCCAGCGGGTCGATGATCCATTGGAAGTCACTCTCACCGCCGGTGTCACCGGACTCCTCTGCTAGAATCGCGTGCTCTGGATAGGCGTCGCTGATGACTTCGATGATGGCCTGTTCGGCCGCACGATCCACCTCGGTCACGAAATCATTCGGCTGCTTGGAGCGGACTTCGATCTTATCGAGCTCCATCGAGGCGCGGTTGATGACGGTGCCGGCTCGGCGGGCAGCCTTGACGGCGATATTCAGGATTGGATGCATGTGCGTCGGGTCTCGTTGCAGCAAGCCAGGTGGCACGCTGCGTGCGCTAAAGGAAACCGCACATTATATATGGCTGAAGCCCTCTCTTTGAATCGATTTCGTGTGGTTTTGTCACGACCCGGCATTCCGGGGAATATCGGCGCTGCTGCACGGGCGCTCAAGACCATGGGCTTGTCGCGCCTTTATCTGGTCAATCCCAAGCACTTTCCTCACCCCGAAGCTGAGTCGCGTGCCTCGGGCGCCGTGGATGTGCTCGCTAACGCAACGGTCTGCAACTCTCTCGAAGAGGCGCTGACCGGGGTAAGCATGGCTGCGGCCTTTACCGCACGGCGCCGCGAATTGTCGTTGCCCATGCAGTGGGCTCGTGAGGCCGCGGGCACCTTGTGTGAAGCCGCTAATCAAGGCGGAGACGTCGCGCTGGTGTTTGGCAATGAAACATACGGCCTTTCCAACGACGAGCTGGCGATCTGTCAATTGCCCGTGATGATTCCTACCAATCCCGAATACAGCTCGTTGAACCTGGGGGCGGCGGTACAGCTAATGTGCTACGAATTGCGCATGGCTGTGGTGGCGCCGGGCGAAGCGCCGGCAAGTTTTGGCGAGCTGGCGACGGTGGATGAAGTCGAGCAGATGATCGGCCATTTCCAGCAGACCATGACGGCCAGTGGCTTTTTCAATCCGGATAACCCCAAGCGTTTGTTGCCGCGTTTGCGCCGCATGTTCGGGCGCATTCGCCTCGAGCGCGACGAAGTCAACATTCTTCGCGGCATGCTGAACAGTTTTCAGTTTCCGGAGCGTTTCCGCAAACCTGATTAAGTCGCACCGGCTTACCATCAACCTCCAAGTGTTTTCCTGACTGCCCCATGTTTGCTCATCTCCGAGAAGATATTGCCAGTGTTCTCCAGCGCGATCCTGCCGCCCGCAGCGGCTTGGAGGTCATGCTGTGCTACCCGGGCGTGCATGCGCTCTTCCTGCATCGACTGGCGCATCGCTTCTGGCAGCTAAAGCTCTTTCTGTTGGCGCGCTGTGTGTCGCATATCGCACGCGTGCTGACAGGGATCGAGATCCACCCTGGAGCAAGCTTGGGCAGACGCGTGTTCATCGATCATGGTTTTGGTGTTGTGATAGGGGAAACCGCTGAAGTAGGTGATGACTGCACCATCTACCAAGGCGTGACGCTGGGGGGCACCTCCTTGTATCGGGGTGTGAAGCGTCATCCAACACTGGAGGCTGGCGTGGTGGTAGGGGCTGGAGCCAAGGTGCTGGGGGGCTTTACGGTTGGCGCAGGAGCCAAGATCGGCTCGAACGCAGTGGTGGTTAAGCCGATACCGGCGGGGGCGACGGCCGTGGGAAATCCGGCCCATGTTCTGGAGCCGAAAGATGAACGTGGCGATAAACCCGATTTTTCCGCCTACGGCGTGACACGCAATATGGATGATCCAGTCTCCAAGGCTCTGCACGCCTTGCTTGACCATGTGGCTGACCAGGATAAGCGCCTCGCGGCGATGGCCTCGCGCATGAAGGAAGCCGGTTTATGTGCGGACGAGGCAGACTGCCAGAAACCACTCGACCTGGACTATCTGAACCGCATCGTGGATTAATCGTTCAGTGTGTGGCGTCCGGTACGAAGAAGCGTTCGCGTAACTCCTCCAGTCCGGTCGTCGCCAGAATTTCGCCCAACCGGGTTGCTGACGCACGTTTGCCGTGGCCGGTATGGCTGGCGATGATCAGTTCGTTTTTCATTGAGTGTTCCCAGCCTACGAGTTCGGTCACGTTTAGCTGATAGCCGTGCGCTTCGAGTTGCAGGCAACGCAACACATTAGTGAGTTGGCTACCGAATTCGCGGGTGTGGATCGGGTGGCGCCACAGTTCGGTGAGTGCGGATTTCCCCAGCATCTGCCCCTTGTTCTTGCGCAGCGTGGCAGCGACCTCGGCCTGGCAGCATGGAACCAGCACAATGTGGCGGGCGCCACGTGCCAGCGCAAAGCGGATTGCGTCGTCCGTGGCGGTGTTGCAGGCATGTAGGGCAGTCACTACATCGATTCGCGCAGGCAGGGCAGCGGAGTCGATCGAGTCCGCAACAGACAGATTCAGAAACTCCATACCACCGAAACCCAGGTGTTTAGCCAGCTCGCGCGAGCTTGTGACCAGCTCATCGCGCGTTTCGATACCCCAGATCCGGCCTTGAGGCGCGTGTTCCTTGAAGAACAGATCGAACAGGATGAACCCTAGGTAGCTCTTGCCGGCTCCGTGATCTACCAAGGTCAGATCGTGACCGTGATTGAGAGCGTCCTGCAGGAGGGGTTCGATGAACTGGAAGAGGTGATAGACCTGTTTGAGTTTGCGCCGGCTGTCCTGATTCATCTTGCCGTCACGTGTGAGGATGTGCAGCGCTTTGAGTAGTTCAACGGACTGGCCAGGGCGGATGTCGTAGGTCTTGGTGTTCATGATGTGGGCTCGCAAGGGTCGCGCATTCTACATCGCAGTGTAGAACGGACCTTTTCTGCCTCGTGGGGGAATTCTGTCCCTGGGCTCCGGAATTCCGTCGAAGAGGTGATGTATGCCCTGTGGGGGCAACAACCTGTCCCGCAAGGTACACGTTGTCGACAAAGAGTGATGGCAAATGCAGTCTGGGGATTACCGCCCCTCGCGCACGAGCAAGTGATGAACGAGCGCCCGCTCTGGCAGCCCGATCCTTATGTTGAGCCACATACCCACCTGCACGCTTTTTGTGCCCAGTTAGCGCATCGGTTTGGATACCTTTCCAAACTTCGCGTCCCACCCGTGATTTCAATGCACCAAGCTGAAGGCCAGGGCCCCCATACCCACTCCGACGACGGCGTCGAGTATGCGCCAGGAGGTTGGTTTGGCAAACAATGGCGTCAGGCGGGCTGCGCCGAAGCCCAGCAAGGTGAACCAGGTGGCCGACGCAGTGATGCAGCCGAGCCAGAATATCCAGCGCTCGCCACCGGCCAGATGTGCCCCGATTGAGCCGATCAGCACCACCGTGTCCAGCCAGGCATGGGGATTGAGATAAGTGAAAGCAAGTATCAACATGACCGCGCGCAGCAGAGTGATCGGCTCTCCTTTTGGGGCTACATTCATGTGACGGCGTGAAAAGGCCGCACGAAGCGAATTCATCGCGTACCAAGCCAGAAATGCTGCGCCAGCCCAGGTTGCCAGTTGGACAGCATGCGGCCATTTATCCAGCAATGCGCCCATGCCTGCTATTCCCAAACCGATCAACAAAGCGTCTGAAATAGCGCAAATCAACACTGTTGGCAGTACATGCTGGCGGGTAAGGCCCATTCTGAGAACATGCGCATTCTGGGCCCCGATGGCGAGGATCAAACCGCCGCTGATTGTGAATCCCTGCATGAAGCTGTTCATTTGTGTTCTCCCAGAGCCGTCCCTCTTGGCGGCCAAGCAGGAATCTAAAGGTGAGATAGCGTTTTGTATTAGCATCTTGAATAATCATCATGTTTCATAAGGGTTTCTAATGAGCTTGGATTTCTCGCTACTGGAGTGTCTGGAGGCTGTTGCTACCGAGGGTAGCTTCGACAAGGCCGCAACGACGCTGGCAATTACTCAGTCAGCGGTGTCGCAGCGCATTCGTGCACTTGAGTCTCAGGTGGGAACCCCGTTGTTGTTTCGCACCCGACCGGTGCGGCCTACGCCGGCCGCTCAGCCGCTGCTGCGCTTTGCGAGACAAACCCGCTTGTTGGCTATGGAGGTGTGGCCGGAGATGAAAGCGGCTGCAACCCAGGGGCAATTGCGAATTGCCGTCAATGGCGACAGCCTTGGAACTTGGGTGTTGCCAGCGCTGAAGGATTGGGTGCACGCCCATCCGGAGCTGACTCTGGAATTTGTGGTAGACGATCAGACTCAGACTCAGGCGCGTTTACGTAATGGTGAGGTGCTGGGCTCTATTGGTTCTGAGGGGAGAGCGACAAAGGGATTTTTGGTTGTGCCGCTGGGTCAGATGCCTTATGTGTGCGTCGCTTCACCGGAGTTTGCGCAACGTTATTTCCCGCGTGGCTTGACGATTGCTGCTGCGCAGCGTGCTCCCGCTCTGGTATTTAACCGCCGGGATGCTCTCCAAGCTGATCATTTGGCGCGCTGTCTGGATTGGGCTGAGCCACGCTTTCCGCATCACTTTGTGCCAGCTTACGAGGCCTATCTGGAAGCTGCGATTCTTGGTTATGGCTACGGTATGTCACCGCTGGCTCAATGTCGCGCCGCACTGAAGGATGGGCTTCTGGTGAATGTCACCCCGCAGATGCCGGTGGCGGTTCCGCTTTACTGGCACACATGGCAACTCGAATCCGAATTGATTGGCAGTCTCGGCCGGGCGTTGGTAGCAGGTGCGGCATTAGCCCTGGATGCTCTGCCTTAGTCCGAAGGCTGAATGGCCTTGTCACTAACGCTCTCTGCGCGACAGATACTGCAAACTATTGGGCAGGGGTGAAGAAAACATTTGCCAAAGCGGGAATAAACAGGCACAGTAGTCACGCGATTTTCAAGTAATGCTCAGTTTTGTCAGGCGTAATCCCCGGTTCTCCGGTAGTTCCTCCCTTCATGACCCCCGCTGTCTTGAGCTTCGCAGAGCATCTGGTTTTTAACCGCGCTCTGGGGGCATCCCCTTATTTTTAATTTTTTTCAGGAGATTCAAGAGATGGCAACTGGTACCGTGAAGTGGTTCAATGATTCCAAGGGTTTCGGCTTCATCACCCCCGATGGTGGTGGCAAGGATCTGTTTGCTCACTTTTCCGCTATCCAAGGCGGTGGCTTCAAGTCGCTGCAGGAAAACCAGCGCGTGAGCTTCGACATCATCACCGGCCCGAAGGGCGAGCAAGCCTCGAACATTCGCGCTGAATAAGCAGGGGCCGATGTAGCGCCATGTGCGCTGCAAGGCTCCACCGGAAGAGCCCGGCCTGTGCCGGGCTTTTTCTTTTTCCCGATATTTTCAGGAGACTCCCTTTGGCAAAAGAAGAACTCATCGAAATGAATGGTGCGGTCGACGAAGTGCTGCCGGATTCGCGCTATCGCGTTACGCTTGAAAACGGACACCAACTCGTGGCTTACACCTCGGGCAAGATGCGCAAGCACCACATCCGCATTCTGGCGGGTGACAAGGTTTCGCTGGAGCTTTCGCCCTATGATCTGTCCAAGGGCCGTATTACCTTCCGTCATATCGAAGGTCGTGGTCCTGGTGGCCCGGCACCTCAGCGTCGCCGCTAATCAGATCCAGCTTCGTCCTGCGTGGGCGAACTGCAAACAGTTGCGTACTGCCTTGGCGGTATAGGTCGTTCTGCTTGGCGTATCCAGGCGAAACACGCGCTGTATTGCTTGCGTGATCGGCGGTGATCCGTTTTGACCGGATCCTGCCGGGCATTTCTCTAGCATCTACAAGTAGTCCGGCCGATAAGTGTGCAGCGGTTAAAATAGCGGCCCTTTGGCCTGCTGGCGTGCCTTGATGTCTTTCCCGGAATTGCCCGATCTGCTCAATCTCGTTCTTACCCGTGACCGGCCGGCCCTGCGTCGCCAACTGCGGGAGCTGAAAGTTCGTGCGTCAAAGGTTGCCGATCTTCCTGACTCTTTGCGTGAGCGTGTAGAGAGATCCATCGCAACGCGCGCTATCCGTCGCGAGAAACTGCCCAAACCAAGCTTTCCCGCTGAGCTACCGGTCAATCAGCGTCGCGACGAGATCGCCAAGGCGATCCGCGAGCACCAGGTCGTCATCATCTGTGGCGAGACCGGCTCCGGCAAGACGACCCAGCTTCCCAAAATCTGCCTTGAGCTCGGGCGCGGCGAAGCCGGCCTGATCGGTCACACCCAGCCGCGGCGTCTTGCTGCGCGTGCCACCGCCACGCGGATTGCCGAAGAGCTGCAAAGCGAGCTGGGCAGCACCGTCGGCTTCAAGGTGCGCTTTACCGACCACACCAGTGCCGACAGCTACATCAAGCTGATGACCGACGGCATCCTGCTCGCCGAGACGCAGGGCGATCCGCTGTTGTCGCATTACGACACACTGATCATCGATGAGGCGCACGAACGCAGCCTCAACATCGACTTCTTGCTCGGCTATATCCGCCAGCTCCTCCCGCGCAGGCCGGATCTGAAGGTGATCGTTACCTCCGCCACGCTGGATGCCGAGCGCTTTGCCAAGCACTTCGCGCAGGGCGACAAGCTCGCACCGGTGCTGGAAGTGTCTGGGCGTCTGTATCCCATCGAAGTGCGCTACCGCCCGATTGAGGACGAAGAGGAGATTACCTCCAAGCCCTTGCTGCGCGCCGGTGTGCGCACGACCGCGCCGAAAAACCGTAATCCGAATCGAGATCTCTACGAGGGGATTGTCGAGGCTGTGAGCGAGCTGCAGCGCGAGGGGCTGGGCGACGTGCTGGTCTTTTTGCCGGGTGAGCGCGAAATCCGCGAAGCCGCCGAAGCCTTGCGCAAGGACCATCTGCCGAGTACCGAGATCCTGCCGTTGTTTGCGCGCCAGTCGGCGGCGGAGCAAGCGCGTGTGTTCAGTCGCTCGAATGGTCGCCGTGTGGTGCTCTCCACTAATGTGGCTGAAACTTCGCTGACCGTGCCGGGCATCCGCTATGTGGTGGATGCGGGGCTGGCGCGGCTGAACCGTTATTCCCACCGCAACAAGGTCGAGCTGCTGCAGATCGAGAAGATTGCCCAGAGTGCGGCCAAGCAGCGCGCCGGGCGTTGCGGCCGGGTGCAGGACGGCATCTGCATCCGCCTCTACAGCGAAGACGATTTCAATCGCCGCCTCGCGCACACTGAGCCGGAAGTGCTGCGCTGCTCACTGGCCGGTGCGATCCTGCGCATGAAGTCGCTGCGACTCGGCGCGGTGGAAGACTTCCCCTTCATCGACAAGCCCAGCGGCAAGATGATTGCCGATGGCTATCAGCTGCTCAATGAGTTGGGCGCGGTGGATGATGACAATGAGCTGACGCCGATTGGCCGCGAGTTGGCCAAGATGCCGCTGGACCCGAAGATCGGCCGCATGATACTCGCCGCGCGGGATCGCGGCGCCTTGCGCGAGGTGCTTGTGATCGCCGCCGCGCTGTCGGTGCAGGACCCGCGCGAGCGCCCGCCCGAGCAGCCTGGAACCGCCGATCAGGCGCATGCGCGTTTCCGCGTTGCGCCGGATGACAAGGCCGAGCCGAAGAGCGAATTCCTCTGGTACTGGAATCTGTGGCAGGCCGCCGACGAAGTATGGCGCCACGAAGGCTCCAGCAAGCAGAAGGCCTGGTGCAAGACGCATTTTCTCTCCTGGTTGCGCATGCGCGAGTGGCGCGACATCCACACCCAGTTGCACGAGCTGTGCGCGGAGCATGGCTGGATTCACAAGACGCCAAAGGGCGAAGCTGCCGAGGCGGCTGCGCCGGCCAAGAGCAAGCCCGAAATCCAGTCCCAGGCCAAGTCCGCCGCGCCTGCGTTGCGCAGCAAGTCCTTCGACAAGCTCAAGGGCCAGATTCAGCAAGTTGAGCCTGCTCTGGAGAAATCTGCCAAACCAGGCGGGCAGGGCGCTTCCTACGAGGCTATCCACAAAGCCTTGCTGGCCGGGCTTCTCGGGCATATCGGGGTGAAGATCGAGGATGCGAGCGGGCCTTGGGTGGGGGCTTTCAACGGCGCACGCGGCATCAAGTTCTGGCCGCATCCGGGTTCCTTCATGGCGAAACGCGTGGGTAAGTGGCTGATGGCGGCCGAACTGATCGACACCAGCAAACTCTTCGCGCGCTGCATCGCCAAAATCGAACCGGAATGGCTGGAGGATGTCGGCGCGCATCTGGTGAGGAAGAGCGTCTACGAGCCGCACTGGGAAAAAGCCAAGGGCGCCGTGCGCGCCTGGGAGCGCGGCGTGCTCCATGGCATCACCCTCTATCCGCGCCGGCCTTGCGGGTTTGACAAGGAAGATCCGGCGCTGTGCCGTGAGCTGCTGATCCGTGATGGTCTGGTGGCGGGCGAGATCGATGAAGCGGCGGCGCGCAATATGCCTTTCTTCCAGCACAACCGGCGCCTGATTGCCGAGATCGAGCGCCTGGAACAGAAGATGCGCCGCCCCGATCTGCTGGTCGATGACGCGTTGATCGAATCCTTTTACGACGCGCAGATTCCAGCCGAAGTGACTGATCTGCGCATGTTCGAAGCGTGGCGCAAGCAGGCTGAGCGGACGAATCCGAAGTGCCTGCATCTGGAGCGCGAGCAATTGATGCGCCACGAAGCCGCAGGCGCGAGCAGCGACAAGTTCCCGGCTGAGTTCGAAGTGATGGGTCAGCACCTCAAGCTCACATATGTGCACGAGCCGCGCGCGAACGATGATGGCGTCACGCTGACCGTGCCGGTCGCCATGCTCAATCAAGTGCCGGCGAATCGCTGCGAATGGCTGGTGCCGGGCATGCTGGAGGAGAAGGTCACTGCGCTCCTCAAGACCGTGCCGCAGCGCCATCGCCACCGCCTGCAGCCGATTGGCGAGAGCACTCGCGCCTTTCTCGATGCCATCGAGGCGGGTGAGTACAAGCCAGACGAGCCGCTGGTGCGCGCGCTGCAGCGCTTTGTCGAGGAGCGGGTGAGTTACAAGCTGGATATGGCCAGCTTCCGCTTTGAGAACCTGAACCCGCACTGCTTCATGAATTTCCGCGTGATCGACCAGCACGGCCGCGTGCTCGACCAGTCGCGCGATCTCGCCGAGCTGCGGCTGAAGCTCAAGGACACGGCCGCCGCTGCCTTCCGCGCCGCGCAGATCGAGGGTTCGATGGGGGCGCAGCTGGCTGCTCTGAATGTGCAGGGCAAGCCTGCGCAAGATGACGAAAGTAGGGTGCGCACTGCGCACGCGGATGCGCCAGGGCAAACGGCGGTGCGCAATGCGCACCCTACAAATGAAATGCTCGACGAAGACGGCCAGCACACGGCCTTCTCCGGCATCACCAGTTGGAGCTTCGGCCCGCTGCCGGAATTGCTGGAAGTGAAGATCGG
This sequence comes from Uliginosibacterium sp. TH139, assembly GCF_002855595.1. Lineage (NCBI taxonomy): Bacteria > Pseudomonadati > Pseudomonadota > Betaproteobacteria > Rhodocyclales > Zoogloeaceae > Uliginosibacterium > Uliginosibacterium sp. TH139. The sequence goes on along the minus strand of NZ_PKRR01000008.1, from coordinate 36,856 downwards.
CAAGCGCAACCTGATCGGCTTTCCGGCCCTGCATGACGATGGCGATTCGGTCAGCTTGCGGCCTTTCGATACCGAAGAGGAAGCCGCCCGCGTGCATCGCAAAGGCTTGGTGCGCCTCTTTGCGCTGAACCTTAAGGATCAGGTCAAGGCGGTCGAGCGTTTGCCCGGCCTGCGCCCGCTGTCCTTGCAATTCATGCCCTTCGGCACTGAGGCCGAGCTGAAAGCCCAGCTCATCGAAGCCACGTTGATCCGTACTTGCCTGATGGCGCCACTGCCGGTGAATCCCACCGACTTCAACCAGCGCGTGCTGGAGGCCAAGACCCGCGTCAGCCTGGTCGCGCAGGAACTGATGCGCCTCGTGCAAACGCTGCTCACGGAGCACGCCTCGCTGCAGAAGCGCTTCGCCAACCTCAAGGGCTTCCCTGACTTGTTGGCCGACGTGCAAGGGCAGATCGGCAAGCTGCTGCCCAAGAACTTCCTGATCGCCTATCCCTTCGAGAAGCTCGCGCTCTTCCCGCGCTACCTGAAGGCCATCGACGTGCGCATCGAAAAAATGCGCAACAACCCCGCGCGCGATGTGCAGCTGATGGCTGAGTGGAAATCGCTGGCCGGGCCGTGGGAGCGCGAATGGATCGCCACGCAACGTGGCGGCTTGATCGATCCGCAGCTGGAAGAATTCCGCTGGCTGCTGGAGGAGCTGCGCGTGGGGCTCTATGCGCAAGAGCTGAAGACGCCGATGCCGGTCAGCGTAAAGCGCCTACAGAAGATCTGGGAATCAAGGCCGCGTTGACCTTGACTTGCCGGGCAGCTCGAAAGCCCGCATCATGCATGCGGAATAACCGGATCTGATGCCAATGAGTGATACGACTTCCCCTGACTGGATCAGGGTAGAGAACAACTCCGCTGAACGCATGCAGCTTGTGGGTGCCTGTACAGTGCGTCTGCAGCGAACGACACGCAGTCGCCCTTGGGTTCTACTGCCTGTGTGGCTCGCGTTGGGGGTGCTTCTGGGATGGCTCTTTGATGAAGAGGGATTGCTCGCCGGAGTGAATGGCCAGGTCTTGACTATCTTCGCCCTGCTGATATGTGGGCTGCAGTTTCTGGTGATGCGTCTGCAGATGAAGCGGCTGGCGGCAGATTTGCCAGCGACTTTTAGGCTGGCGCTGGAGGAAGAGGGCGTCGTCATCGACACGCAGCTTGGCTATAGCCATATCCCTTGGTCCGCGCTCCAGGGAATCGAGTGTAATAGCGGAGGAGCGCTGATCTACCAGAAGGGTTATCGCGCATTTTTTGTGCCTCGGCGCAGCTTTGCGGACGATGCAGATTTTTCAGCCTGGTTGCGCAGTGTGGAGTCCTCTAGTGGCCTCAAGGCCAGCGCATCACCTCCTTTGCCACTGTCATTGCCGGAAAAGCGCGGTTTGCGCGCGCTGGAAGATCTGGCTCAGAACCTTAAGGCGGGCCTCCTGTTCGCTTTTTTTCATAGCAAGGCTGTGGCCAGTCTGCGCGTCTCGATCCTGCAGATTGTGCTGCTACAGGCCCTGGGCTTGTTGATAGGCCTGGTTTACGACCTTTATATGGTTGGACTTGATGGGAGCTTGAACGCCTATGCGCTGCCTTATCAGTCCTTTAGCGTGCTCTGCGTATTGCTGTGTGCCTGGGCTGTATCGAACTGCAGCACCCTGCAAGGCAGGATTTCGGCGGCTGTTCTGGCCTTGCTTGCTTCCGGGTTAGTCATTCAAGCTCCTATGCTGCTCGCTTTCGCGTTATTGCAGAGTACCCCCGCGGCACAGTATCTGGAGGCGCTAAACGGAATCGTCTTAGTGTGGATGGCATTGGTCAGCATCGTGGCACTGGTACGCACTCTGGAATTGTCTGCCGACCAGCGCATGGGGGCAGTGCTCGGGGTGAGCTTCATGTACGTCGTGGCCTTGAGCTTGAATCTGGGGCAGGTTCGTCTGTGGGTGCCAGACTATTCCAGACAGGAAAATGCCAACGCCACCAATCGCTGGGAGGCTACTACTGATGAGGGAGTACTCTACGCTCAACCCGCATTGCTGGAGCGGGCTCTGGCGGCCATTCGCCCCGGACGTGCCGGGGTGCCTGAACTCTATTTGCTGGCGCTTGGTGGTTATGGCGCACAGGATGTTTTCCGGCGTGAGGTTGAGAGCGTCGAAGCCCTGTTTGCAGAGCGTTTCAACACGCAGGGTCGAAGTGTGGTGTTACTGAACAATCCTGCGACCGTTCAGGAGCGGCCCGTAGCCAGCACAATCGCCCTGCAGCGGGCGCTGAGTGATATCGGTCGCAAGATGAATCGCGAGGAAGATGTTTTGTTCCTCTTCATGACTTCACATGGCGCGGCCGACCATCATTTTTCGCTTGATCTGTGGCCATTTCGCTTCGGAGAGTTAACGCCGCAAAGCCTGCGCGCAGCGCTTGACGAGGCGGGAATCCAGAACCGGGTGATTGTTGTTTCGGCCTGCTATTCCGGGGGCTTCGTTGAACCCTTGCAGGACGCACATACGCTGGTCATGACTGCATCACGCGCTGATCGCAATTCACATGGCTGCAGTCATGCGGCTGACTGGACCTTTTTTGGCAAGGCCTATTTCGACGAGGCATTGCGGCAGAGCCACTCTTTCACTGCGGCCTTTGAGCAAGCGCGCCAGAGTGTTGAACGGCGGGAGAAAGAAGAGGGCTTAGAGGCCTCGGAGCCACAGATCTCTGTTGGAGCAGCAATTCAGCCTCTGCTGAATACGCTTGAGAAGACTGGTGCCGGAGGTCTGTAAATGCGTGGCTAAGAGCATCTAGCCGCAGCTTGGCTGGCTCAATCGGCGCGAGACTCGGCTAACTCGTTGTATTCCAGCCAGTAGAGGCCCAATTGGCCTACGATGGTCAGGAAGCGTTCGAAATCGACGGGTTTGCGGATATAGCTGTTGGCGCCAAGACGATAGGCTTCCTGAATGTCGTCTGCTTCGCGGGAGGTGGTCAGCACAACGACTGGCAGGAGGTTGGCGCGTGAGTCCGCCCTGATGCGGCGCAACACCTCCAGCCCGTCAATGCGCGGTAGCTTCAGATCCAGAAAGACTACTGCGGGCATGACAGAGGTGTCTCGCCCGGCATGTCGGCCCATGCCGAAGAGATAATCAACGGCATCGACACCATCTCTGGCAACGATAACCTGATTGCTTATCTTGTTTTTGTTGAAGGCCCTCAGGGTGAGCGCTTCATCGTCTGGATTGTCCTCTACGAGGAGGATTGGTCGATCTGTTGCCATCGTGCCTCCCGGCGGCACACAGGTGCCGGTACCGGATCAGTTGCTGCGGTTTGCGGAAATGCTGCGATTACTAGCGGCAGCAGAATGCAATGCTTGAAGCAATTCGGTTTGCCTGATTCATCTGATCCAGTGCGGCGACTTTCGGGCAGTCCGGGGTGAAGCGCTTATTTCTACGTAAAGGGGCCGGGGTGATCGCGGTTTGCTCCCGGCTCAAGGGTCAGGCAGGAAGCTGATCAGCGCGCAGAAGGAAGACCTTTTCTTCCTCGCTGGCACTGCTCAGCCAGACAAACTCAAGTGCCGGGAAAGCAGCCTCAACCAAATCACGATTGTGACCAACCTCGACTACGAGGATACCTTCATCCGTCAGATGGCGGCGAGCACCGGCAATGATGCGGCGTACGATGTCCATGCCGTCTTCGCCCGCGGCCAGCGCCATACGCGGCTCGTGCAGATACTCTCCGGGCAAGGCCTGCATGGATTCTTCGGTAACATAAGGCGGGTTGCTCAGGATCAGATCATAGCGTTCGTCAGCCAGGGCGTCGAAAACGTCCGATTTGATCAAGCGCACTACATCCTGCAGGCCGTAATCCACTACGTTCTGCTGTGCAACGTCGAGCGCATCGCTTGATAAATCAATGGCATCCACTGCTGCATTGGGGAAATGATGGGCCATCAGGATGGCCAGGCAACCGCTACCCGTGCATAAATCCAGTACACGCGAGACTGATTCTGTTTCCTGAAGCCAGGGTGAAAAGCCCTCACGCAGGAGCTCGAAGCAGAAAGAGCGCGGCACGATCACGCGTTCGTCCACATAGAATCGGAAGTCGCCCAGCCAGGCTTCGTGGGTCAGATAGGCTGCAGGGATGCGTTCCTCAACCCGGCGCTGGAGAATATCCAACACCTCCGCACGCTCCGCGGTCGGGATGCATGCATCCAGAAAGGGTTCCAGGCGATCGATGGGCAGATGCAGCGTGCGCAGCACGAGGTACACCGCCTCATCATAGGCATCTACGCTGCCGTGACCGAAGAAGAGACCGGCGCGATTGAAGTGGCTGGTGGCGTAGCGGATCAAATCGCGGACGGTCACCAACTCCTCCAGCGGGCCATGGTGGTGGTGGTCATGCTCTTCGTGGTCGTGATGATCGCAGTGATCGCCGCAGTCGTGCTCTTGCATGAGGTACTTTCAAAATGCGTGCGGCGCCCCGGGGCGCCGCAAGGTTTCGGGTGGGGCGAGACTCAGCTCGTTTCGTCCATGTGCAGGGTAAACGAACTGAAGGAGGCGCCATCGTCTTCGGCAGGCTCGAATTCAACAATGCTGTCGAGTTGCATGAGCGGCTTCTTGGCGGCTTCCTCTTCCGTTGGCGCATTATTCACGAGCCAGGAGAAGTTGGTCGGAGAATCCGAGTTGGCCAGCGCCTCTTCGAGGGTAATGACCTCTGAGCGATAGAGACGATAGAGATCTTGTTCAAAAGTCTGTGAACCGGGCGCCAGGGATTTTTCCATGGCCTCGCGCACGTCACCAAACTCACCGCGCTCGATGAGCTCAGCAATGTGGCGCGTATTCATGAGGATTTCAGCGGCCGGGACGCGGGAACCATCCGGCTTCTTGACGAGACGTTGCGACACCACGCTGCGCAGGGAGACGGCAAGATCCAGGAAGAGCAGGGGCCGGTTTTCAAGCGGGAAGAAGCTGGTGATGCGGTTCAGTGCATGGTGAGCGTTGTTGGCATGCAGGGTAGCCAGCACCAGATGCCCTGACTGGGCATAGGAGATGGCCGCTTTCATGGTTTCCAGATCGCGGATTTCACCGATCAGGATGCAGTCCGGCGCCTGTCGCATGGCGTTTTTCAGCGCATCATTCCAGCTATGCGTGTCGAAACCGACCTCACGCTGATTCACTACGGATTTCTTGTGGCGGAAGAGATATTCAATCGGGTCTTCCACGGTCAGGATATGCCCCGAAACGTGGGTGTTGCGATAGTCCAGCATCGACGCGATGGTGGTCGACTTGCCGGAGCCGGTTGCACCAACCACCAGTACCAGTCCGCGTTTCTCCATGATGATGTCGTAGAGAACTGGCGGCAGGTTGAGGCTTTCCAGGGCGGGGATTTCACCTTGGATGAAACGCACCACGATTGAAACGCTGTTGCGCTGCCAGAAGAAATTGATGCGGAAATTTCCGAGCCCACGGCGCGAGAAGGAGATGTTGAGTTCCCGGTCTCGCTCAAAGATCGCGATCTGCTCCGGGTTCATGATCTCGTAAGCCATGCGCTGGATGACCGCTGGCTCCATGTGCTGCTGATTGATCGGGATGACAACCCCGTCAATCTTGATATGGATGGGGGCGCCGGCCGATACAAAAATATCGGAAGCATGGCGCTCGGCCATCAGCTGGAACAGCTTGTCGAAGATCATGAAGCCTCTCCCGGATAGACCGGGAGGCCCGCCGGGCCTCCCGCTTTTTACAGCATTTTAGTCGCGAAGCAGCTCATTGATCGAAGTCTTGGAGCGGGTCTGAGCATCCACACGCTTGACGATCACAGCACAGTAAAGCGAGTACTTGCCATCAGCCGAAGGCAGGTTGCCGGAGACAACAACCGAGCCTTCCGGGATACGGCCATAAGTGACTTCGCCGGTGGCGCGATCGTAGATCTTGGTGCTCTTGCCGATATATACGCCCATCGAGATGACGCAGTTGTCTTCAACAATCACACCTTCCACCACTTCGGAGCGGGCGCCGACAAAGCAGTTGTCGCCGATGATGGTCGGGTTGGCCTGCAAGGGCTCAAGCACACCACCAATGCCGACGCCGCCGGAGAGGTGCACGTTCTTGCCGATCTGGGCGCAGGAGCCGACGGTGGCCCAGGTGTCGACCATCGCACCGTCATCCACATAGGCGCCGATGTTCACGTAGGACGGCATCAGCACCACGTTCTTGCCGATGTAGCTGCCTTTACGGGCCACGGCATTCGGCACCACGCGGAAACCGCCGGCACGGAAATCAGCCTCAGAATAGTCGGCAAATTTGGTCGGCACCTTGTCGAAATAACGCACGGCATCGCCACCGTCCATCACCGCGTTGTCATGGGTGCGGAAGTAGAGCAGCACGGCCTTCTTGAGCCATTGATGAGTCACCCAGTCGCCGTTGATCTTCTCGGCGACACGCAGGCGGCCAGCGTCCAGCTCGGCAATCACTTCCTCGATGGCCTTGGCAAGCACGGGATCACAGGCGGTCGGGGTGATTTCGGCACGACGTTCGAAGGCTTCTTCGATGAGGGGCTGCAGCGGATGTTGGGACATTGCGTTTTCCTGATGGTGAAGGGTGTATGTAAACGAAATTACTTGAGGTGATCCACGATGCGCTGCGCAGCGGTCAGACATTCCTGCCCGGTGGCAACCAATGCGATGCGGATGAAGCCCTGGCCGGGGTTGCGGCCATGTGCCTGCCTTGCAAGATATTGTCCCGGAAGGACCGTGACATTGGTGGCGGCGAGCAGGTCGCGCGCGAATTCGGCATCGTCTCCCGCCGTGCGCGCCCACAGATAGAAGCCGGCATCCGGACGGCTGACTTCCAGCACAGGAGAAAGCAAGGGGACCAGCGCATCAAACTTCTCGCGGTACATCATGCGATTGGCGCGAACATGCTCCTCGTCCTTCCAGGCGGCGATGCTGGCTGCCTGCACGGTCGTGCTCATGGCGCAGCCGTGGTAGGTGCGGTACTTGAGAAAGCCGGCCAGAACCTTGGCGTCGCCCGCCACGAAACCAGAGCGCAGGCCCGGCACGTTGGAGCGCTTGGAGAGGCTGGAGAACACCACCAGACGCGGAAAACCGCTGCGCCCGAGCTTATGGGCCGCTTCGAGCGCGCCCAGCGGAGGAAGGGCTTCGTCGAAGTAGATTTCGGAATAGCACTCGTCGGCAGCGATCACGAAACCGTATTTATCCGACAGCTCGAACAGCGCTTTCCATTCATCGAGCGATAGCACACGCCCCGTCGGATTGCCCGGCGAACACACGTAGAAGAGCTGCACACGCGCCCATTCGTCAGCCGAAAGCGCATCCAGATCGAAGCCGAAATTGTTTTCCGGTGTTTGATTCAGGAACACCGGCTGGGCGCCGGCAAGCAGGGCGGCGCCTTCATAGATCTGATAGAACGGGTTCGGGCACACCACCAACGCTGCAGGCTTGCTGGCATCGACCACGGCCTGGGCAAAGCTGAACAGGGCTTCGCGCGATCCATTGACCGGCAGAACCTGCGTTGCCCAATCCAGCGCCGGCAGTCGATAGCGGCGCATGGTCCAGTCTGCAATTGTCTGACGCAAAGCGTCCGTGCCCGCCGTGGTGGGATATACCGCCAGCCCTGAGAAAGCGTCGCTCATGGCCTTGAAGATCAGATCCGGTGTGGCATGCTGCGGCTCGCCGATGGATAGTCGGATTGCCGGTAGATCGACTGGTTTCACGCCATTGAACAAGGCGCGCAGTTTCTCGAAAGGGTAGGGCTGGAGCAGGTCGAGCAGGGGGTTCAAGATTGTTTCGCCAGTGGGTCTTGGTCTGATGGAGAGGCCGGCCGGCTGGAGGCGGGCGAGCCTTGAGCGGGTGCTATTATAGCCCGCCGTTCCGCCCTGAATCCGTCCTTAGCCTTCCGTTACGCTCCCTAAAGTGCGCCTCTCCAAGCTCAAGCTCGCCGGTTTCAAGTCCTTCGTCGATCCGACAACCATCCTGACGCCGGGTCAGCTGGTGGGGATCGTCGGTCCCAATGGCTGTGGAAAATCCAATGTGATTGACGCGGTGCGCTGGGTGCTGGGCGAGACGCGGGCCTCGGCCCTGCGGGGTGAGTCCATGCAGGATGTGATTTTCAACGGATCTACCTCGCGTAAGCCCGTGTCGCGCGCCAGCGTCGAGATGATTTTCGACAATGCCGATGGCAAGGCTGCAGGCCAGTGGTCCCAGTACGCCGAGATTTCGGTCAAGCGCCAGGTGGACCGCAATGGCGGTTCGGACTACTTCATCAATAACGTCGCGGTGCGCCGCAAGGACGTGATTGATCTCTTCCTCGGTACCGGCTTGGGGCCGCGTGCCTACGCCATCATCGAGCAGGGCATGATTTCGCGGGTGATCGAGGCGCGTCCTGAAGAGGTTCGTGCCTTCCTGGAAGAGGCTGCAGGCGTCACGAAATACAAGGAGCGCCGCCGCGAAACCGAAGGCCGGCTCGCCGATGCACGTGACAACCTGGCCCGGGTAGAAGACATCCGGGCCGAACTCGGCCAGCAGATCGACCGCCTTGAAGTGCAGGCTGAAGTGGCTCGGCGTTACAAGGAGCTGACTTCCCAGTTGGCCCAGAAACAGGTTCTGCTGTGGCGCTACAAGCACACGACTGCCCAGGTCGAGCAGTTCCGTCTGGCCGAAACGATTGCTCAGGCTCAAAGTTCCATTGAAGAGGCTCAGCACAAGCTGGTCGAAACCGAGACTCGCATCACCCTCGCTCGTGAAGCGCATGTGGTGACGAGCGAGGCGGTGAGTTCGGCGCAGGCTGAGCTTTTTGCCATCACGGCGGAAGTTAGCCGTATTGAAGCCGAGCTGAAGAATCTGCGCGACACACATACCCGCCTCTCGCAGCGTGGTAGCCAGTTGCTGCAGGATGAAAGTTTGTGGCGCAGCCGTCAGCAGCAGGCCCAGACGCAGCAGGAAGTTCTCACCGAACAAGGCGTGCTCGCGCAGGAGAGGCTGGAGCTGGCGCTTTTGCAGGTAGCCGAGGCCGAGGAGCGTTTGCCCGAAGCGGAGGAAGGCTGGCGTGAAGCGCTTGCCGCCCAGGATGCCGTGCGCCGCGATCTGAGCCTGATTGAGCAGCAACTGCGCGTGGAAGAGACCCGGCGCCTGGCAAGCCAGCGTGCGCTGGAATCCCTTGCCCAGCGTCGGGCGCGCATGGAGGCCGAACGCGGCGCTTTGCTGCCCGAAGATGCGGCCGCGCTGAACGCCCTTGAAGCAGAGGTGGCCGAGCTGATAGCGCAGCAACAGGAAGCCGAACTGCAGCAGGGAGAGGTGCAGGCTCAGCAGGGTGACGCTGAAAACGCTGTGCAGGCGAGTCGCCATGCATTGCAAGGCATCAGCCGCAGCCTGACGGAAAAGCGGGCCAGACTGGATGCGCTGCGCGGCCTGCAGTCGAGCCTGCGTGATCAAGGTGACCTGGCGGGCTGGCTGCGCGAAGCAGGGCTTGCCGATGAGGCCCCTTTGTGGCACTCCCTCCAAGTGGAGCCAGGCTGGGAGCTGGCTGTTGAAGCTGTTCTGCGTGAGCGTATTGGCGCGATCGGCCCGCTCGATCTGGACTTTTGTCGCCTGCTCAGCCCCCCGGTGCCTGCGCCGGTAACGCTATTGCGGGCGGCTGGCCAAGCCCCTGCACCGCGGGCACCGTTGTTCGATGCCCCCTTGCTGGAAGAGAAGCTGCGCAGCCAGCGCCCGGAGCTTGCAGCGCTGCTCTCGCACTGGCTGGATGGTGCCTATGCCGTGCCGGCACTCGATACGTGGCTGGCTGCCGGCTCTGTGCTGCCGGCGGGGGTGACCCTGGTGACCCCTGCTGGGCAGATGCTTTCCAGCAGTAGCTTGAGCCTGTTTGCGCCGGATGCGCGGACCCACGGTGCCATTGAACGTCAGCGCGAAATCGAGTTGCTGGAGGCGGAGCTTGAGCCCGCCGAAGCCGCGCAAGAGGCTGCTCGTGCTGCACAGCAGGCGGCAGAAGTGCGTTTTCAGGCGCTGCAGCAGGCGTTGAGTGAGGGACGTCGCACCGTTCAGAGTCTGCAATCGCGTCTGCATGAGCGCCAGCTGGCCTTCGTCAAGGCTCAGCAGGAACAGGCACGACATACCGAACGCATGGAAAAGCTGGCGCTCGAGGCGGCCGAACTGCTCAAACAGGAAGGTATCGAGCATAGCCATCTGGAAGAGGCCGAACTTGCCAGTGCCTCGGCCGAGGAACGCTTGCTTGCCCAACAGGATTCGCTGCAGGAAGCGACGACCCGCAGCAGCCTTGCGGAGGCAGCCTTGCGCATCGCACGCGAGCAGCTTGCCGCTTCGCAGCGCCTGCGGCATGAAGCCGAGTTTGCCGCGCGCGACAGCAACGCCCGTCTCGATGAGCAGCGCCGCAATGCCGAGCTGGCTCTGGCGCAGCTTGAAAAGCTGGCTGAGGAACGGTTGCAATTGAGTTCCGAGCAGGAAAACCTTGATGACGCAGCCTTGCAATTATCGCTGCAGACCGCGCTGGACCTCCGCCGCCAGCGCGAAGCTACGCTTGCGCTGCGCCGTGAGGAGCTGGAGCGTGCCGGGCAGCACATCAAGCAGCTGGACGAAATTCGCGTGCGCTGCGAACAGGCGCTGGGGCCGCTGCGAGAACAGCTGGCCGACTTGCGTCTGAAGCACCAGGCGGCTGAGCTGGGTTCCACCCAGGCGGCAGAGCGCCTCGGGGAGTTGGGCGCCGAAATCCTGCCACTGGAAGAAGCCGTCATGGCTGACATCAAGGAAGTCGCGCTGAGCCGCGAAGTGAGCAGGCTCGGGCGCGAAATTGCCGAGATGGGCGCAGTGAATCTCGCTGCGCTGGCTGAGCTTGAGTCCTCACGCGAACGCAAGCACTTTCTTGATCTGCAGTACGACGATCTGATGCGCGCCATCGGTACGCTGGAGGACGCCATCCGCCGCATCGACCGCGACACCCGCGAGCAGCTGCAAGCCACCTTCCACACGGTCAACAAGCACTTCAGCGAACTTTTCCCGCGCCTTTTCGGTGGTGGGCAGGCTCAACTGGTGATGACCGGCGATGAAATTCTCGACGCTGGCGTGCAGATCGTGGCCCAGCCACCCGGCAAGAAAAACACATCCATCCACCTGCTCTCCGGCGGAGAAAAGGCGCTCACCGCGATTGCGCTGGTGTTTGCAATGTTCCAGCTCAATCCGGCTCCGTTCTGCATGCTCGATGAGGTGGATGCCCCTCTGGACGATACCAATACCGAACGGTATTGCGAGATGGTGCGGCACATGTCTTCCGTTACGCAGTTCATCTTCATCAGCCACAGCAAGATCACCATGGAGCGTGCCCAGCAGCTTGTCGGGGTCACGATGCAGGAGCAGGGCGTTTCCCGGGTGGTCGAAGTGGACATGGAAGAGGCGCTCAAGCTTGCCCAGCCCGCGGCCGCTTGATGCGATAATGCCGCCCTTATTGCACAAACCAACAGCCAAGCCTTCATGATGTCTGGAAACGAACTGCAATACGGTTTGATCGGTCTCAGCGTAATCGCCATTCTTGCCCTGGTGATCTACAACCTGTGGCAGGAGCGCCGCGCCCGCAAGACTGCCGAGCAGGCCTTCCGCTCGACCCATCACGATGTGCTGCTCGACGGTGATGCTGAAGCCGTGATTCCACCAGCGCCCGGGGGGCGTATGGAACCCGGTCTGCAGAGAGATATTCCCAGCGCGGCCAGCCGCGGCAGTGATACGCCCGCCATGGCTGCCCGAGCATCGGTACTGCCGCGTCAGCAAGAGCCTTCGCTGCCCTGGGAACTGCAGGCCATTGACTGCGCCGTGAGCATAGAGGCGCCCGCGGGAGTTTCCGCCTCTGCCTTGTATACCGCTCAACAGGAAGCGCTCTCCGGCAACCAGCGCAACTTGGCCTGGTTCGGCTGGAATGACAACGACAACGAATGGTTCGAGATCGACGCGCGCACGCCGGGCAGCATTAATCGCGCCTGCGTCACCCTGCAACTGGCGGACCGCCGCGGCGCGCTGACGGAAAAAGAGCTGGATCGTTTCAATGAACGCCTGGCGCGTGTCTGCGATCAGTTCCTGGCCGTGCCACGCCTGCCGGCTAAGGCCGACACACTGGCCCGCGCTCATGAAATCGACCAGTTCAGCTCCGAAGTAGATATCCAGATCGCGGTGAATGTGGTCAGCGCGGCAGCCCCCTTTGCCGGCACCAAGATTCGCGGTCTGGCCGAAGCTGCTGGTCTGCAACTGGGCAACGATGGGTGCTATCACGCCCTTGATGATGCAGGCCTCGGGCAGTTCGTACTGGCCAACCAGGAAAACACGCTGTTCTCGGTGGAGCAATTGAAGCATCTGCAAACACCGGGTCTGACTCTTGTGCTGGACGTGCCGCGCGCCCTGAACCCAGCATCCACTTTCGAGCGCATGGTGCGTCTTGCCCAGCATCTGGCGGATTCCCTTGGTGGTGTGCTGGTCGATGACAACCGCAATCCGCTTACCGAACGCTCGATTCAGCTGATCCGCAGCCAGATCGGCCAGTTCGAGCTGCAGATGGAGCGCCAGTCCATGCCGGCTGGCAGCCTGATCGCCCTGCGCCTGTTTTCCTGAGGCGTTTCGATGGACCTGTTCTCGCAGGCTGACGACGCGGCGCGCGCAGCCGAATTACGCGATCAGCTCAACCGCTACGCCCATGCCTACTACGTACTCGATGCGCCGTTGGTGCCGGATGCCGAGTACGACCGCCTGTTCCGTGAGCTTCAATCGCTCGAGCGTGCACAGCCCGAACTGCGTACGCCCGACTCGCCCACCCAGCGCGTGGGTGGTCCGGTACTGAAGGAACTCACCCCTGTTCGCCACGCCGTGCCGATGCTTTCCATCGAAACGGAAACCGACACCACTCCGGCAGGCGCCGAGGCGTTCGACGGTCGTGTGCGGCGCAAGCTGGGGCTTGAAGCGCATGAGGCTGCGATCGAATACGCCGCCGAGCTGAAGTTTGATGGGCTGGCGATCAACCTGCGTTATGAGCATGGTGTGCTGGTACAGGCTGCCACGCGTGGGGATGGTGAGGTCGGCGAAGACGTGACCCACAACATCCGCACGGTAGGCTGTATTCCACTGCGCCTGCAGGGGCGGCCGCCCGCCTTGCTGGAAGTGCGCGGCGAGGTCTACATGCGGCGTGACGACTTTGAGCGCCTGAATACTCGCCAGCGCGAGCTGGGTGAAAAAACCTTCGTCAATCCGCGAAACACCGCCGCTGGTGCGGTGCGGCAGCTGGATCCGTATGTTGCCGCACAGCGCCCCTTATCTTTTTTTGCCTATGGCGTGGGCGCGATTGAAGGCTGGCAGGATGCACCGCTGACGCATGCCGCACTCATCGATACGCTAGCTAGCTTTGGCCTGCCAGTGTGTGAGCATCGCTGTGTGGCAAGTGGCGCGGCAGGTCTGGTGGCTTTTCACGCCCGCATCGCAGCACTACGCAACAGCCTGCCCTTCGACATCGACGGTATCGTCTACAAGGTCAACAGCCTGACCTTGCAGCGCGAACTGGGTTTTCGCAATCGCGAGCCTCACTGGGCTGTGGCCCACAAATACCCGGCGCAGGAAGAGCTTACCGAGCTGCTGGATATCGAGGTGCAGGTTGGCCGTACCGGCGCGATTACGCCGGTCGCCCGCCTCAAGCCGGTGTTCGTGGGCGGTGTGACCGTCACCAATGCCACGCTGCACAACGAAGACGAGTTGCGACGCAAGGATCTGAAGATCGGTGACTGGGTCATCGTGCGCAGGGCTGGGGACGTCATCCCTGAAGTGGTCATGTCCGTCGCCGAGCGTCGCAGTGGCGCCGAGCGCGAGTTCATCATGCCGACGAACTGCCCGGTCTGTGGTAGCCACGTGGTGCGCGAAGAAGGCGAAGCCATCGCGCGTTGTACCGGCGGCCTGGCCTGCCGCGCCCAGCGTGCCCAGGCCATCATGCATTTTGCCGGTCGCCGCATGATGGATATCGACGGCTTGGGTGAGCGCTACATCGAGTCCCTGGTTGAGTTGGGCTATATCGAGCGGATTGCTGATCTCTATGCCCTGACCCTCGACCATCTGCTTGAGATGAAACGCCGCGCAGACGAGCGCGATGGCGTGACACCAGAAACCGTGCAGCAGGGCAAGGTTGCCACGAAGTGGGCCGAAAACCTGATTGATGCGATTGCCGCCAGCAAGCGGCCGCCGTTGGCGCGCCTGCTATTCGCGCTGGGAATCCGGCATGTCGGAGAGTCCACTGCGAAGACTCTGGCTGAGTGGCTGGGTTCGCTGGAGAACGTGCGCCGTGCGCCACGTGCGGTGTTTGCCTGCCTGCCGGACATTGGTGGGGTAGTGGCGGATTCCCTGCATGAATTCTTCGCCGAGCCCAATAACGAACGCGTGCTGGACGAGCTGGTGCGTGCTGGCGTAACGCCGGTTGATGAACACCCGCCCTCGGCGCGCCTGGCTCAGCAATTAACGATGATCGAGTTGCTGACGCGTCTCGATATCCGCCGTCTGACCCCGGTGCGCGCCCAGCAGCTCGCAGCCCAGGTCAGCAGCCTGTCTGCGCTGGCTGCTTTGACGCCGATCGAGCTCGCTGCGCTGGATTTGCCGGCTGATGTACTCGCAGCGCTCGCCGAATGGCTGGCCATGCCCGGCAAGCCCGATGAGTTGCGTGCGCTTGAGGCTTATTGCAGCCGGATGTTAGCGGCAGCGCCGCAACAGGATGCATGCGTAGCGCCCATGACCGGCAAGACCTTCGTACTGACAGGCACCTTGCCCACACTGAGCCGTGAGCAGGCCACGGCTCTGATCGAAGCGCAGGGCGGCAAGGTCAGTGGCTCGGTATCGAAGAAGACCAGCTACGTTGTGGCCGGCGCCGAAGCGGGCTCCAAACTCGCCAAGGCTCAGGAGCTGGGTGTTTCCATTCTTGATCAGAACGGACTGCTGACGCTGCTGGGCGTGCCAGCGCCCTGAACTTTCGGCGACCGGCCTGGATGCCGTGCCTGCGCATTGGCTGTGTATCAACACGGCTTGCACTGGGCGAGTTATGGATTCGGGTTTCGATCCTGTCCCTGTACACATCTCCGACCTCCCGCTCGGGCACCACGCTTTCAAAGCTGGCTGGAGTTTCTTTTCTTGAATATTCACTCCTGAATCACGCTCATCCATGTAAATGGATAAATGCTTATTCGAATATGGATAAAGCTCCCATGGATTGAATATCTTTCAATTCTTTAAGTATTTAGTGCTGGCTTTTTCGTGGGTTTAAATGTCGATTCAATTTGATTTTGTTTCTGACTATTAAATCTTCGAAAGGTTGGTAATGTCCTTATCCAGGGAGTCTGTATTCCTTGCAAAAATTCTGATGATTTCCTCTCTCTGCCTGAGCGTTGTAGCGTGCGGTGGCGGCAGTGATGAAAGGAGTCCGGAAGCTGTGTCGTCATCCTCTTCAAGTCTGGCTGCCAGCAGCGCATCCGTGGCGTCTAGCAGCAATTCTTCTTCAGCCGCCAGCAGCGTCACAGCGTCGAGCAGTCTATCCTCATCCAGCAACTCGGTAAGCGTGCTGGCCTCGGATGATTTCACCCAGGGCCTGAGTTTGTGGAAGGTGGAGCAGGAGGACGCTACCGGTACGGTGACCGCCGCCAATGGCGTGCTTGATATTGTCCAGCCTGCCGGAGCCACGCTGTGGTTCAAACAGAAATTCTCGGGTGACTATGAGATCCGCTTTACGGCCACGCCGATTCCTTACACGGTGACGGTGAATGGCAAAACCTACACGGAGCGCATTTCCGATCTGAACATGTTCTGGAACGCGGTTGTGCCCACCGGTAGTGATCCGGACCCGACCCATCTGACGCTGGATGGCAAGCTGGCTTCCTATAACCCGCTGACGCTGTATTACGTTGGTTTCGGCGCCAACAGCAATACCACCACGCGTTTGCGCCGCTATGACGGAACCGCCACCCGACCGCAGATCACCGGCTATGCCACGGCTGCCAGCCGAACCGCCGACGACACTGCTGGTGACATGACTGCCGCCACCAGCCTGGTCGCCAATACCCCGGTCCAGGTGCGTGTGGTGTCGCGTGCCGCCACTGCCAGCGATCCGGCAACGCTCAAGTGGTATGCCAATGACAAGCTCGTATTCAGCTACGCAGACGCCACGCCCTTCCTCTCCGGCTGGTTCGGTTTCCGCACCACCGTGAGTCACTGGAAGCTGTCCGGCTTCTCGGTCGTCGCCCGCTAGACGCGCCAACTCCCGCTGTATCCATTCCGGCAGCCTGCTTCGCCAGGCTGCCCGGGACTTTATTTGCCCTGAGATTCATACCATGAGCCTGCATCCACTCTCCCGACCTCTCCTTGTTTCCGTCTTGTTCTCGTCATTGCTGGCCGCTTGCGGTGGGGGCACGACAGACAAGACCAGCGGAGAAGCTGCCAGCACTTCCGCCGCCACTTCAGCAGCCGCCTCCGGCAGCTCGACGGCTTCTTCTTCAAGCGCCGCCACATCCTCTTCCGGTACTTCAGAAATCTCTTCCAGCAGCGCTTCATCGGCCGCGCTGGTGTACAACGACAGCGTTGAGAGCGAAACCACAGGCGCGATCTATCAGCGCGCCAGCTCGCGTCTGGTGGAGAAACTTGATCGCGGCCTGGTAGCGGTTCGCTCCGGCACCGGGTGGCAGCTTTCGTGGCGTTTGCTTGGCACGGAGTACGGCGCTGATGTGGCTTTCAACGTCTACAAGAACGGCCAGCGCTTGAACTCCGCTCCGATTACGGACCGCACCAACTTCCTGGATGAAACTGCTGGCGAAGGGAACTACAGCGTACGGGCGATCTTTGATTCGCGTCGCGTGCTGGCAGCTAGCAAGCCCGCCCTCAAGCTCGAGAACGGCTATCTGAACATTCCGCTCAAGGCTGTACCGACCGGAGTGCCGGCCGATTATTACGTGCAGCACGCGTGGCCGGCGGATCTGGATGGGGACGGGCGCTATGAGTTTGTCGTGGCGCGTCTGCCTTATAACGACAAGTCAGGGCTACCTTGCTATGTCGAGGCCTACTCGCTGGAAAATGGTTTCCTGTGGCGGGTGGATATGGGGGTGAATTCCTATACCCAGGCGGCCGGCATCGGTGCCAATGATTCGCCGCCAGCCTCGATCAGTGGCTTTGGAAATATCGCCGGCTACCGCAACGATGACATGCTGACCGTGTTCGATCTGGATGGCGATGGCAAAGCAGAAGTGCTGGTGCGTACCGCTACCGGTACGACCTATGCCGACGGCAGTACGATCACCTCCACGGCAGCCAGTGACCAGTTCATCTCGGTCATCCGTGGCAGCAGCGGTACCGAAATCACGCGCACGCCGGTCACCGATCTGCTGGAGCACGGTCCGGCCGGCGGGCAATTCGGTATTGCCTATCTGGACGGAGTCCATCCGAGTCTGGTCACCCAGCTGACCACGCGTGGCCTGCCGGCCAAGAAGGGGATCTTCCACTTCATGGTCGCGGCGTGGGATTTTGATGGCAAGACACTGAGCAGTCGCTGGAAATGGTTTGCGGATAATGAGAAAACCGTCACCACCGTACCGGAGCGCTTTCACCAGATCCGCGTGGTCGATCTTGATGGTGACGGCAAGGATGAGTTCATCGGAGGCAATTACGCGCTCAACAGCGACGGCACGCTGCGTTACGTTGTTGACGGCGTGGGTCACGGCGATCGCTTCCAGATCGGTGATTTCGATCCCTCTCACGCGGGGCTGGAAGGCTTCGGCATCCAGCAATCCGAGCTGGGCATCTGGAGCAAGTTCCCGTGGTACTTCTACGATGCTTCGTCCGGCACCCGTCTGATCACGGGCCAGCATCCGCCCTATGTGGCCGAGCTTGCCTATGACGTGGCGCGTGGTTCCGCAGCAGACATCGATCCGAATCATCCGGGCTATGAATTCTGGACCAGCCTTACCGACAGCACACTGCCATCGTCCGGTCTCTTCAACGTGAAAGGCGAGCGCCTGACCTACAAGGCCCCGGGCGCTAACTTCCGAATCTGGTGGGATGGTGATGAAGGATCGGAGCTGCTCGATGGCGCGCAGCAGGGCGCGGCTTACGTCGGCAAGTGGGATCCGGCCACGGAATCGGTGCAACATCTGTTCGACCCGACCGGTGTGATCCTCTCCTGGCGAGCGGCTCCGCCCTTCTATGGCGATGTGCTGGGCGACTGGCGCGAAGAGATCCTGCTCGAAACCAGTGATCGCACCGCCTTGCGGCTCTACAGCACCCCCACGCCGAGCAGTAAGCGCTTCTACACTCTGGCGCACAACCCGGAGTACCGGCTGAGCCTTACCGTGCGGGGCTACCTGCAATCCACCTTCGTGGATTACTACCTGGGCTACGGCATGACGCAGCCGCCCCAGCCGGCGATCCGGATCGCACGCTGAGCCCATGCGATGAGGGCAGGGCGCTGGCAAAGTCTTGCTCAATGAAGACTGTCTTGCATAGGCGTCAGGTCATAAATAAAGCGGGCTATCCGGATGGATAGCCCGCTTTTAACGCTTCAGGCAAACGGCGCTTTGCGCCGCTTGTGATCAGCGGATGATGTCGTAGGAGTAGTCGGTCTTGCCGGCGACGATGGTGTTGGCATCCAGCGTTTCGAAGTACTCGTCGAGCAGATCCACCAGCACGCGCATGCCACCTTCGTAACCCCAGATCGGACGCACGTGGTAGTGGTGACGATCGAAGATCGGGAAGACCATGCGGATCAGCGGGGTGCCGGTATCGCGCTCAAGGTACTTGCCGTAGGTGTTGCCGATCAGGAAGTCCACCGGCTCGGTGAAGAGCAGGGAGCGCAGGTGCCACAGATCGCGCTTCGGGTAGGCCTTGCAGGCGGCACCGTATTGCGAGCTGGCGAACAGGGTGTTCATCTTGGCTTCCCAGTCCTTCTCACCATTGGTCGCCACCACATGCGCGGGCTCGGCACCGAGTTCGAGCAGGAACTCGGAGAGGCCCAGCAGGAAGTCCGGATCACCGTACAGGGCGTAGCGCTTGCCGTGCAGGTGAGCCTGACTATCAGCCATTGCATCGACCAGCAGACCGCGTTCCTTTTCCAGCTGGGCCGGGATCGGCTTGCCGGTGATGCGCGAGATCTCCATCAGGAAACGGTCGGTGCCGGCCACGCCGATCGGGCTGTTCAGCACTACGACTTCCTGGCCATGCTCACCGATGAACTTGGCCGTCTTCTCGCAAGAGAATTCCTGGAAGATGATCGTAGCCTTGGCGTTGAGCGCACGCTCGACGGTTTCCTTGGTGGTGCCGCCTTCGTACATCCGGAACTCGCCATCGGTGGGGGTGTTCCACACTTCCGACGGATCACAGATGACGTTGTACTCGACCCCGAAGAGATCCATGATGCGCTTGATCTCTTTCATGTTGCCGACCACGAAGCCATCGAAGCCGCCGATGAAGTTGATGGCTTCGCCCGGCACGCGGGTCAGTTTCGGTGCGGTGTCGGCCTTGCCATCCCAGAAGTGCTTGAGCACGCCCAAGAGCGCATTGTCGTAGCCAGTGATATGGCTGCCAACGAAGGCCGGGGTGTGGGCGAAGGGCACGTCGAACTCCTGCGGCACGCTGCCCTTTTCCTTGGCGGTCTTGATGAATGCGTTCAGATCGTCACCGATCACCTCGGCCATGCAGGTGGTGGACACGGCGATCATGTCCGGCTGGTAAAGGTTGTAGGTGTTGGCGAGGCCATCGATCATGTTGTTGAGCCCACCGAACACGGCTGCATCTTCAGTCATCGACGAAGACACGCAGGAGGTCGGTTCCTTGAAGTGGCGCGAGAAGTGCGAGCGGTAGTACGCCACGCAGCCTTGCGAGCCATGCACGAAGGACAGCGTCTTGTGGAAGCCGTTGGCAACATACACGGCCCCCAGCGGCTGGCAAGCCTTGGCCGGGTTGACCGTGAGGCCTTCGCGGGCAAAGTTCTTCTGCTTGTAGTCCTCGGTCTTCGTCCATTGGACGATTTCCTGGATCTTGGCGTCCGAGTGGTTGAACTCGAAGGCCTTCTTGTTGGCGAGCATGTCCTGATACTCAGGCTCGCGGAAGAGGTTCTCGTGGTCAATGACCTTGTCGGCTGATTGGGGCATGGTAGTTCTCCTGAAAATTTAGTGAGGAGTTGGGGGCGGGAGTGAGGAGGGGCGTTGCGCGGGCTCTGTCCCGCTCCTCTCCCCTCACTCCTCACACGGGCTTACTTCTTCCAGGGCGCCTTCGACAGGCCCCAGATCGGCGAGCTGATCGCCATGTCCATGTCACGAGCGAAAATGGCAAAGCCGTCGTAGCCGTGATACGGACCGGAGTAGTCCCAGCTGTGCATCTGGCGGAAAGGCACGCCCATCTTCTGGAACACGTACTTTTCCTTGATGCCCGAGCCGACCAGATCAGGCTTGACCTTCTCGACGAACTTTTCGAACTCGTAGCCAGTGACATCGTCATAGATCAGCGTGCCATCCTTGACGTAGTGCGTGGTGCGCTGATAGTCATCGTTGTGGCCGAATTCGTAGCCGGTGCCGACCACTTCCATGCCCAGATCTTCGTAGGCGCCAATCACGTGACGCGGGCGCAGCCCACCCACGAAGAGCATGACCTTCTTGCCTTCCAGGCGCGGGCGGTACTTGTCGATCACTGCCTGCATCAGCGGCTTGTACTTGGCGATCACCTTCTCGGCATTGGCCTTGATGGTGTCGTCGAAGTGGCTGGCGATTTCGCGCAGCGACTCTTCGATCTTGGTCGGGCCGAAGAAGTTGTACTCAACCCATGGCACACCATACTTTTCTTCCATGTGACGGCTGATGTAGTTCATCGAGCGGTAGCAGTGAAGAACGTTGAGTTTGGCCTTGGGGGTGTTTTCCAACTCGGCGATGGTGCCGTCGCCCGACCATTGGGCGATCACGCGGAGGCCCATTTCTTCGAGCAGGATGCGTGAGGACCAGGCGTCGCCACCGATGTTGTAATCGCCGATAATGGCTACGTCATACGGAGTGGAAACGAAGTCCGGGCGCTTGTCCGGATCGGCCTTGTCGAACACCCAGTCGCGGATCGCGTCGTTGGCAATGTGGTGACCCAGGGACTGGGACACGCCACGGAAGCCTTCACAGCGCACCGGCACGATGGTGTGGCCGTTGTATTCCTTGCTCTTCTTCTTCGATACGGCCTCGATGTCGTCACCGATCAGGCCGATCGGACATTCCGACTGTACCGAGATGCCTTTGTTGAGCGGGAAGAGTTGCTGGATCTCGTCCATGATGACTTCCAGCTTCTTGTCACCGCCGAAGACGATGTCCTTTTCCTGGAAGTCGGAGGTGAATTGCATGGTCACGAAGGTGTCCACGCCGGTCACGCCGATGTAGTAGTTGCGGCGGGCGGCCCAGGAGTACTGGCCACAGCCGACCGGGCCGTGCGAGATGTGGATCATGTCCTTGATCGGACCCCACACCACACCCTTGGAACCAGCGTAGGCGCAGCCGCGGATGGTCATCACGCCCGGCAGGGACTTGATGTTCGATTTCACGCCGCAGTCCGGCTTGCCTTCTTCATGCACGTTAAGGTGCTTGGCGCGCTTCTTGGCGGTTTTTTCCGGATAGGCCTTCAGCACCTCGTCAATGAGGGCTGCGTTCTGGGCCTTCTTTTCGTCGATTGTCATGCTCATTTCATCATCTCCTGTGCGCAATGCGAGAGTAGAGGGAAGAGAACCTTGTTACGCCGGCGGAAGCCGGGAGCCCGCCTGCGGCAAGGCTCCCGACCCTCGACTCTCGGTCCTCAGGCGGCCAGATCGGCCGCCGTCTTGCCCACTTGCGATTCGTCGATCTGCTTCATGATGCCGTGGGCCATCAGCAGGTCTTCGAGCTCGTCCATGGTGATCGGCGTCGGGATGATGCCGTTGCCCTTGTTGGCATGAACCTTCTCGGCGAGCGTGCGGTATTCGCCTGCCTGCTTGGAATCCGGAGCGAACTCCATCACGGTCATGCGGCGCAGCTCGGCGTGCTGAACGATGTTGTCGCGCGGCACGAAGTGGATCAGGCGGGTGCCCAGCTTGCCGGCCAGTGCTTCGGCCAGTTCCAGTTCCTTGTCGGTCTGACGCTCGTTGCAGATCAGGCCACCCAGACGCACGCCACCGGAGTTGGCGTACTTCAGAACACCCTTGGAGATGTTGTTGGCGGCGTACATGGCCATCATTTCGCCAGACATGACGATGTAGATTTCCTGCGCCTTGTTTTCGCGGATCGGCATGGCGAAGCCGCCACACACCACGTCACCCAGCACGTCGTACGACACGTAATCCATGCCGTCGTAAGCGCCGTTTTCCTCGAGGAAGTTGATCGAGGTGATTACACCGCGGCCGGCGCAGCCCACGCCCGGCTCCGGGCCACCGGATTCAACGCAGCGGATGTCGCGATAACCCACCTTCATGACATCTTCCAGTTCCAGGTCTTCCACGGAACCGGCTTCCGCGGCCAGCGACAAGATGGTGTCCTGTGCCTTGGCGTGCAGGATCAGGCGGGTGGAGTCGGCCTTGGGGTCGCAGCCGACGATGAGGATTTTCTGGCCCATTTGCGCAAGCGCGGCCAGCGTGTTTTGCGAGGTGGTGGATTTGCCGATCCCACCTTTGCCGTAGAAGGCAATCTGACGAAGGTCTGACATGTTGTTTCTCCTGAATCGTTGAGCAGTGATGTTGCTGCAATCGAAAAATGTCCTCTGTTGGGAACGTCGGACAAGCAGTCGATCTACCGTGCCCCGGATGCAGCCCCTCGCGCCTTTTTTGCTCTTCAAAGTAAGCGACTTGTTGGCGAGACATGGTCGGTGCGAGGACCATTCAGCAACTGGCGTGCCAAGTTTTCACGGATTTCTTGAAAAGCTTGCCAAATGGTCGTTTCGGAAGTTCTTCGTGGTGCCGGCGAAGTCATTTCCGGATATCGACAAAGCTGACATTCACGCCGCCACACCGCTCGAATGAAAGGAGTGTCATTTCGCTGTGTGTCGTATCTGAAGTGCTCCGTTTCGCACGCGCGCCGCACGCACTCAGGCATTGAGCCCTGCGGGTATGACACTTGCTGAGGGCAGGGCATAGCCAGGTCGAGAGGAAACCCAAATGCACGCCCAGCCTTCACTGATCCAGCCCGTAGCGGTCACCGGCAACGCGCGGGCGACGCATTTCGAGCGTATCGGTGGAGCCGAACCGATCGCCCTGCTGGCTGAGCGCTTCTATCACCACATGGATACGCAGCCCGAGGCGGCTGCCATCCGCGCCATGCACCCGGCCGATCTCACTCCGGTGAGGAAAGTGCTGGAGCTGTTCCTCGTCGAATGGATGGGCGGCAGCAAAGACTATTCGGCCATGCGCGGCCATCCGCGCTTGCGCATGCGCCACATGGAATTCCCGCTCGGAGTGGCGGCACGCGATGCCTGGATGAACTGCATGCGCGCCGCCCTGAATGAAGTCGTGACCGATGCAGAGCTCAAGACGCAACTCGAAGCAGCCTTTTTCAAAACCGCGGATTTCATTCGCAACCAACAGGAGAATCACCATGACAACGATCGATAAGACCGCGTTCGGCGTGCTCGAAGCCGAAGAACGCCTGCTCAATGGCGTGTTCAAGGGCGCTACGGCCGTCCCCGGACGCTTCGGCTTCCGTGGCGACATCGCCATCGAGTTCCAGCCCAAGATGGCCGATGAGAAGCGCCCGCCTGAGAAGTGCTGCGAGCAGGTCATGGCTGCCGCCAACGAAGGCGAGCCGCATTTCATCTTTCTTGCCGGCTTCCTGCTCTCCTTCGGCTACCTCAAGCTGCTTGCCGAAGTGCTGGGCGAAGCGTTGTCGCCGGCAGGCAAGTACATCCTCTTCTGCGACAACATCGATCTGTCGAAGAAGTACGTTATCGACTATGCCGGCGCCACCTTCTACATCCTGCCGATCGACGAAGCCACGGTGTACAACGAAACGCTCGAGCTGCTCTACCTGGAGAAGAATGAGCTCAAGAAGATGGACACCGGCGGCAAGCTCGATGCAGTGGTCAATGCGGGCGTGAAGTTCGTGGGCGACCGCAAATTCATCAAGAGCACGTATGACGAGCTGGTGGCCACCATGGGGCCGGTGCGCAATCCCTACGAAAACCGTCCCGTCTAGGACACACGCGAATCAAGCTCCTGCGCGGCTCAATCTCGAAGCTCCGGTGATTAACGTACCCACTTACGTTTCTGCTCCTCGCTTCGACCTTGAACCGCTCGCTATGCTTGCTTCGCATGTGTCAGCCCCATGAGTCAGGAGTCATGAATGGCTGAAGCCTTGCTGGATCAATCTGCCGCCGCCGGTGCGCCACCGCTGTCCCTGCTCGATCGTGCGCTCGGCGCCTATCTGGGCCTGGCCATCGGTGACGCGCTGGGCGCCACGGTGGAATTCATGACGCCACGCGAGATCATGTCCAAGTACGGCACCCACCGCGAGATCATCGGTGGTGGCTGGCTGCGCCTGAAGCCCGGTCAGGTGACGGACGACACCACCATGGCGCTTGCGCTTGGGGATGCCATTGTGACGGCACGCGGCTGGGATCTCACTGAGGTGGCCGAGCACTATGTGGGCTGGCTGCGCAGCAAGCCGGTGGATTGTGGCAACACCTGCCGGCGCGGTATCCGCCGCTACATGCAGGAGGGCAGCCTCGTGGCCGCCTTCAACGAAGGTGATGCGGGCAACGGCGCGGTCATGCGCAATTTGCCGGTGGTGCTGGGTTTCCTGAACAACGAGCAGGCCCTGATCGATTACAGCCTCGCGCAGGGGCGTATCACCCACGGCCATCCTTTGTCCGATCTGGCCAATGTGGCCCTTGCACGCATGACGGCCGCCCTCCTGCGCGGTGAGGGCATGGCCGTCGTGCAGGCCATCGCCGATGAGCTCTTTACCCTCGAGCCACGTTTCTCCATCCAGGCCTATCGTGGCCGTGCCACCGGCTATGTGGTGGACACCGTGCAGACCGTGCTCTACCACTTCTTCAATCACGAAGACTTCGAGAACAGCCTGATCGCCGTGGTCAATCGTGGGGATGACGCTGATACCACTGGCGCCCTCGTTGGCATGCTGGCGGGCGCCCGTTATGGCACCCGGGCCTTTCCGCGCCAATGGATCCGCCGCATCGATCCTGACGTGCGCCATCTCATCGAAGTACAAACGCGACAATTGCTCTCTCTGCACACGCCCATCGGCGGGAGAAGCTGATGGCCCACATCGTCTTCTACGAAAAGCCGGGCTGCGGCGGCAATGCAAAACAGAAAGCCTGGCTGACGGCTGCCGGCCACACGCTTGAAGTGCGTGATCTGCTGCACTGGGCCTGGACGCCCGAGCGCCTGCTGGCCTTTCTGGCGCCATTGCCGGTAGCCGACTGGTTCAATCGCGCGGCGCCCGCGGTGCGTGATGGACTGATCCAGCCGGAGCTGCTCTCGGCCGAACAGGCCCTTGCCGCACTGCTGGCCCAACCACTCCTGATCCGTCGTCCACTGCTGACCCTGGAAGATGGCTGCTGCCTGGTGGGCTTCGATGAAACATGGCTGCGCGGCCATCTCACCGCCACGCCAGCGGCCCCACCGCCCGCAGAAGGCTGTGCGGCGCGGGCGAGCCCTTGCGGAACGGCAACATGAGCCCGCGCTTCTTCCTTTCCTACACCGGAGTACGCCTGCCACTGCAACTCGTTGAAGAGTTGCCGGAAGCAACCCTGCGCAACCGCAACACCTGGTTCCGCGCCGAATATGATGCACAGGGCGCCCTGATACGGGTCGAAAAAATCGTCTATGGCGAAGTAGAAATGACGCATCGTTACACATACGACAGTGAGCTGAGGCTGCAGGAAGCCATTGTTACCTTTGCCGATGAAGAGCCACAGATCATGCGCTTCAGCGAGGCCTCCGCATGAAGCTCTACATGGCGCCCGGGTCCTGCACCACCGGTATCCACATCCTGCTTGAGGAGCTGGGGCTGCCCTTCGAAGCGTGGATCATCAGCATCCCGGCCGGCCAGCATCTGCACCCCGATTACCTGGCGCTCAATCCCAAAGGCAGCATCCCGACACTGGTGCTGGACGATGGGCAGTCCCTCACCGATTACATCGCCATCTCCTACTGGCTCGCACGCCGTCATCCCCGTGCCCGGCTCATGCCTGAAGATACGCTGGCTGCCGCACGGGTCATGGAAGTCCTTGCCTATGTAGTGGGCACCGTACACGGTCAGGGCTTTGCACGCCTCTTCAATGCTGAGGGTTTTGCAGGCAGCGGCAAGGAAGTCCTCCAGGAGCAGGGTCGGGCGATTGTCGACAAGGCCTTTGCCATTCTCGACACCCAGCTTATCGGGCCTTACGCGGCCGGCGAGTTCTCGATTGCCGACCCGGCCTTGTTCTATGTTGAGTTCTGGGCTGACAAACTGGACATCCCCTTGCCCCTCAGGCTTTCCGCGCATTACACCCTGATGCGCAGCCGTCCTGTCGTGCAGCAAGTACTGCGCGAAGAAGGCTACCGCTGAGTGTGCGCCCGAGCGAAAACGCCATGAGCCTCATCGACGAACACTGTGGACTGCTGGCCTACGACTATCAGCACTTTGCCCATGCCAAGGAGTTCGTCTTCCGCCAGTGGTGCGCCTTCGCCAGCGAGCGCCAGGCCCTGCGCCCGGAAGACCTCTCCGGCGCCTGCAAATACGGCTCCCAGTTCATGCGCATCGTCTTCGGCGGAAGCATCGAAGGGCATTACGAACACCAGTACAACCGCATCGCCGGCCGCCTCGTCGATCTTGGTCACGACGCGCAGGACGTCGGCCGCATGCGCTTTCCCTACCTGCACGAAGCCGGCTACTTCGAAATACCCGAACAGCAAGCCGCCATGCGCGCCTGCCTGCCGCGCGTGGGGCGCTGGGCGGAAGCGTTCATGGGAGAGCAGGGCTAAGCTGCTCTGCATTTCAGGGTGGGTGGAGCATCTGTTGGACTTGGTCGTCCAAAACTCCACGGGTGACCTTGAGCGCTTTGCGCGAGCCATGACATCACGCTGATGGACTTCAAGGCAGGTATCGGACAGGTTCGGTCTGTCGCTTTATCCATGAACCCGTCATTCAGATGACCGCTTCACTTTGAAACCGGCCGCAAAGCCTATGCGTGCAGCCCGGCCGAAGCGGTCATTGGGATTGTTCTCGCCTAGCGGCGGCTATCCACTTGGTTGCTGTCGCAGTACGTTCAATTTTTCAAGCGATAGCCGACACCGGTTTCGGTCAACAGGTATTCCGGTTGTGCCGGGCTGTGCTCCAGCTTCTCGCGTAACTGCTTCATGTAGATCCGCAGGTAGTGGGTACGCTCGGCGTAGCCTGGCCCCCAGGCATCCATCATCAACTGTCTATGCGTCAGCACGCGGCCGTGGCCACGCATGAGCACGGTCAGCAGGCGATATTCGATGGGTGTGAGATGCACTTCTTCTCCAGCGCGGGTTACACGGCGCTGGATCATGTCTACCGTCACATCTCCAAAACCGAATACGGCTTGCTCACCGACGGCCATACTGGCCTGGCGGCGCACTTGCGCTCGAACACGCGCCAGTAATTCGGGGACACCAAAGGGTTTGACCAGATAGTCATCGGCACCAGCGTCCAGAGCCGCGACCTTTTCACTTTCCTGGGTGCGTGCCGACAGCACAATGATGGGTATGCGCGACCAAGTGCGCACGTCGCGGATGACGTCGAGCCCGTCGCGATCAGGCAGGCCTAGATCGAGAATCAGTAGCTCGGGTTGTCGCGTACCGGCTTCGATCAAGCCACGCTCTGCGCAATCCGCTTCGAAGACTTCACAACCTTCTGTTTCCAGTGAGGCGCGTACGAAGCGCCGGATCACCGGGTCGTCTTCAATAATCAGTACTCGGCTGCTCATGCATCCTTCTCCAGGTTGGCAGCCTCGGGGGGCTCGCCCAGCGGCAGGCTGAAGCTGAAACTAGCCCCGCCATTGGCCCGATTGTGCGCTTCAATGTGGCCGCCATGCGCACTCACGATGGCGCGACAGATGGCCAAGCCAAGGCCAACACCGGGTTGTGCGGACTCGGTATCACCTCGCTCGAATTTTGCAAACAGGCGTTCAGTGGGGCCTGTCGGCAAGCCCGGGCCGTCATCGTCCACGCTGACCTGTAGCATCCGCCCCGCCAATTCGGCTGAGATGCGGATGTGGCTGGCTGCCGGCGTGTATTTAATGGCGTTGTCGAGCAAGTTCACCAGTACGCGCTCGATCAGTACCGGATCAAATTCGCATAGGGGCAAATCGGGCTCGATACGGGTTTCGAGCTGATGCGATGCCAGTTGTACGCTCAATTGGCGACTGGCTGTTTCGATCACCTCTTCAATCGCACACCAGTCGCGCTTTACTTCGATGCGACCGGTCTGCAGGCGTGCCATGTCCAGCAGATTGGAAACCAATGCGGTCAGGCGATGGGCTGTGTCGCGCATGCCTTGAATCATTTCCTGCTCTTCTGGTGGCCGCGATGGCCGAGCTGCCAGCGTATCAGCCATGCCGACCAAGCCGGTCAGGGGGGTGCGCAGATCGTGCGATACAGCGGCCAGCAGTGAGTTGCGCAGGCGCTCGGACTCCATACTGACCAGCGCCTCCTGTGCGACCTCAACGTAATGCACACGCTCCAGCGCCTGGGCGATCTGACTGATGCAGGTTTCCAGCTGACGGGTGATGGCCGGTTCGTCCAGTACCAGGCCATGTCCGGGAAGCAAGCCCAGTACGCCGCGTACCCGCATCGGTGCGCGCAGCGGCAAGTAGCGCGCCTTGGCCGCCGGCAGGGTGGCCGTGCCACGACCAGCCTCCTGCTCATGCTCGAAGACCCATTGCGCCACCGCGAGATCGACGAAATCGCTGTCGGGCGCATGCGCTGGTCGGACCTTGGCTTCCGCGTCCGGCAGCAGAATGGAAACGCGCGCCTGAAAAATACCCGCCAGGTTCTGCAGGGCGACATCAACGATCTGCTCGGTGGAAAGCGCGGCGGAAAGAGCACGTGATAGTTCGGCCAGCTGCGCCGAACGGTGCTCGCGCTCGGCAGCCATCACAGCCTCAAACTTCAACTTGGCCGCGAGCTGACCGATCACCAGGGCCACCACCAGCATGAGCAGGAAGGTGAATACGTACTGGGTGTCATTGACCGTAAAGGTCAGGCGTGGCGGCACGAAGAAGAAATCGAAAGACGCTACGCTGAGGCAGGCGGCCAGCGCGCCGGGCCCGCGCCCGAAGCGCAAGGCCACGCCCACCACGGCGAGCAGGAAGACCATCACCACGTTCGCCAGGTCGAACACCGACAGGAGCAAGGCGGCAAAGGCAGTGGTGGTGGCACAGATGACGATGGCCCAGACGTAGCCGCGCCAGTTCACGGGCAGGCGACGCTCAGGCGCCTCTTTGCGGTTTTCGTGATGCGGTAGGCCAACCACGACGATTTCCAGCTCATGTTCGAGCAGGGCCAGCCGATCCAGCAGAGAGGGGTGCAGCAGCCGTTGCCAGACGCCGCGTCGTGCGCGTCCGAGTACCAGCTTGCCTGCGTTCCGGTTGATGGCGAAACGCACCAGTGCGTCTGCTGCGTTCACGGCGCTCAGGCTGCACACCTCGGCCCCCAGCGAGGCCGCCAGCTTCAGCGCGTTGCGCCGGCGCCCGCGATGCGATTCGGATTCGCCGGCCATGTCGGGCGTTTCCACGCTGACCGCAATCCACTCGGCCTGCGTATGACTGGCCATGCGTGCGGCATTTCTAACCAGCGTTTCGCCGCCCGTTCCGGGGCCGATGCAGACGATCAGGCGATCACGCGTCTGCCACACACGATCAATTGCACGGTCGGCGCGGTAGGCGCGCATTTGCGCATCCACGCGGTCTGCCGTGCGACGCAGGGCCAGTTCGCGCAGGGCGATCAGGTTGCCGGTGCGGAAGAAGTTGTCGGCGGCGCGCTCCGCAGCATCACCCAGATAAACCTTGCCCGCCTTGAGGCGACTCTGCAATTCTTCGGGCGGCAAGTCGATCAGCGAGACTTCATCTGCACGCTCATAGACTTGATCGGGCACCGTTTCATGCACGCGTATCCCGGTGATGCTGCCGACCACATCGTTGAGGCTTTCCAGGTGCTGGACGTTGAGTGCCGTCCACACATCGATCCCGGCGGCCAGCAGTTCTTCCACATCTTGCCAACGTTTGCGGTGACGGCTGCCTTCGATGTTGGTATGCGCCAGTTCATCGACCACGATCAGCGACGGCTTGCGGCCCAGGGCAGCGTCCAGATCGAATTCGGCAAGCGTTCGCCCGCGATAGGCCACCTCGCGCCGTGGCAACAGCGGCAAGCCTTCGAGCAGCGCAGCCGTTTCGCTGCGGCCGTGGGTTTCCACCACGCCGATCAGCACGTCCGCGCCCTCGGCAAGCTTCTGCCGGGCTGCATTGAGCATGGCGTAGGTCTTGCCCACCCCGGCGCAGGCGCCGAAGAAAATCTTCAGACGTCCACGCGCAGCCTGCTCGCTTTCGCGTTCCAGTGCGGCAAGCAGCCGGTCGGGGTCGGGCCTTTGGTCGGTCACTTCAGAGCATCCAGTGCGAGGTTCACCTGCAACACATTCACGCGCGCTTCACCGAACAGGCCGAAGGCAGGCTGCTCAGTGCATGCCTCGATGATAGCCTGCACTCGCTCAGCAGGCAGGCCGCGAACCTGAGCAATGCGTGCAACTTGCCAGCGGGCTGCTCCGGGAGAAATGTGCGGGTCGAGGCCTGAGGCCGAGGCGGTAACCAGCTCCTGCGGCACCAGATCGGTCTGCGCCGGGTTGGCTGAACGCTGCTCGGAAATACGAGCCTTGACCGTGTCGACAAGCGCCGGATTCAGCGGACCGAGATTGCTGCCGCTGGAGGCCAGTGCGTTATAGGGCTGCGGCCCGGTCGCCGAAGGCCGGCCCCACAGGTATTTCGCATCGCTGAAGGGCTGGCCGATCAACTCCGACCCGACAGTCTTGCCGTCTTTCAGAATCAGGCTGCCGTTGGCCTCGTGCGGGAAAAGGCCCTGGGCAATGCCCGTGATCAGCAATGGATAGGCGGCGCCGGTGATCAGGGTCAGGGCCAGAAACAGGCTGGCGGCAGGGCGCAATTCGGCCAGCAGCGTGCGCCAGATGGATTGGGATTGAGTTGTGGCGTTCATCATGCGACTCCCATGGAAGACAGGAACAAGTCGATCAACTTGATGCAGGGAAAAGGCAGCAACACGCCACCCAGACCATAGATCAGCAGATTGCGGCGCAGCAGAATGGCCGCGCCGAGTGGGCGATAGCGCACGCCGCGCAAGGCCAGCGGAATCAAGGCGACAATGATCAAGGCATTGAAGATCACGGCAGACAAGATGGCAGTAGCCGGGCTGGCCAAATGCATGATGTCCAGGCGCGCCAGCTGCGGATAGGTGCCGACGAAAACGGCGGGCAGAATCGCGAAGTACTTGGCGACGTCATTGGCCACCGAGAAGGTGGTCAGCGAGCCGCGCGTCATCAGCATCTGCTTGCCGGTTTCGACAATCTCGATCAGCTTGGTCGGGTTGGAGTCCAGATCGACCATGTTGCCGGCTTCCTTGGCGGCTTGCGTACCGGAATTCATCGCGACCGCCACATCAGCCTGCGCCAGTGCGGGCGCGTCATTGGTGCCGTCGCCGGTCATGGCCACCAGCCGCCCTTCGGCCTGATAGTCGCGGATTAGCTTGAGCTTGTCTTCCGGGCGCGCTTCGGCGAGGTAGTCATCCACACCCGCTTCGGCCGCGATGGCGGCAGCCGTGAGCTTGTTGTCACCGGTGATCATCACCGTCTTGATGCCCATCTTGCGCAGCTCGGCGAAGCGCTCGCGGATGCCGCCCTTGACGATGTCTTTCAGTTCGATCACGCCCAGCACTTCGCGACCATCCGCAACGACCAGCGGGGTGCCGCCACGCTTGGCGACCTCTTCGACGCTGTGCTGTACGGGTGCGGGAAATGCGCCACCCTGTTCCTCCACCCAGGCGCGTACTGACTCGGCGGCACCCTTGCGGATGTGGCGCTTGCCATGCTGCTGAGCATCCTGCCCGTCGATGTCGACCCCACTCATGCGGGTCTGCGCGGTGAAAGGAACAAAGTGCGCTTCATGCAAATCGCGGCCACGCAGGTTGAACTTGTCCTTGGCCAGCACGACGATGCTGCGTCCTTCCGGGGTCTCATCGGCCAGCGAAGCAAGTTGCGCCGCATCGGCCAGGGCTTTTTCGCTCACCCCCGGCGCAGGCAGGAAGGTGCTGGCCTGGCGGTTGCCTAGCGTGATGGTGCCGGTCTTGTCGAGCAACAGCACATCCACGTCGCCTGCCGCCTCGACCGCACGGCCCGAGGTGGCGATGACATTGGCCTGCATCATGCGACTCATGCCCGCCACGCCAATGGCAGATAACAGCCCGGCAATCGTCGTCGGGATCAGGCACACCAGCAGGGCGACCAACGCCGTTACGCTGATCGGCGTACCCTGGCCTGCACTCGCCACGCTGTAGAGCGAGAAGGGCAAGAGGCTCACGCAGGCGAACAGGAAGATCAGGGTCATCGCCACGAGCAGGATGGTCAGTGCAATCTCGTTAGGTGTCTTGCCGCGCTTGGCGCCTTCCACCATGGCGATCATGCGGTCGAGGAAGGCGTCGCCCGGATTGGCCGTGACGCGGATCACCAGCCAGTCCGACAGCACTCGGGTGCTCCCTGTAACGGAACAGAAGTCGCCACCGGCCTCGCGAATCACTGGTGCAGATTCTCCGGTGATGGCGGATTCATCCACCGAAGCCACGCCTTCGATAACTTCGCCATCGCCGGGGATAGTTTCGCCCGCCGAGACGACGACCACATCACCACTGCGCAAATCGCTGGACTCACGCAACTGCCACTGCGCGCCGTAGCGTGGTTCATTCAAAACCTTGGCCCAAGTGGTACGACGCAGACCGCGCAAGGCTTCCGCTTGTGCCCGCCCGCGTCCTTCGGCCATGGCTTCGGCAAAGTTGGCAAAGAGCACGGTGAACCACAGCCAGACGGCGATAGCCCAGACGAAACCGACCGGTGCATCGCCTTGACCGATGCTGGCCTGAACGGCCAGGAAGGTGGTCAGCGCACTGCCTATCCACACCACGAACATCACCGGGTTGCGCAGTTGCGCGCATGGTGAAAGCTTGTATAAGGCTTGCAGCATGGCCGGACGAATCAACGCAGGATCTAGCAGCGGAAGCGTATTTTTTTTGCTCATGTCATGCTTCCTTTCAGTGAAAGAGATTGAGATGTTCGACAATCGGGCCGAGCGCCAGAGCGGGCAGATAGGTCAGCGCGCCGACGAGGACGACCGTGCCGATCAACAGCACAATGAAGAGCGGGCCATGCGTGGGCAGCGTGCCGGCCGTGACCACCAGACGCGGCTTGGCGGCGAGCCGCCCAGCAATCGCCAGCACCGGAACGATCACGGTAAATCGACCGAACCACATCACCAGCCCCAGCATCAGGTTGTAGAAGGGCGTGTTGGCTGACAGGCCGGCGAAGGCGGAACCGTTGTTGTTGGCTGCGGATGAAAAGGCGTAGAGCACCTCGGAGAAGCCGTGCGCCCCCGGGTTGGCCATGCTGGCAACACCGGCTGGCGCTAGTACCGAAATAGCCGTGCCGCCAAGGATCAGCAGCGGCGTGGCGAGGATCACTACGGACACCATCTTCATCTCGTAGGACTCGATCTTCTTGCCCAGATATTCCGGCGTGCGGCCAATCATCAGGCCAGCCAAGAAGACCGCTTCGATGGCGAAAACCAGCATGCCGTAAAGGCCGGCACCCACGCCACCGAACACCACTTCACCCAGCTGGATCTGCAACATCGGCACCAGCCCACCCAGTGGCATGAAGCTGTCGTGCATGGCATTCACCGCGCCACAGGAGGCGGCCGTGGTGATCACCGCGAACAGCGCCGATTGCAGGCTGCCGAAGCGTACGTCCTTGCCTTCGAGGTTGCCCCCGCTGCCATCCATGCCTAGCGCGGTGAGCAAGGGATTGGCGTGCCCCTCGGCCCAGATAGTGATGGCCACCATGACCAGAAAAACCAGCGTCATTGCACCGAGAATCGCCAGGCCTTGACGGATATCACCGACCATGTGGCCGAGCGTGAAGCACAGTGCGGCCGGGATCAGGAAGATCGCCAGGATCTGCACGAGGTTGGCGAGCGGGGTCGGGTTCTCGTAAGGATGGGCGGAGTTGGCATTGAAGAAGCCACCACCATTGGTGCCGACCATCTTGATCGCTTCCTGTGAAGCAACCGGGCCCATGGGAAGCGACTGGGCCTTGGCAGTAACTGTTTCGGTCACGACCTGGCCCGCGGCATCCTTGAGTGGCTGACCATCTGCGCCGAGTTTGGGCTGGCTGTATTCGACTGGCTGCAGCAGCATGACTTCGGTCGGGCCGGAAAAGTTCTGCACGACGCCCTGCGCCACGAGGAAGACCGCCATCACGGTGGACAACGGCAGCAGCACACCGACGGTGGCCCGCGTCAGGTCCACCCACGCATTGCCGATGCCCGCTACCGAGCGACGCGCGAAGCCACGTACCAAGGCAATCGCCACCGCCAGACCAGTGGCCGCAGAGAGGAAGTTCTGTACCGCCAGACCGAGCATCTGGGTGAGGTGACTCATCGTCGCCTCGCCACTGTAGCCCTGCCAGTTGGTGTTGGTGACAAAACTGATGGCCGTGTTGAAAGCCGAGCCTGGCTCCACCGCGGCCATGCCGGCCGGATTGAGCGGCAGCCAGACCTGCAGACGTTGCAGCGCATACACCACAAGCACGCCGATGGCATTAAAGACCAGCAAGGCCAGGGCGTAGCGCCACCAGCTCATATCCTGTTCGGCACGGACGCCGCACAGACGATAGAAACGCCCGGCGACTGCCGCCAGACGCGGACAGCGCTCGGCCACCCGGCCTTCGAACAGATCGGCCAGATAGCGGCCCAGCGGCCAGGCGAGCAGAAACAGGATCAGCAGGTACAGCCCCACCTGCAAGACGGATGAGTGGTTCATGACATCTCCTCGGCGCGGAACAGCGCGACCAGCAGGTAGATGAAGAGCAGCAACGCGACGCCGCCAGCGATCCAGTAAAGGGCGCTCATTTCAGCCCCTCCAGCTTGTGGCAGCCCGCAATCAGCAATGCCACGCAGGCGAACGCGCCTGCCAGCAATGCGAGACATAGGAATTCAGACATGAAAGAGTTCTCCGGCAAGGGAGAGAACCCGCGTTCTCTCTTGCCCTGAACTCTAGATAGCCCTGAATAAAGCTTGTGTTGATACCGAACGGGCGAGCGTAAAGATCGCGTAAAGACGCGCGACTCGAAGCTGCATGCCATTCACGCGCATACAGAACCGACCCGGCCGCGGCCATCTATGTTGATCGACAGCTTAGTCCTGCAATGCAGCCTGTCTCGGGGAGTCATACCAATGACCGCAGTGGCCGAGCTGCACTTATTCAGTTTCCGCCCAGGGAGACTGCTCAGGATCTTTTCAGCAGCACGCTCAAGAATGCTAGGCGTATGAACTGGAGGCTGGTATTGAGCTGACGCTCCGCGGTTTTCGAGCGTCGGCGAGACTGCTCAAGCCGCGCAAACGAGCGCTCCACGATCTAGGCTGAGGCATAACCGCAAAGGTGTGCAATTGATTGCACTTTTCCACCTCGAGGGTCGCCCCAATTTCTCCTGTACGGCGTTGGCAAACGGAGCCCCGTTGTAACTATCTTTTCCTCATCCAGCCAGGCCAAGGCTTTCAAAAGATCGCGAACAGCTTCATAGGCCAGGTATTGGCATAAGCAGCTAATAAATTCATGGTTCTGCCCGCTGCAGATTATCCCTAAGCTGGGTTCCATCGACTTGGCTTGGGGAGAGTGTGATGAAGGCATTGATCGTCGGCGCGGATCATGTGGATCCGATCAGGCAGGAGCTGGAACAGAATCCTCATCTGAGAGGTTTCACGGTGACGGAACACTGGACTGGCCGAAAGGTTGGCGACGAGCGCCGCAAGATTCCCAGCGGCACGGGTCTGGTGGTGGTGATCTGCGATCGCATCAATCACCAGCTCCTGCGCAATGTGCGAGATCAGGCCAAGCGCCGCGAGCTGCCGCTGCTCTATGCGCGCCACTCCCTGATTGAAATCCGCGAAAAACTGGCCGACCTGGTGCTGGGGGGTGGGCATTGAGCAGACTCCTATGCTGCCCTTCACCCTGCTGACGCAGATCGGGAGCCGCTTCTCAGGCTCCCAGCCTGGCTAGGCGTGCGCTGGCAGCCTGCAGGGTTTGCGTTTGCTTGGCAAAACAGAAGCGTACGATTTTCTGTGCCGGTGGTTGCTGGTAGAACACCGAGACCGGAATACTTGCCACGCCATGCTCGAGGGTCAGCCAGCGGGAAAAGGCCACATCTTCCAGATCCGGCCGGATTGCCGAGTAGTCGGCGAGCTGGAAGTAGGTGCCCTGGCTAGGCAGGAGCTTGAAGCCCGCTGACTTCAGCCCGGGAGCGAGCAAGGCGCGCCGCTCGGCAAAGAAGGCGGAGAGACCTTGCCAGCATGCAGGATCTGCAAGGTGAGCGGCCAAGGCATGCTGGGCCGGGGTGTTCACGGCGAAGACGAGGAACTGGTGGATCTTGCGGAACTCGGCGCTGAGCGCTGGCGGGGCGACGCAGTGAATCGCCCCGGCCTTCCTAGACACTTCGTAGCCTTAAACTGGCGACCAAGTCGAGGTGTCTATGAGCAGCAAGCGGTACACGGAAGAGTTCAAGA
>NZ_PKRR01000007.1:0-189597 GCF_002855595.1 Uliginosibacterium sp. TH139 | reverse complement strand
ACAACATCAACTAAAATTGAGGGACCGCAACGCGAGACACGATCATGGAACCCACGAACCTGCCGGAAGTAATCAAGCAAGTAGAGGAAGAGAAGCACTTGTCTCAGGCGGATGTAGCGAGACAGCTGCAAATGACACCGCAGAACCTGTCACACGTGCTGAAGGGCAGACGGAAGCTGCCCGCAGAAGCCGCAATCGAGCTTTTTGACCTAACGGGTATCCACCCGAGGAAGCTGCTCGAAATGTCAAAAAAATTATTCGCCGCTGGCGCTCACGCCGGGATGATTCTGGCAGTCGTTAGCGGCGCGTTTTTTGTCACCTACCCCACCGAAACGCAGGCCCAGACTAAAACGACGCCAACTCAGTTTTTATTATGTAAAGATGCGACGCAAGATCAAGGCGACCTTGGGCAAGGTACTGCGCACACTTAAACAAGCGTTCCGCCTTCCGGGGCTGTGCCAGATATAGGCAGTACAACCTCACCGCCTCAACATCGAAGCCTGCCGCGTGCAGGCTTCTTTTTTGCCTGTGGTTGGTCTTCCCCGTCCGTTGATGCGCTGGCGAGCCTTACTCTTCCGGACCGAAGCAGATCGCGTGATCGATGCAATCGGCGCAATTAGGCGATTTGCAGATTGGAACACCGGCCCGCCCGCAAAGCTGGCGGTAGAAGAATTTCTTCCACTTCATGTCGCCGACGTTCAGTGTAGCCAGGGTCGGGAAACGCTGACGCAGGACGGCACTGAGTTCGCGGCGTGACGGCAGGCCCATGTCCTGCCACAGATGATTGTCACGCTGGGCCGCTGTGGCAATGGAGGCAGCAAGCCAGATCCCCATCTGATCCAGTGGCGCGGCGTGATCTAGGAGAAGTTCGAACAGCTCTTCGAATTCGTCGAAGCAATCCGCAGCCGCGCCGTTCTCTAAATCCTGCTCAGGTGCACACAGTGCACGTAAGCCCTCGAAAGATGTTGGGCCAAGGCCGCGAATCAGCGGTTGAGCTCCAATGCGCTGAGACTCAGCCAAGCCACAGCGAATGACAAGCAGATCCAGTGCGTCGAGCGGTTCCAGTAAGGCAAGTTCGGGCGCAATCAGCTCAGGTGCATTCATGGTTCGGTCCTCCGCATTTTTCGTCGCAAGGAACAGGCCAGTTTGAAGCCGCCTGGAGATGCGCTGGCGTGGATGCGCCGGGCCCTCACCGGATGCTCGCAAACATAGGCATTTCGCGGTTTCCATCGACCTTTTTTAGCGCTGCATGCCAGCTATCCCGACGCCGAAGACGCCAAGATGGACACGACAAAGTGCACATTGCTCACAGCTCGGCCAGGTGGATAGCGCAACGGATTGCTATGAGATCCTCTCTATGTGCATGAAACCAAATAGAAAACCAATTCGGCACGGTAATTGCTGAGCTCGTTCCGAGAGGAGCGTTACGCCATGCAAACCGCTTTTACGATCAATGACACCACTCTGCGCGACGGCGAACAGACCGCCGGAGTCGCCTTTACCGTCGAGGAAAAGTGCAGCATCGCAGCTGCCTTGGCCGCTGCCGGGGTGGCAGAGCTCGAGATCGGTATTCCGGCCATGGGCGCTTCAGAGATCGCAGCCATCAATGCCATCGCCATGCTGGGCCTATCTGCCCGCACGATGGTGTGGGGGCGCATGGTGGCGGCCGATGTAGAGGCAGCCAAGCGCTGCCATGCAGACATTGCGCACCTCTCGATTCCGGTTTCGGATATTCACATCGACGCCAAGCTGCGCCGCGACCGGGAATGGGTGCTGGCGCAGATCCAGCCCGTGGTGACCTTGGCCCTTGAGGCTGGCATGGAGGTCAGCGTCGGAATGGAGGACGCATCCCGGGCCGATCCGGCATTCCTGTGCCGTGTCGCTGAGGTGGCACAAGCGGCCGGCGCACGCCGTATCCGCTTTGCGGACACTCTGGGCATTCTGGATCCCTTTGCCACTTTCGAAGTGATCAGCCGTCTGCGCCCAGCCGTGGATATCGAAATCGAGATCCATGCCCATGATGATCTGGGCCTCGCTACTGCCAATACCCTAGCCGCTTTTCGCGCCGGTGCC
Source organism: Uliginosibacterium sp. TH139 (assembly GCF_002855595.1). Classification (NCBI taxonomy): domain Bacteria; kingdom Pseudomonadati; phylum Pseudomonadota; class Betaproteobacteria; order Rhodocyclales; family Zoogloeaceae; genus Uliginosibacterium; species Uliginosibacterium sp. TH139. The sequence continues at coordinate 187,524 of NZ_PKRR01000007.1, read as the reverse complement.
ACTCATGCCAACACCACGGTGAATGGCCTGGGGGAGCGTGCCGGCAATGCGCCGCTGGAAGAGGTGGTGATGGCCATGCGCCATACCCACGGCGCCGATCTCGGCGTGGATACGCATGCCCTGCTGGATATCTCACGCCTGGTGGCGCGGGCTTCACAGCGTCCCGTCGCAGCAAACAAGAGCATCGTCGGCGAAGCGGTGTTTACGCATGAATCCGGCATACATGTGGATGGCTTGCTGAAGGATCAGCGCAACTATCAAGGCTTCGACCCGGATGAGCTGGGGCGCGTGCATCAGCTCGTATTGGGCAAACATTCCGGCTCGCATGCCGTGCAGATGGCTTGCGGGCGCCTGGGGCTGAGCCCCACACCGCGGCAGATGGCACAGATCATCGAGCGCATCCGTGATTTCGCCATGGCAACCAAGCGCGAGCCCGGTTCGGATGAGCTCACCCGCTTCTATCTTGAAACGGCACTGCCCGTTGGAGAAGCAGGATGAAGGCTGAAGCCGAACTCCTTCGCCAGCTTGCTTCCCCTGCCCCGGCGCCGGGCCTCCTGGCGATGCTGCGAGAAGATGTGGCCTGTGTGTTCCAGCGCGATCCGGCTGCGCGCAGCACGCTTGAATTGCTGACCATCTATCCCGGCATCCAAGCCCTCGTATTGCATCGTTTTGCACATGTGTTGTGGCGCCGGGGCTGGCGTTACCTGCCCCGGCTGCTGTCCTTTCTGAGTCGGCTCCTGACCAATATCGATATCCATCCCGGCGCCACCCTCGGCCGGCGTTTTTTCATCGATCACGGCGCGGGAGTGGTGATCGGTGAAACCGCCGAAGTTGGCGAAGACGTCACGCTCTATCACGGAGTGACCCTCGGCGGCACGACCTGGCGCGCCGGCAAACGCCACCCCACGCTCGGTAACGGTGTGGTGGTCGGTGCGGGCGCCAAGATTCTGGGAGCGATCAGCGTGGGGGATCGCGTGCGGGTCGCGGCCAACTCGGTGGTGATTGACGACGTAAAGCCCGGGGTCACGGTGGTCGGTATCCCGGGGCGTGCCGTGTTGCCCAAGGAGCAGCGCCGTGTGATGCCGGGCGGGATCGGCATCGATCTTGATCACCACCAGATTCCTGACCCGGTCGGCAAGGCCATCAGCTGTCTGCTCGAACGCATTGCTGATCTGGAGCGTGAAGTGCAGCGCCTCAAGGGCGATCCTCTGCCCGAGCAAGCGGCCTGTCGCGCCTGTGACGACAGCTGTTCCCAACCTGAATTCGATAGCGGCCCGAAAGAGCCCAAACAAGGAGCAAAAAATGGATGAACTCACCCAAAGGCTGGCCAGCCTTTCTTCGGCCGAAGACTTCCTGGACTTCTTCTCGGTACCGTACGAGCAGAGCGTTGTGAATGTGAGTCGCCTGCACATTCTCAAGCGCTTCTACCAGTACCTTCGGCGCGATACCGAGATCTCCGGCGGGCTGGGCGAAGGTGCGCTGTATGCCCGCTACCGTGCCCTGCTGGTCCAAGCCTATGAGGATTTCGTGAACTCCACACCGGCCCAGGAAAAGGTCTTCAAGGTGTTCCAGGACAGCGACGGCAAGCAAAGCGTCACCCTCGACAGCCTGCGCGCCACCCTGCCCTCTGCGGCTTGAGTGCTCATGAGCGAGCATGTCCGTTTCCTCGCCAACATGATCCTGCTGGAAGAGGAAACGGCCAGACATTGCAAGCGCCTGGCGGATGTAGCGCTGGCGGCTGGTGACGAGGAACTGGAGGCCTTCTTCCTGAGTGTGGTGGAAAGCGCGCATCTGGATATCGCCGATGCGCTTGCCGAGGGGGCTGAGCGCCGCCACGCCACACTGGAAGTGCGGCCGATCAGTGAGTGCCTGCTGAGTCTGCCCGGCCGCCAGCCACGCAGTGGCCATGCCGCACTGCTAGGCGTGCACTGCGCGATGGCCTGCGCATTGAGCCTGGTGCGGCGCAGCCACGCCTACTACGCCAGCGTTGCGGTGATGGCCGAGGATGCGGGGCTACGCCAGCGCGCTGCAGGCTTCGAGCGCGAACACAGCGCCCACATTGGCGCGATGGAACACTGGATCAATCGTTTGACCACTTGAACAACAGAGAGAAGTCACCATGAGCAAACCTGCCCGCCATGTTTTCGTATGTTCCCAGAACCGCCCCGCCGGCCACCCGCGCGGTGCCTGCCAGCACAAGGGCGGCAGCGATGTGCTGCAAGCTTTCTGGGGCGAACTGCAGAACCGCAACTGCTGGGACAAGGTGGCCATCACTTACTCCGGCTGCCTCGGCCCCTGTGATCGCGGCACGAATGTACTGGTCTATCCGGAAGGCGTGATGTACAGCCAGGTAACCCCGGCAGACGTCAGCGAAATATTTGATTCGCATTTGCTTGGCGGCATCCCGGTGGCACGCCTGCGCACCCCGGGAGAGATCTGGTGAATCTCTTCACCGGCTCATCCTCCGACGAATTCTTCGGCGGCGAAGTGCCGCCGCAGGTTCGGCGTCTGCTCGACGAAGCCCGTAGCGCGCCGCCGCGCCAGATGGAGTCCCTGTTATGGACTGCGCAGATCTGCTCGCCGGAATGCCTGCCGGTGTATTACCTGCTCTACAAGTTTCACGCCCGCCTGCGCCAGTATCCGCAGGCTGAGCAGGCTGCCCTGAAAGGGATTGCGACTGCCGGTGCCCAGGCCGGACTGGCGAAGAACTGGCGTGAGGTGGTGGTCAGCGATGCCGATTTTGCTGCCACCGGCCCTGCCCGCTTCTGGCTCTTCAGCCTCAAGGCGCTGGCCTTCATCTATCTGCGATCAAACCGCCACGAAGCCTCACGCGAATTGATCGCCAAGCTCGCTGAGCTTGATCCCGGCCACGGGCTGGGCGGCGAAGTCATCGCCGCCTTGCTCGAGGGCTCAAACACCACCCGTCCTCCCACCTGAAGGAGCTTGTCATGCCGCTCTACGACTTTCACTGCGAAGCCTGTGACGCCACCAGCGAACTCATGGTGCGCGCCAGTGATGCCTGCGCCCCGGCTTGTCCGAAATGCGGCAGCAGCCAACTCAGCAAGCTGCTGTCCCTGCCCAGCGCACCGGGCAAAATTAAGGGTTTTCTTGCGCGCCAGCGTGCCCAGGCCAACAAGGAAGGCCACTTCAGCAACTGCTCGGCAAGCGAGCGGGCCAGCCTGCTGAAGTAGCGCACCTGCCGGTAATGCACTGGGTATGTAGGGCCGGCTTCAGCCAGGGGGCGAACCTCAGATGGGGTGGATGCGGCTAAAGCCGCACCTACTAGGGGTATCCGGCCGGCACCGCAAGGGCTTCTAGGGCCGGCTTCAGCCGGCGGGGCCCGAGCCTCAGATTGGACGAATTCGGCTGAAGCCGCACCTGCGATGGATACTGGGTCGCTCCGGTGCGACACAGGCACGCCGTGCTACATCCAGGCTAGGATTGCGACTCTTGCACTCATCAGCCCTCAGGAGACGCCATGAAGCTCATCGGCATGCTCGATTCGCCCTATGTCCGGCGCGTTGCGATCTCACTACAGTTGCTCGGCCTGCACTTCGAGCACCAGTCCCTCTCTGTCTTCCGCACTTTCGAGGATTTCCACCAGATCAATCCGGTGGTCAAGGCGCCTACGCTGGTGTGTGACGACGGCGAACTGCTGATGGATTCGACCCTGATCCTGGCGTATGCCGAGGCCTTGGCGCGGCCGCGCAGCCTGATGCCAGGTGGGCTGAAAGGCCTGCAACGCGAGCTACATTTGATCGGGCTGGCGCTGGCCGCATGCGAGAAGAGTGTGCAGATCGTGTATGAACGCGAATTGCGCCCGCCGGAGAAGCTTTACGAGCCCTGGCTCGAACGCGTGAGCGGGCAAATGCGCACTGCCTATGGGCTGCTCGAAGCCGATCTGGCACGCCAGCCGCTCGCTTCCGGCGAGGCCCTGAGCCAGGCAGGCGTGACGCTGGCCGTGGTCTGGCATTTCAGCCAGCAAATGCTGCCCGGGCTACTGCCCGCCGAGCACTATCCGCAACTCGTGGCTTTCTCGGCTGCGGCCGAAGCCCTGCCGGCCTTCAAGGCGGCGCCGCACGGCGATGGCACTTTTCATCAGGCGGAGTGAGGGCTGGCAGCCGAAGGCGGCCACTTGCGCCACCGCTCAGACTTCAGCCGGAGCGTGCGTGTAGCACTTCTTCGGACAGACCTTGGAACAGGCCTGACAGCCTATGCAATTGGCCTGAGTGGCGATGGTCATGACCTTGCGCTCGAACTCATCGTCGTCGTCCTCGTTCTCCGGATCGACCAGCACGATATCGCCGTCTTCAGTCATGCCGGCCAGCGCCAGCACATTGTTGGCGCACACCTTCACACAGCGTGCGCAACCAATGCATTTGTTCTGATCGAGTTCGGCGACGAAGTGCGGGGTCCATACCGCGCCGCTGGGCAAGGTGATCGAATAGGTACTCATGTCAGGCTCCAGACGCAGCGCGAACAACTCATCGCCGGCGCGCTGCGTACTCCGGGTTCAGGCGGTGGCGCTGGCCAGCGCCTGGCGCGCGGCGATCAGCGATTGATGGGCGTCGTAAGCGATCTGCGCCACTTCAAGGATCTTCTCCCAGTTGGTAGGAAGGTCTTCCGAGAGGTCGTGCAGATCCATCTTGGCCTGGGTGGCTTGAGCGTTGAGCTTCTTTACCCGGGCCTTGAGCGTATCCAGGTCATCCATGGCTATCTCCTTGGTTTCGGTATACAGAGTGGTGGACGCGGCGCTCAGCCCCAGTCCGCCACTTCACGGAATTTCTCGATCATCGCCACCCCATCCTCGACATGCTTGGTGCCGGCTTCAGCCAGCTTGGCGAGTGAGGGAAAACCGAAGCGATGCACATCGCGCAATTGCTTGTTCACCACCACCAGACGCCCAGCGATGAGCACCTGACGGCCAAAGCCTTCGTGCGACATCTTCATCATTGGAGTGACCATGGCCTTGGTGCGGCGCTCGATGCACAGGCCCACGGCGCTGAAGAACTGTTCCACGCGCCAGAGGGTTTCCGGGTCCGGGTCGCCCATGATGGGCAGTGCGCGACGCGCTTCGGCGGTCAGGATGAAGGGCTCGAGCAAGGTTGCGTCGCTCTTGCCATCCCATACGCCGTGGGTGTCCTGCGCGCGGAACTGCTTGGCGAGCTGGATCAGGTAGGGTGTTGCCAGGGCGGCTGCATCTTCGGCAGTGCTATCCAGAATTTCAGTCATTTTCAGGCCTCGTCTTCAAAATCGAACTCGCGCGCCTGGTCCTTGGTCATGACCTTGCGCAACCAGGGGGGCGGCGTGCCGTTGAGCACATCCTGCAGCTTTTCGAGAATGTCCATGATCGGTTCCGGCTGGCTCACCTTGATCGGATGGATCTTGCTGGCCACCACGCGGGCGGCGGCCGAGCCACCGATGGCTGCCACGTACACAATCGCTACGTCATGGATGGCTTCGAGCTTGGGCGCGAGCTTGTCTTCATCGCCATCCTCGTCGAGCTTGCCGCCGAAATCGAAGGTCTCGATGTAGCTCGAGCCCTCCTTGCCGACTTCGTAGATGGCGATGTGCTTGGCCCAGCCGAAGTGGGCGTCCACACGCTGTTTGTCTTGCGTTGCAAAGGCGACTTTCATGGCTGGAGCTCCTGTGAAAGGTGAGTCTCGGATTGCTCGTTGGAGGGGCTGGCGGCGCAGCCGCAGCCGCCACTGCCACAACTGCTGGCGGGTGGGCTCATGCCCCGGGCGGCAGCCAGGCTTTCGGCGTTGAGCGGCCAGTCTTCCGGTTTGGCCTGATGTTCGGCCTCCAGCAGGCTGTTGGCCCAGTGGGTGATCAGTTCGCGGGTGCCGCGATAGCCCACCATCAGTACATGTGAGGCGCCCAGGCGATCGAACATCGGCAGGCCGGTACGCAGCAGCGGAATGGCAAGGCGCTCGGCAGCCTGGCGACCATGCGAATGGGTCAGCAGGATCTCGCAGCCGCTGGCCTTGGCGCGAGTTTCGAGGTCTTCCAGATCGCCAATCAGCACTTCTGCACACGGCAGGCCGGCGAGGACGGGGGACGGGGTGGTGGTCACCGCGGCCAGTACTTCACCGCCCATTTCGTAGGCCGTCCAGGTGAGCGCGGCGAGCAGGTCCGGTTCCGCACCAATAGCGAACTTGCGGCTGCCGATCCAGAAGTGCGCGTCGAGCATTGCATCCTGCAGCTGGCCGCGCTGACGACGGTATTTGGCGGCGACCGGCTGGCCCGAGAGCTCGCTCAGGTAGCCCATCAGCTCGTCCACCGCGCCAAGACCGGTGAGTCGCTCAAAGACGCGGTAAGGCACGCCGCTGCGCTCTTCCAGCGCCATGGCCGCCGCACTCATGTGGCTGCCAATGGCCAGCGTGGCGACCGAGGCGCCCATGCGCTGCATTTCCGCTAGCGTGGTGCCACCCAACGTGGTCGGTGTGAAGTTTTCGGGGATGTGGCCGTCAAGTGAGCCCGAGATGTCCGGCAGCACGATGGCCTTCAGGCCGAAGGAAGCGATGATCTCGCGCAGCTCGTCGATATCTGCCGCGGTGAGATGGCAACCGGGCAGCAGGTTGATCTGCTGCGGGTCACGTGCCTCGCAGGGTTCAGCAAAGGCATCAACGACACAGGTCACGGCTTTCGCCCAGCCATCCTCGAAAGCGCCCACGTAATCGGGCGTGGAAACATAGACGATCCGGGTGCCTGCCAGTGTTTCACCATGCTTGCGGTGGATCAGCTTGAGATAGCCATCCACATCATCGCCCTTGGTTTCGGTCAGCCCGGTGGAGGCAATGGCGATGAAGGAGGGGTTTGCGCGCTTCTTGATGTTAAGCACCGCCTGCTCGATATTCTCCAGGCCGCCCAGGATGGTGCTGACCTCGTTCATGGCCGTGGTCTGCAGCGGAATGGCTTCCTTGAAATGGCGCACCAGCAGCACCAGGCCAAAGGAAGTGCAGCCCTGTGAGCCGTGCATCATGGGCATGCAGTTGTCCATGCCCATGAAAGCAAAGCAGGCGCCCAGAGGCTGGCTCATCTTGAGCGGATTGACGGTACAGGCCTTCTTCGATTCGCTCACGCTTGCCATGATGCCCCTCCCCTTTGCATGCGACCCGCGACAGCGGGAGTCCGGCGTCTCTCCGCGGCCATCGCCGCCACCGGACTCCCGCCCGGCTGTACCCAACCCGCAGCGCGGCGGATGACGAGCACCTCTCTCTCCATCACGATCACGCGCAGGCCGGGCAGACCGGCACTGCCTGCAAGCAGCAAGGCAGCAAAGAGCAGGGAGACAGGCTCATTCATGGCCGGCTTCTCAGATGCTGGCCGTGGCAAGTTCCCACGGAGCCGGTTTGCGCACCTGTTCCCAGATCGGGTTGTAGAGCGCCTTGTCGATTTCCTGCACCAGTTCGACCATGCCTTCATACCCGGCATAGGCGTGATGCCGCTCCTGATTGATGTCCAGCCAGGGCATCTTGGCTTTCAGCGCGATGAACTGGCTTCGCCCGCCTGAAAGCATGATGTCCGCCTGCGCATCCTTGAGCATCTTGTACATCTCGCGCGGGGTCATGTCGTCGATCATGTGGGCGTCCTGCCCCATGATCTCGAGGATCTTTTCCTTGTCTTCCTTGGTCGATTTCTTGACGCTGGTGCCCACCACTTCAAGCCCGGCCTCCTGCAGCGCGGCCACCACCGACCAGCTCTTCACGCCACCTGTGATCAAGAGCACCTTCTTGCCTTCGAGGCGCGGCCGGTAGGCGGCGATGCGTTCGAAGGCACGCTTCTCCTCGATGGCGATCAGCGCCTCAGTGCGATCACGCAAGTCCTCCGGTGCGCCGCGCTCGACGAGCAGGCGGGCGATCTCGCGCAGGGTCTCGCTCATGTCGCCGATGCCGTAGAACGAGCCCTCGAAGAAGGGAATCTCGTAGCGCTCTTCCATCTTGCGTGCGATGTTGATCATCGACTTCGAGCACACCATCATCGCCGCGCGGGCTCGATGGCTATAGGCCACCTCCTTGTAGCGCCCGTCACCCGAAATGCAGGAAAGGATGCGCACGCCCAAGGCATCGAGCAGCGGCTTGATCTGCCACAGCTCGCCGGAGAGGTTGTACTCGCCGATGATGTTGATGTCGTAGGGCGTGGTGTAGTCCGGCTCTTCGGTGCCGATCACGTAATCGAGCAGCGCTTCGGCGCCGAGCTTGTTGCCAAGGTTCTTGGGGCCGACGAAGCCCGGCGCGTTCACCGGAATCACCGGCTTGCCGAACTTCTCGCTGGCCTTCTTGCACACCGCCTCGATGTCATCCCCGATCAGGGCGGTGACACAGGTCTGATACACGAACACGGCCGGCGGATCGTATTTCTCGATGATTTCCTTCACCGATTTGAACAGGCGCTTCTCGCCACCGTAGATCACGTCCAGCTCGTTGATGTCGGTCGTAAAACCGGTGCGATAGAGCTTCGAGCCGCTCGAGAACGATGTGCGGTTATCCCAGGAATTACCTTCGCAGGCGATCGGGCCGTGCACCAGGTGCGCTACATCTACGATGGGCTGCAAGGCAATCTTGGCACCGTCAAAAGCACAGCCCCCCGCGGCCGCGCCGGGCGAGAGCTGCTTGGTGCAGCCCTTCTTCTTTTCCTTGGCGGACTTGTTCTGGTTGTGCTCGCAGGCCGGTTCTTCGAACACGTCCTGAATCTTGGCTGACACTCGCGCATCCATGCTGCACCTCTCTTTGCGCCTGCTGGCTGAACTACTCTCAGCAGGATTGATGCCATTCGCTTGCAAGGCCCGCTGGGCGGACTTTTCCGGATTTCGGCCGCTGTCATGACCAGCAGTTGCTGCGTGCTTTGAATGCTTTGTCGTGTTCCGTTTTGTCCGGATTGGCAGACTGCTTCATCAGACGCAAAAGCAAGCACAGCGGTAGGACCTGAAAATGTCGCGGCTACGCCGCAAGCGGCATTTCGGGCCTTCCCTATTCGACGCCTTCCATCTTGGCCCGGTGCATCATCACGTCCTGCATGCGCCGGTGCAGCGCGGCGGGCGAGAGATCCAGCTCGCGCCGCGATTCAGCCAGCAGATCCTGTACCTGGTTAGCCTCCTCCATGGTCAGCGCGAGCCGCCCGGCCATGTGCGTGGCGCGTGGCAGCACGCGCAGGATGGCCTGGCGATTCGGGTGTTCAATCAGAGCCACCAGTTCGCGTGCTTCCACACGGCCGTCAAGGCAGACGGCACCGTCGATGACTTCGATGCGGCGGCCATCCGAGGTGATGCGGATCAATGTGCCGGTCATGTTCTTCTCCTGGCAATAAGACGGGGTTGGGTGAGCTGACTTAGCAGCTTGCGTGCCGCTTCACAGTTCCGCTTGCTGCAGCAACCCGCGCTGCGCGCGAGGCACCCGGCCGGGGCTTCGAAATCGACAGCCGCCCGGACATTCCGGACAGCACGCGCGACAAAGCGGACAGTCAAACCCGCACTGAGCCGCACTTGGGCGGCGTTTGGCGGGCAGGAACGAAGTTTGCTGAGCAGGCCTGAAGACTTTCTTTCGACCAGGCTTTGCGAGGTTCCCCATGCAGATCGGCGTAGATACCCAGCGTGCGGTTGAAAACCGGCGTGTGTTCGTCATCGATAGTGACGATGTCGTCAGTGCCGGCCTGCAGTTCATGCTGGCTGACGAGATGGAAACCCATGTTTTCGCGAGCAGCGCAGAAGCGCTCGCCAAGGCCAGGAGTTGGCCGCCGGAGCTGGCCATCGTGGGCGCAGCGCTGCTTGAGCAGGAAGGCGCTGCCGTGATCAGCAAGCTGCGTGAAGCACTGCCGCAATTGCGCATTCTGGTGGTGTGTTTCGATGCCGAAGATGCGCTGGTGAAGGAAGCCCTGGCGCTTGGCGCCGCCAGCACCCTGCTGCGTCCGCTCAAGCTGGAGAACGTGCGCCGCAAGGTGGACGCCCAGCTTGGCCGGCGCACGGCGCTCGAAATTCCGGTTGTCGTGCGCTGAGGTTCCCGATGTCATCCTCCTGTTCAGCCATGCTCGAAACACCCCTGCCGCGCACCAGCAAGGCTCCCTTGCCGCCGGTCGACAAGGCTTCGTCCGTGAAGATCACGATCGAGCGCAAGTACGCGGAGATCCTGATCGCTCGCTTCCCGCCGCTCGCCGCGCTGAAAGACCAGCTGCGCCTGGCCGAGCGCGTCGAGATCGGGCTGGGCCAGCTCTCCAGCGAGGCGCTGGATGGTTTAGCTGAGCTCTACGCCCAGGGCGGCGCTGCGACGCGCGAACACGCCCTGCGCCTGTCCACCTTGCGCGATACGCTGGCCGACGACGGCCCTCGCCTTGAGGATGGCGCCCTTGAATCGGCCGTTCCGGCAATCGCTCGCTACATCGCGAAGAACGCAATTCGTGGCTGGCTGTTTGCCATTTCATTGAGCCGGCATGCCCTGCCCTATGTGATCACGCGCCTGGATTACACGCCGCAGAGCAATGAAGACATCGCCAAGGTGATGATCGAAATCAAGGCCAATGCCAAGGGCACGGTCAGCATTCAGACCATCCGTCTCTACGCCAGCGACGTAGCCGGCAAAACGGTGGCCGAGATCTTCGCCAGCAAGGGCTTCATCAAGGAGACGCCGGGGCTGATCGAGCAGTACGACCGCACCGTCAACACCTACTACGACTGGCGTGGACGCTATGGCGAGCAGTTTTCCGGCCAGGGCACCGGCTTCTATGCCGACGACCCGAATGCCGCCCGCCGCGATACCGACTGGGCGCGCAAGGATGTTGTGGTGCTCTCCAGCAGCGGCGGCCAAGCTCGCCTCGTCAATGATGAAGGCATCATCACCACGCGCACCCTGACGCTGGATGCGCCCGGCGACATTCTGGGCCCTTACTTGCGGCGCGCGGCGCGCAGCGATAAGTACGAGGCGGGTGACGAAACCGAACGCGAGCGCGCAGCCCTGCCGCCGGATCTGTTCTCGCAATTGCCGATCCATCCCTACATCCTGATGTTCCACCTCGAGTTGCATCACTACCTGTGGGTGCACGTGGCGGATATCCAGCCCTACGCCTACCAGCCCGAGCTCAAGGAAAAGCTGGTGCTGCCGGGTGAACAGACCGAGCTGATCGATCTGCTCACCGCCGAGATGGATGTGCTGATGGACGACATCGTGGCCGGCAAGTCCGGCGGCACCACGGTGCTGTGTGCCGGCCCGGCTGGAGTGGGCAAGACGCTTACCGCCGAGGTCTATTCCGAGATCATCGGCCGCCCGCTCTACCGCGTGCACTCGGGCCAGCTCGGGCTCAGCGTGGCCACCATGGAAAACGCCCTCAAGGATGTACTCACCCGCGCCCAGCGCTGGGGGGCGGTGGTGCTGATCGATGAAGCGGACGTGTATATCAAGCGGCGCGATAACGACATGACCGCCAACGCGGTGGTGGGCGTTTTCCTGCGCGTGCTGGAGTACTTCAACGGCCTGCTCTTTCTCACCACCAATCGCATGGACGATATCGACGAGGCGATCATTTCGCGCTGCATCGCGCTGATCAAGTACGCCCCGCCCGATGCGCTGGCTCGCCGCCGCATCTGGCAGGTGATGTCAGGCCAATTTGGCCTGGCGCTCGATGACGCGATGCTCGATCAGCTGACCGACCAGTTCCCGAGCGCGACCGGGCGCGATATCAAGGGCCTCGCCAAACTCGCGGCGAAATTCTGTCGCCACAAACAGCTCGCCCCGAGTACCGAGGTTTTCTCACGCTGCGCGATCTTTCGCGGCATGGATATCCAGCTGCTTCCCGGCTAAAGCCGTCTCCCCACCCAACCTCAACACCCGACAAAGGAAACAATCATGGCACGCATCGGCATCTTCTTCGGCACCAATAGCGGCAGCACCCGCAAGATCGCCAAGCAGATCAAGAAACGCTTCGACGACGACACCATGGCCGACCCGGTCAACATCAACAAGGCCAGCGCCGAGAGCCTGCTTGCCTATGACTACCTGATCCTCGGCACGCCGACTCTGGGTGATGGCCTGCTGCCCGGCATCGAAGCCGAGTGCGATGAAGAGAGCTGGGCCGAGGCGCTGGACAAGCTCCAGGGCGTGAGTTTCGCCGGCAAGACCATCGCCCTGTTCGGCCTCGGCGATCAGGAAACCTACGGCCACGAGTTCGTCGATGGCCTGATCCTGCTGCACGATTTTTTCCAGGATGCGGGCGCCAAGATGGTGGGTTACTGGCCGACTGAGGGCTACAGCTTCAGCGCTTCGCAATCGGTGATCGACGACAAGTTCGTTGGCCTCGCACTCGACAACGACACCCAGCCGGACCTCAACGCCGAGCGTCTTGATGGCTGGCTGGCGCTGATTGCTCCGGAGTTCGGGCTAACCGTGGCGGCCTGAGCGATTGTTTATTGATTCGGCCCGATTTGAGCTTGAAACCTAGGGCCGACTTCAGTCGCACAGCCTCAGTGGAAAGGCCGACTGAAGTCGGCCCTAAGCCCGCACTTCTCACTGTTTGCGGCCCCGATCAATAAGTGGGCTGCGGGATGCAGGTTCTGCTGCCCATGATTTTCTTCGGGGCCGCCTGAAGGAGATGTGATTCTCGCTCTTGAGTGTGACGCGGGCTGTGGCGATCCCGAACGCATGGACTCAGGCGAACCTCTACATCTGGAGCGTTCTAGAACAGCAAGTTCTCAGGCTTGCCCGGTGCGCTCATCCTCATCATCCAGGTCGACTTCGATATGCTCGCCGGCCACCCGAATCGGGTACTCGCGAAGCTCACAGCCCGTGGGCGACAAACCTTCGCCGCTATGGCTGTCAAACACCCAGCCGTGCGCACTGCAGATCAGCGTATTGCCTTCGAACACGCCCTGCAGCAAAGACACATCCTCATGCGGGCAGCGCGCATCGAATGCCCGCGGCCGTCCACGTTCGGGCCAGAGCACAACGATTTCCGTCGACCCCAGCTTGCAAGGCAGCATTTCGCCTGGGAACAACATGCTTTTCTTGCAGAGTGTCTGGTAGCTCACGCTCCTGCCCTCCTGGATGAGCGATTCGTTCTGCTCCATACCGGAGCAGCGCTGATTTTGCGGCTACTCATCATCATCGTCGTCTGCGGCATTCTTGCGTGGCACCTTGGCCGGGTCGCAGACGATGGGGCGATAGATCTCGATCCGGTCGCCCGGATGGAGGCCGGCATCGAGCTTCACCACCTTGCCGAAAACACCGACCTTCTGGTTCTCGAGCTTGATATCCGGGCAGATGGCGAGGATGCCCGAGCGCTCAAGGCCTTCGGCTACCGTGCAGGTGTCCGGCACCTCAAGACGCAGCCAGTATTTCTTGAATGTGTTCGCATAGGCCACAGCAATCTGCATGGCATTTCTCCTCAGTTGGCGAGTACGGCGGACGTGGCGGCACTGGCTGCGGCTCGCGCCTCCAACGCGTCCTGGATACGGCGTCGGGCGGCGATCAGCAGGCCGAGAGTCAGGAAGCCCCCGGGTGGCAGGATCATGAACAGGGTGCTGGCCGCTTCGGGCAGGATGCGCATTTCCAGAAAGGCGAAATGCGCACCGAGCAGGATGTGGGCATTCGCAAAGAGGGTGCCTGCACCGAGAATTTCACGGATGCCCCCCATCACCACCAGTGCCAGCGTAAAGCCCAGGCCCATCGCGATGCCGTCCAGCGCCGAGGCCGCAACCGTATTGCGTGAAGCGAAGGCTTCTGCACGCCCCAGAACCGCACAGTTCACCACGATCAGCGCGATGTAAATGCCCAGCACCTTGTAGAGCTCATGTAGCCAGGCATTCAGGCAAATATCGACCAGAGTCACGAGGCCCGCAATGAGGGCGATGAAAACCGGGATGCGCACGGTATCACTGACCCAGTTTCTGATGCTGGCAATCATGGTGTTCGATAAGACCAGCACTGCCATGGTCGCCAGCCCCATGCCGAGGCCGTTGGTGGCACTGCTAGTGACCGCCATCACCGGGCACATCCCGAGCATCTGGCCCAGCACCACATTGTTGTCCCACAGGCCGTCACGCACGATGGTCCGGGTGTCCGGCCCTTTGTCCTTGCTGTCACTCATGGCTGGGCTCCTTGGCTTTTCCGGCTGAAGTGGCCGGGTTATCGAGAAGTTGGGCACGATGGCTGGCGAAGAACTCCAGACCACGCTTGACGGTAGCTACCACCGCACGCGGCGTGATGGTGGCACCGGCGAACTGATCGAACACGCCGCCATCCTTTTTCACCGCCCAGGCTTTTTCACCTGGCGCGACCAGCGACTTGCCTTCGAAGGCATGGATCCAGTCATTCTTGGCTGCTTCGATTTTGTCGCCAAGGCCTGGTGTCTCGGTGTGGGTTGTCACGCGCACCCCCTGCACCACCCCTTCGGCATCCACCGCCATGATCAGCTTGATCACGCCGCTATAGCCCTTGCCGCGTTGCTCAAAGAGCACGGCACGCACGACGCCGCTCTTGCGGGCGCGATACACGGTGACAGACTGTCCCTCGGCATCCGTGAGTTCGAGGCTGTCCTTGAGCAGGTTGTTATCGGCATAGCCCGGCGGCAGCACTTGCTCCAGGGTCTGGCGTGTATCGCTCTCCACCGCAGCGGCCACCTTTTCACGGGTGCTGGTGTAGGCCGCGGCCAGTGCGATGGTGATGCCCACCACAATGACGCCCAGCGACACCCCTTGGTACCACACAGCATTCAGGCGTTCGGCATGTGTGCTCATGACAAGCCCTCCTCTACGCGCCGCGCGGGCAGTGATTTGCCGGTGAGGCTGCGGCCAAAGATGCGCGGGCGCAGCCACAGGTCCAGCAGCGGTGCGATGGCATTCATGAGCAGGATGGCAAACCCCACGCCCTCTGGATAACCGCCCCAGGTGCGGATCAGCCAGCTCAGGAAGCCAGCGCCGAGGGCAAAGATCCATTGCCCGGCCGGCGAACTGGGAGAAGTGACGTAATCGGTAGCAATGAAGAAGGCGCCCAGCATTACTCCGCCCGAGAGCAGATGAGTAGCGGCCGGAAGATAAGTCTGCGGCGCAAGTCCGTGCGCGATCATGGCCGGTACTGCCAAGCCGAGCAGAAAGCCTAGCGGGATGCGCAGACCGATGATGCGCTTGGCGGCGAGAAACAAGCCGCCGGCGAGAATCAGCAGCGCTGAGGTTTCACCGAGACTGCCGGCGCGCGCACCACTCCAGGCCGAATCATTGGTAAAGGGCTGCAGCGAATCGAGCAGGTCGATGCCGCGCCCGATTTCGGTTTTCACATGCCCGAGCAACGAGGCACTGGTCAGTGCATCCGGTATCGGCAGGCCCTGGAAACTGATGGCCAGAGCCTCACTGAAGCTCATCGCGTTCGTCAGCGCATGCGGATTGATCCACTGCGTCATGTGCACCGGGAAAGACACCAGCAGAATGGTGCGCCCCACCATGGCCGGATTGAAGAGGTTGCAACCGAGTCCGCCGAAAACCTGCTTGGCCAGCACGATGGCACACACGCTGCCGAGCATCGCCAGCCAGGCCGGGAGATAAGGCGGCAGCGACATGGCGAGCAGTGTGGCGGTGAGCACTGCTGAGCCATCCCACAACACGGGCAGCACCGGCTTGCCGCTCCAGTGGAGACAGGCCGCTTCACAAACGAGGCAGCTCACAACACACACCAGCCACAGGATGAAGGCGGGCCAGCCAAACTGCCAGAATCCAGCCAGCACCGCCGGGGCGAGTGCAAGCAGAACAAGGCCCATGATCTGGCCAGTGGTGCGACTGGTCACTGCGTGGGGGGATGCGTGGATCATGCTTCGGTCTCCTTTTCAGCAGCCCTGGCGGCTTTGGCGGCCGCTTCTGCAGCTTGGGCGCGCTCGCGTTCGGCTTTGCGCCGGGCGTGAATCTCGGCCTTCTCGCGCGCTTCACGCTCAATGCGTGCGGCCTTGGCCTCAGTGAGTTCCTTGATTGTGTCGAGCCGCTTCTGCTCCCGGCCGCGCGAGGCGAGCTCCCCTTTGGCGTGCTGGAAGTACTGCACCAACGGAATCCGCGACGGACAGATGAAGCCGCAGGCGCCGCAGGTAAGGCAATCGTCGAGACCGATCTCCTCGGCTTCGCCCAGTGCATTGGCATGAATGCGAGCGGCCATTTCCAGTGGCAACAGCCCTACCGGGCAAGCCTCCACGCAGCTGCCGCAGCGGATGCAGGCACTGGCCTCGCGCTCACCCACCTCCGCTGCTGCGAGCGCCAGCACGCCGCTGGTGCCCTTCACCACGGGCGTATCGAGGTTCTGTACGCCGATCCCCATCATCGGGCCACCGCTCACTACGCGCGCTGGCGGCACGCGCAGACCTCCGCAGCGCTCGAACAGATATGCCATAGGCGTTCCCATGCGGACCCGCAGATTGCGCGGTGCGCTCACGGCGCCCCCCGCGACGGTCACGACCCGCTCAGTCAGCGGCTCGCCGTAGCGCAACGCGCGATAGACCGCATAGGCAGTGCCCACGTTATGCACCAGCACGCCCACATCCGCGGCACGTCCGTCGGCAGGAGCTTCAATGCCGGTGATCATCTTGATCAGCTGGCGATCCGCTCCCATCGGATAGCGGCTCGGAATTTTTACGATGTGCACTTCCGGGAAAGGCTTGGCCGCGAGCTTCATGGCCAGGATGGCTTCGGGCTTGTTGTCTTCAATCCCCGCCAGCACCCGCGTGGCGCCGGTTGCCTTGAGAATCAGGCGTGCCCCTTCGATGATGGCGTGGGCGTTTTCCTGCATCAGCCGGTCGTCGCAGGAAAGATAAGGCTCACACTCGCTGCCGTTGAGGATCAGGGTGGTGACCTTGCTGCGATGGCCCAGTGAAAGCTTTACCGCTGAAGGGAAGCTTGCGCCGCCCATGCCGACGATGCCGGCATCCTCCACGCGATCCGAAATCTCGCGTTCGCTGAGGTTGATCGGGTAAAGCTCGCTCTTGAGCGGGATCCATTCGTCGAGCCCGTCCGGGCGCAGATGGATGGCTACATCGGTCAGCGCGGCCGGATGCGGCACCACGGCTTCGTCGATGGCCACGATGGTGCCGGAAGTTGGCGCATGCAAAGGCGCCGAGATCTTGCCGCCGGTGGACGCGATCAGCTGGCCGCGCAGTACGCGCTCGCCCACTTCCACGATCACCTTGGCCGGAGCGCCAACGTGTTGCGACAGCGGCAGGCGCAGCATGTCCGGCAGGCCGGCGTCTTCTATATCGAGCCCGGCAGCCGGGTACTTGTGGCTGTCCGGATGCACGCCCCAGCGTTGGAGCAGGCGGCGCAGCGGCGGGATGACGATGGTAGGCATCTCTCGAGTCCTCAGGAGTAACGAGCCGGCTGCGGCATCACCCAGTTATGGATGCTCTGCGGCAATTCCAGCATCTCGATGGCGCCGGTCGGACATTTTTCGGCACACTGGTTGCAACCGGTGCAGGCCTCGTCCATCACGATGTGAAGCTGCTTGGTGGCGCCGATGATGGCGTCCGAAGGACAGTTCTTGATGCACTTGGTGCAGCCGATGCACAGGTGATCCTGGATCAGGGCGATGGTCGGGCGGATGTCCTCTCCTGCCGCCAGCGTGATGCCCAGGTGATCAGCAATGGCCTGGGCTACCACCTTGCCGCCGGGTGGGCAGCAGGTCGGTGCGGCGCTGCCGTCCACGATGGCCTCCGCCGCGCCGGCGCAACCCGGGAAACCGCATTGCCCGCAATTGGCAGCCGGCAGCATGGCTTGCACCTCTGCAACAAGGCTGTTGCCTTCGACATGGAACTTGCGTGAAGCCAGCCCCAGCGCGAGGCCCAGACCTGAACTGATGGCGGCGAGACTGATGACGGCGGTAAGCATCTTTCCTCTCCTAATGCGCGGCCGGAACCAAGCCGGCGAAGCCCATGAAAGCCAGCGCCAGCAAACTGGCCGTGATGTAGGCAATCGGGGCGCCACTGAATGTCGCCGGCACTCGAACCAGCGCCAGGCGCTCGCGCAGGCCGGCAAAAATCACCATCACCATGATGAAGCCGAGGCCCGACGCAAAGCCCTGCACCACACTCATGACGAGGCCTGCGTTGCCCTGCGCGTTAAGCAGCGGAATGCCCAGCACGGCACAGTTGGTGGTGATCAGCGGCAGATAGATCCCCAGTACGCGATGCAGCTCCGGAGAGCTTTTCTTGATCACCATTTCGACAAACTGAACCACAGCGGCAATCACCACGATGTAGGTCAGGATGCGCAGGTAGCCCAGATCGAAAGCCTGCAGCAACAGATGTTCGATGGCCCACGCCGCGGCGCAAGACAAAGTCATGACGAAGGTGGTAGCCAGCCCCATTCCCACGGCGCTGTCGACCTTGGTTGACACGCCCATGAAGGGACACAAGCCGAGGAACTTCACCAGCACTACGTTATTCACGAGCACGATGGCAACGATGGTCAAAAGCATTTCACGCATGGCACGGTCTCCTGTCTGGCCACGCCGTTGCATGCTTCGTGCCATCGGCTGGAAAGCCCTTGTGGCAAGCGCTTTGGCTCAATTCACGGCATTTCGCGGGAGGTCGCTTTTGTCATTCTTGAAGTGCCGGAATGTACACAACGGCCGGTGCGGGCCGCGCCGCCAGGGTCCGAACACAACTCTGACAGTTGCTACATTTGCTTCAACATTTCTGACAGCTGCACACCGACCGATCACCGCAAGCTAGCCGCAAACGCCGATCTGGCGGGGCATTCAAAAACTGGTTCGATATTTGCTGTAGCTCCTGCAAGCCCCCACAAGCCAGACGCAGGAGAAGCAGCATGATGCCCCGCCCCATATATCTGGATTACTCCGCGACCACGCCGGTCGATCCGCGAGTGCTTGCAAAAATGATTCCCTGGCTCTCCGAAAATTTCGGCAATCCGGCCAGCCGCTCGCATGCCTATGGCTGGGCGGCAGAGGAAGCGGTGGAGATTGCCCGTGAGCAGGTGGCCTCGCTGATCGGGGCAGACCCGCGCGAGATTGTGTGGACCTCCGGCGCCACCGAATCCAACAACCTTGCGATCAAGGGAGCTGCGCGCTTTCACTCCGCGCGCGGCAAGCATCTGATCACGGTGAAGACCGAACACAAATCGGTGCTCGATACCTGTCGCGAACTGGAGCGCGATGGCTTCGAGATCACCTGGCTGGATGTGCAGGAAAACGGCCTGATCGATTTCGACGTGTTTGCTGCCGCGATCCGCCCGGACACCATTCTCGCTTCGGTGATGCTGGTGAATAACGAGATTGGCGTGATCCAGGATATCGCCCGGCTCGGCACGCTGTGTCGCGAGAAAGGGGTGATCTTCCATGTGGATGCCGCCCAGGCCACTGGCAAGGTGGCCATCGATCTGGCCAGCCTGCCGGTAGACATGATGTCGCTCTCGGCGCACAAGACTTACGGCCCCAAAGGCATCGGCGCTCTGTATGTCAGCCGCAAGCCGCGCGTGCGGATCGACGCACTGATCCATGGCGGCGGCCACGAGCGCGGCATGCGCTCGGGCACCCTGCCCACCCACCAGATCGTCGGCATGGGGGAGGCCTACTGGATCGCCCGCGAGAATATGGGGGCGGACAACGAACGCGCCCGCTGGCTGCGCGATCGACTGATGCAAGGCCTGATGAAACTCGACCAGGTGTTCGTGAATGGCGACATGGATCAGCGCGTGCCACACAACCTGAACCTGTCCTTCAATTTCGTCGAAGGCGAGTCGCTGCTGATGGGCATCAAGGATGTCGCCGTCTCCTCAGGCTCGGCCTGCACCTCGGCCAGCCTTGAGCCCTCCTACGTGCTGCGCGCACTGGGCCGCTCGGACGAACTGGCACACAGCTCGATCCGCTTCTCGATCGGCCGCTTCACCACCCAGGACGAGATCGATGCGGTGATCGAGAAGATCAGCGCCTCGGTCAGCAAGCTGCGCGAGCTCTCCCCCTTGTGGGACATGCACCGCGACGGCATCGATCTCTCCACCGTGCAGTGGGCCGCTCACTGAGCCCGCAAACGGAACAAACCCCAGGCTGAAGCCCCCACGACAGCCCCCAACCCACACAACGGAGAATCACCATGGCATACAGCGACAAGGTTCTGGACCACTACGACAACCCTCGGAACGTCGGCTCGATGTCGGCCGGCGATGACGACGTCGGCACTGGCATGGTCGGCGCACCGGCCTGCGGCGATGTGATGAAGCTGCAGATCAAGGTCAATGCTGAAGGCATTATCGAGGACGCCAAGTTCAAGACTTATGGCTGTGGCTCGGCCATCGCCTCCTCTTCGCTGGTCACCGAATGGGTGAAGGGCAAGAGCCTGGCTGAAGCGCTCGAAATCAAGAACACCGCGATCGCCGAAGAACTGGCCCTGCCGCCGGTGAAGATCCACTGCTCAATCCTCGCCGAGGATGCCATCAAAGCCGCCGTGGCTGACTACCGCGCCAAGCAAGGCGTTGTTGAAGAAACCGAAAGCGGCGCCTGCCCGGCCGTCGTCGTCGAAAAAGCCGCCGCCTGAAAGGACTCATCATGAATGCACCAACTGAAATCCCCTCCCCTGTTTTCTTCTCCGACGCGGCCGCGGCCAAGGTGGCCGAGCTGATTGCCGATGAAGGCAATCCCGCGCTCAAGCTGCGCGTGTATGTGAATGGTGGCGGCTGCTCGGGTTTCCAATACGGCTTCGCCTTCGAGGAAGAAGACAAGGAAGACGATCTGGCCATCGAAAAGGGGGGCGTGAAGCTGGTCATCGACGGCATCAGCATGCAATACCTGATGGGCGCCGAGATCGACTATGAGGACAGTCTTGAAGGCTCGCGCTTCATCATCCGCAATCCGAACGCCACCTCCACCTGTGGCTGCGGAAGCTCCTTCTCGGTTTGAGGCCGCGGCGAGAACGCTTCTGGCCTTGTGGTGGCAGCGCTTCGCCCCGTGCGGCCAGAACACTGCGTTTCATTTTTTGTGCAACTTCATCTGTGTAGTGAGGACAAGACCATGATCACCGTCAGCGAAAAAGCCGCCCGCCATGTGCAGAAGAGCCTCGCCAAACGTGGTGGCGGCATCGGCCTGCGTCTGGCCGTCAAGACCAGCGGTTGCTCGGGCCTCGCCTATTCCCTGGAGTTTGTGGATCAGCCCGAAGCGGAAGACCAGCTCTTCGAGAGCAATGGCGTGACCATCGTGATCGATCCGAAGAGCCACGTCTTCCTTGATGGCACCGAGCTGGACTTCGTACGCGAAGGACTCAACGAAGGCTTCAAGTTCAACAACCCGAACGCCAAGGCGGCCTGCGGCTGCGGTGAGAGTTTCGCGGTTTGAGTGAAAGCCGCCGTCATGCCCACGTATGCAGGCATGACGGTAGCGCTGGAAGCGTCGCGCCAAAGGCGCCTCGATGGAGATGAATCATGGCCTTGCTGCAAATTGCCGAACCCGGCCTGAGCGCTGCCCCGCACCAGCATCGTCTGGCTGTAGGCATTGATCTTGGTACGACCAATTCGCTGGTTGCCAGCGTGATCAGTGGGGTGACTACGGTCATGCCTGACGAGGCCGGCAAGATGCTCCTGCCCTCGGTGGTGCGCTACGGCGAGGAGGCCGGTGGCATCACAGTGGGCTATGCGGCCCAGGCCGAACAGGTGACCGATCCGCGCAATACCATCGTTTCGGTGAAGCGCTTCATGGGCCGCCAGCTGGCAGACCTCACAGCCTCCGGCAGCACACCCTACGAGCTGCTGGACACGCCGGGCATGCTGAGTCTGAATACGCGTGCCGGGGCCAAGAGCCCGGTCGAAGTCTCAGCCGAGATATTGAGAGCCCTGCGCAGCCGTGCCGAGGCCTCGCTGGGGGGCGAACTGGTCGGGGCGGTGATCACGGTGCCCGCCTATTTCGATGATGCCCAGCGTCAGGCCACCAAGGATGCAGCGAAGCTCGCCGGCCTGAACGTATTACGTCTGCTCAACGAGCCTACTGCTGCGGCGATTGCCTATGGGCTGGACAACGCATCCGAAGGCACGTTCGCGATCTACGATCTGGGCGGCGGCACCTTCGATATCTCCATTCTCAAACTCACCCGCGGCGTGTTTGAAGTGCTCGCCACCTCGGGCGACGCTGCCCTCGGTGGCGACGATTTCGATCATCGCATCGCTGACTGGATGCGCGCCGAAATCGGTCTGGAGACACAGACCCCGCAGGATACCCGGCTGCTGATGGCGCTGGCACGGCGCGCCAAGGAGTCGCTTTCGAATGCTGCCAGCACCGTCATTCGTGGCGAGTTGGCCGATGGCCGCGCCTTCTCGCTGGAGCTCGCCAGAGCGCAGTTTGAAAGCATGACCCGCGATCTGATCGGACGCAGTCTCGCGCCGGTGCGCAAGGCCCTGCGCGATGCAGGCGTGAGGGCCGAAGACGTTGATGGCGTGGTGATGGTGGGAGGCTCCACGCGCATGCCGCAGGTGCAGGAAGCCGTGGCGAAGCTGTTCGGCCGCGCGCCGCTTAATAATCTCAATCCGGACGAAGTGGTGGCCCTTGGCGCTGCCGTGCAGGCCAATATTCTCGCCGGCAATCGCGGCACCGGAGATGACTGGCTGCTGCTCGACGTGTGCCCGCTGTCGCTGGGCCTGGAGACCATGGGCGGGCTGGTCGAGAAGATCATTCCGCGCAATTCCACCATCCCCACGGCGCGCGCACAGGAATTCACCACCTTCAAGGATGGCCAGACCGCCATGGCCATTCATGTGCTGCAGGGCGAGCGCGAGCTAGTTGCGGACTGCCGCTCGCTGGCGCGCTTCGATCTGCGCGGCATACCGCCCATGGTGGCGGGCGCAGCACGCATCCGCGTCACCTTCCAGATCGACGCGGATGGCCTGCTGTCGGTGGCAGCGCGCGAGATGATCTCCGGCGTCGAGGCGCAGATCCAGGTCAAGCCCTCTTACGGCCTCAGCGATGAACAGGTGGCCGGCATGTTGATGGACGCCTTCGGCAAGGCCGATACCGACATGGCCACCCGCATGCTGCGCGAAGCCCAGGTGGATGCACGCCGCCTGCTCGACGCCACCGAGGCGGCGCTGGCCGAAAACGGCCACGCCCTGCTCAGTCACGACGAGTACGCCAGGGTGCAGCAAGCGCTGTACGCACTGGCCGAAGCGCTCGAGAGCGAAAACGATACGGCCGCCCTCAAGCGCGTCACCGAAGGCCTCAACACAGCCTCGACCACCTTTGCCGAGCGACGCATGGATGCCAGCATCCGCAGCGCACTCGCCGGCACCTTGCTGACGGAGCTATCCGCATGAGCACCATCACCCTGCTGCCACATCCGGAACTGTGCCCGACGGGCGCCCGTATCGAAGCCCGTCATGGCAGCAGCCTGTGTGATGCCTTGCTCGGCGCCGGTATCGAAATCGAGCATGCCTGCGAGAAAGTCGCCGCCTGCGCCACCTGCCATGTGTATGTGCGCGCTGGGGGTGCCAGCATTGCTGCCCCGAGTGATGAAGAAGAGGACCAGCTTGACGACGCCTGGGGGCTGGAAGCGAGCTCGCGTCTGGCCTGTTGCGTAAAGCTGGGCGACAGCGATCTCACCGTGGAATTGCCAGTGCATACGCGCAATCACGCCCGCGAGTGAAGCTTACGGAGTCGGCTCGGGCAGCTGCAGCTCGGGCCGCATGGGTGCCCGTGAGCTTTTGGCCCCGGCCGGCTGACGCTGGCCCTACAGAATTCATGTACACAGACTGAGCCCCCGGGCTGCAGATTCAGCCGCACAGGCCCCATCCCCCTTTCAGGCCTGACTCTGGGAAGACAATCCCCTCAACCTGCACAGCCAGTGCGCGCAGCGCCTTGCACCGCTCGCACCTCGTGGAGAACGGTGCGTGCCTTGTGCCCGAGCAGGCGGGTCAGGCCCAGGCCTGTACAGAACCCGATCGCTCCGCTCAGCGCAGTCAGGCCATCACTGCCGCTGGCACTGCCAATCAAAAGTCCCGCCAGCAAACCCGCCAGCGATGGCAGATAAGCGCTCATAGCCATGCGCAGCAACTGGCCAGAAGGCAGGCTCACGCTGATCGTGTCCAGCACTCTCAGCGAAGCCATCTGCTCCGGAGCCACCCGGATTTCATGCGGCGTGCCGGCGTCCTGCCCGCACTGCTGCTTGCTATGGCAACTGCCGCAGGCCGAAGCCGCGCTGCTCTCCACCAAGAGGGTGTTGCCGCGAATGGCCAGAATGCGAACTTGCTGGGAAGCCATGATGTTCTCCATCTGATTCTGCCTGCCTCAGCGCAAGCCTTGTGCCAGACCATGCTTGCCCCCCGTGAGGCGGCCTTCGGGCATGTAAGCCGACGGTCTGTTGAGTCCGTGCCGGATTGTTGTGTCCACAATGTCACTTTTGGGTTACCAGACAAGCGTTTGGCCTGTTCAAGAACAGAGGACGAGGACCATCCCGGTGCGTGTTGCCCCGCTCTGATGCATAGCCCTGCCCGGCTGCGCCGCTGACGCGAAACGCGTGTATCCGGCGTGAAGCCCGTCACACAAGGCCTTAGGGTTTATAAGGTCATTTTCCAGCCCTTTCGGCACATCATTTGCTAGAGATCAGTCACCGGATCCAGGCACGTTTTCTTCCAGACCTGCACCGGAAAAGAGACAGCGCCAGCCCCCAGCTGTCTCGCCTAGCAGAGGATCGCCCCCATGATTGCGACGACAGGAAACCTGGTGGACAAACGAGCCTCGCTCGAGCTGGTCACCATCTACGAGATCAGCAAGATCCTCAGTTCATCCCTGGATGTCAGCCGGACCTTGCGTGAATCCCTCAACGTGCTCCAGTCCCTGCTCGGGTTTCGCCGCAGCATGGTGCTGCTCAAGGATGACGAGGCCGAAGATCTGGAGCTGGCGGTCTCGGTCGGCCTCACTGTGGCCGAGGCGCAGGCTGCGCGCTATCGCCCCGGCGAAGGAGTCATCGGGCGGATCTACTCGCTTGGCTCGCCCAATGTGATCCCGGATATTTCACAGGAGCCCCTGTTCCTGAACCGCACCCAATCGCTCAGCGAAACCGATGTGGTGCCGACAGCCTTCATTGGCGTGCCGATCCGCGCCACCACCAATGTGATCGGCGTGCTCACGATCGACCGCAAAGACGAAGACGGTAACGGCGGTTTCGGCCGCGATGTGCGCCTGCTCAGCATGGTGGCCAATCTGGTTGGTCAGGCCGTCGCCCTGCGCCGCATCGTCACCGAAGAGCGCGAGCGCCTGGTGCTGAAAACCGAGCAGGAGCGAGACGCCCGCCCTGCCGGCTTCACGCTCGACAATGTAGTGGGCGCTTCCGATCGCATGCAGCAGGTTTTTGCCGAAGCCCACCTGGTTGCACCTTCACGCTCCACCGTGCTACTGCGCGGCGAGAGCGGCACCGGCAAGGAAGTGATCGCCCGCGCGATCCACGAGCTCTCCCCCCGCAAGGATCAGCCCTTCATCAAGGTCAACTGCGCGGCGCTCTCCGAAACCCTGCTCGAATCCGAACTCTTCGGCCATGAGAAAGGCGCGTTCACCGGTGCCGCCGGCGTGCGCAAGGGGCGCTTCGAGATGGCCGATGGCGGCACCCTGTTCATGGACGAGATCGGCGACATCTCCGCAGCGTTCCAGACCAAGCTGCTGCGTGTGCTGCAGGAGCGCGAGTTCGAGCGGGTGGGCGGCAGCAAACCGATCAAGGTCGATGTGCGCCTGATCTGCGCCACCAACCGCAACCTGGAAAAAATGGTCAGCGCCGGCACCTTCCGCTCCGACCTGTATTTCCGCATCAACGTGATCAGCATCTTCCTGCCGGCCCTGCGTGAGCGCCCGAACGACATTCCTGCGCTGGCCAGTCACTTCATTCAACGCTTCAATGCCGAGAATGATCGCCACATCGCGCTCACGGACTCGGCGCAATCCGTGCTGCAGCACTGTTACTGGCCGGGCAATGTGCGCGAGCTCGAAAACTGTATCGAGCGCGTGGCCACCATGACCCGCAACGATAGGGTCGACATGCAGGATTTCCCCTGCACCCACAACCGCTGCCTGACGCAGGTCCTGCACTTCGTGAAGAAGGATGACGCTGTCGCCCCGGCGGAAACCGAGATGATCAGCTACGAAGCACCGCAAGCGCCCGGCCAGGCAGGCGCACGGCCCGCCGAGCCGGCCGTCGGCGACGGCAAGCCCGAGGGCGAGCGCGAGCGCCTGATCTGGGCCATGGAGCAAGCCCGCGGCGTGCGCGCCAAGGCCGCGCGCCTGCTGAACATCACCGGCCGCCAGATGGGCTACGCGCTGAAGAAATACGACATCAACGTGCCGCGCTTCTGAGCGGCTGCAGGCAAGCCGGGCACGTCAGGCAGGCTCGGTTTCAGGATGAACTGGCCACCAGCCGAACTGCGTACGCCGCGCCTGCTGCTACGCAAACCCCTGCCGTCCGACGCAGAAGCCGTCTTCGCGCGCCTCTCAGGCGAAGCACAGGTCACCCGCTACCTGGGCTGGGCGCCACACGCCGAGCTACGCCAAACCCGCCAGCAGATCAGCCTCGATCTGCTGCGCTGGGATCGTGGGGCCGGCTGGACCTGGCTCATCGAAGAAGATGGCTCCGTCATCGGTCTGCTCCAGCTCGCCCGAATCGAGCCCCACCTGCTGCGTCTGGGCTGCATGCTCACCCCCACTCACTGGGGCCGCGGCCTGATGAGCGAAGCCTTGCGCGCCCTGCTCGCCACGGCCTTCACTCAGCCCTCCTTGCAACGCATCGAGGCGCTGTGTGATGTGGATAATCTTGCCTCGGCGCGCATGCTCGAGAAAGCCAGCCTGCGCCAAGAAGGGCGCCTCGCATGCCACACCCTGCACCCCAATATTTCGAGTCGGCCACGCGACATGCTTCTGTACGCGATCACCCGCAGCGACAATGGCGACCCGCCCCTTTTCACATCCGAAGATGAATCAGTCCAGACCCGACGCGCCCTCGGTCGCCCGCAACCGCGAGCCCATTCTTGAGGTGCTGCGCGAACACTTCGCCGGGTGCCGCAAGGTACTCGAGATTGGCAGTGGCACCGGCCAGCATGCCATCCACTTCGCCGCCGCCCTGCCGCATCTGGCTTGGCAATGCAGCGAACGAACCGAAGCCCTGCCCGGCATCGAAGCCTGGCTGGCCAGTGCCGCTCTGCCTAACACTTTGCCACCGCTACAACTGGACGTGAGCGAACCCTGGCCGGCGAGCGGCTATGACGCAGTGTTTTCATCCAACACGCTCCACATCATGGCCTGGCATGAAGTGGAGCAGTTCTTCGCCCGCCTGCCGGACGCGCTGGGGCGCCCTGCTCGCCTCGTGATCTACGGCCCGTTCAACTACGGCGGGCAGTACAGCAGCCCCAGCAATGCCGAGTTCGACCAGTGGCTCAAGGCTGGCGGTGCGCATCGGGGCATCCGTGATTTCGAAGCCGTTTGCGCCCTGGCGGAGGCACAGGGTCTCACGCTCATTGAAGATCGGGCCATGCCGGCCAACAATCGCTGTCTGGTGTGGACCTTCTGAGCCGCCAGTGCTCCAGCCTGATGCGGTTCGGATCTTGCTAGAAGAAGGCACCTCTCACAGGAGCCGCACCATGCCCAGCATCGCCACCGTACAGGCCATCGAAAACGCCACCGGCGTGCATCTCTACGCTTTTGACCAGGATGACAATTGTGTACAGGCCATCGACGGCCTTCAGGCGCAGGCAGCGGCCTCCCTGGCGGCACTGATGCAGGCCTGCCTCGCCGGGCGTGGCGAAACGCTCGGCCGCGCAGCCAGTGATCCGGTGCAGGATTACCAGCAGCTCACCGACGAAGCACACGCCTGGGAAATCATCGCCGAACTCGAGGGCGGGCAATACACCGCCTTCGAGGCCGACATGGGGCGCGCCGGCCTGCGCCTCGCAGGCGCAGGCTATGTGCTGGGCCTGCTCCACCGGCAGCCCGAGGGCAACTGGTTCGAGCACGCCGGCGAAGGCAGCATCTGGCAATACGTTTTTGCCAGCCCGGTCGCCGCCGAACAGGTGCTCGACGAAGTCGGCCTGGACTGCGAGATTCACGCCATCCCGCGTCTGCTCGAAGCAGGCTGTCAGCTCATCTGAAACGCCGAACGATCCCAAACCCGGTGCAACGGCGGCTTCATTGCCCTAGTGCAAAATCGGGTCATTCGCGAGCGCCTGCCGGGCTCACTGGATGAACGCGCTCACGGTATCTGCCCACTCCGCTGAGCAGCTTTCGACCCAACCTGGGCGCTCAGTCTCTCGGAAAGCAGACGTTCAACGTTTGACGTGAGGGACCGCCGTAGCGCGAAGCCGCGAAGGGAACTCACAAGCGCAGCTTGTTGGCTGTCCCACTCGACTGTAGGGTTAGAGGGCTGCTTGTTCGAGAACACGGGAGGCCAGTTCTGGATGTCCGCGAGATTGCATGTCTGACGCGGCCTCTGCTTCAAGTTTCTTGGCTGCATCATGCCACCCGGAATTTCTTAACGCTCCGATAAGGTTGCCAACATCTCGCACATACCAGCCTTTGATTTGCTCCGCGAACTCATTGCCCCCAAAGGTGGAATCGGAGACGCAAATCTGCATCGTTTGGTCAAACCTAAAGAGCGCACTTTCGTACTTTGATTCGAAATCATGGAGGTATGCTGAACAGATGTCCCACCTTTTTGCTTCGACAAGTCGATTCCACATTAGCCTTAGCGCTTGACTTGCTAAGTCAGGTTTCGATTTGTGGTACTGAATGAACTGAGATAGCACCGACTCCTCTTGACCTAAGTTTTCGCGGATCGATTGGAAGTCATGAAATTTCTCGCTATCCCCAGTTGCTTCAAAAGCAGCTAGTGCTTCAACTGCCTTTGCCTCTAGACGCTCTCGCGCAGCAGGATATTTCTCTCCTAGGCGGGCCCACTCATGAAGGCAGTAGGAAAGTCGAACTCCGTAGTAATTGTGATCCTCACCTTGATCTAAAAGCGCGCGATCGAAGAATCTCTCATAGTTTTCGAGTGCGAGGGCGTGATTTTCTGCCTTTGCAGCTGCACGAGCATCATCCAAAACCTGACCAGGAGGCACGATCATTTCTTTTCCCTCTAACGTGGAGATGAGGGGCGGCCGGAGCCAAAGGCGGAGGGGACCGCAAGCGCCAGCTTGCGGACGCCCCTCTCGATTGCAGGGTTAGATGCTTCGATGCTCAAGCAATTGCTCCGCCTCTGTAACTGCATCTTGATCATCTAGCTGCTTCGCTATCTGTAGCGCTTCAACAAGCAAAATTTTGGCTTCCTTGTCTTTGCTAATCTCCATTAGACGCTCAGCCAAGCTGATCTGCTTTGTGTGTATGGGCTCTTCAGGAAAACCGGGGCATAGCGCCAAGGCGGATCTGTAGAGCGCAATGGCTTCACTTGGAGACTCAGTGAAGTCGGCGACAGTCTCCGCTACAAAAGGATCTGCTTCTCCTTTTTCAAGCATTATTTGATGAAGAGCGTGCAACTCTCCCTGTGCTGATTCTTCATCTCCAACGTCGCCTGACTCCATAGCATTTACGATGCGAGAGCTCAGATCAAAAATCTGTGAATAGAGCTGATCAGGAATTTTGCGCATAGCATCTAACGTTTGAGCTAAGGGGCGGCCGGAGCGCGGAGGGAACCCAAAGCGCAGCTTTGGGCCGTCCCTTTAAGCGAATTGTTAGGCGGATGGGTGAAGAAACCGGCTTTTCACGCCCAACGAATACGCTGCGAAGCGAAGGCAACCACTCAGAAACAATCACGGCTCGCCTGGACGAGCCACCGGTGAAACAACGTGCAGCACTCACAGCCCGCACGACGCTGCCCTCAAATTATCACAGGCAAAGTGACGCGAGCGATCAAGCAAAACTTTGAACCAACAAAATGCCGGCTGGTATAAGAAAAGCAGCGATCAAGACGCCTCGCATCACCGGATTTCCTTCTCACCCCTAATTGAAATAGAAATTGTTTGGAGATTTTTCTGCTTTGAGCGCTTGTTGCCAATTAAAAATCCGTTGATTTTTACAAACTCGAAGTGGCCTGTAATGTTTCCGATCATGAAGCCATTGACTATAAGTTTTGAATTTAAATCAACATGGATATTCCCAATGATAAATCCATCAACAGTGAGTGTTGAAGCAGGCGCAATTGCGATGTTCCCAATGTGAAACCCGCTCATGCGTTGTGTTGTATTAATGACTTTATTGCCAATGTAAAATCCCATTGCTATCTCCTTGTGAGTTCGCCTAACGTTTGACGTGAGGGGCCGCCGCAGCGGCGAAGCCGCGAAGGGAACCCACAAGCGCAGCTTGTGGGTTCCCTCTCGACGGAAGGGTTAGCCATTACCACCAGCCATTGTCACTAAGAACCATTTTCTTGTAGTAATCGGTGTTAGCGCGCACGGCAAAAACAGCACATGCGCCATACCCGGCAGCCTTTGATAATCCGCCAAATCCGAGCGCATCAAGGATCAACTCAACAACCGTAATTACAATAACCATCAGGGAAAGCAAGGACACCCCCCTTTTCCACATGCCTTTTGAAACGTAATAGAGCGGACCAAAAAGGAACCCAAGCACGTTGAAAGAAATTGCATTCTTTCTGTCCTGCTTAGAAAGACCCTTTAAATGTGGAAGCTTTGGGCCGCCAGCCTTCGATATGGCCCTGAATCGCTCTTTCCAATTTTCAGAAACCGGAAGAGATTCAATCTCAGAAAGCTCCAGATTGCTAGACGATTCACCCACATCGGAACGTGGAGTTGCGTATGGATTATGTGCTTGCATTCGAGCCTCCTTGATTTGGCTATCGTAAAAGTAAGGGGCGCGCAGCGAAGCGGAGCGTCCCTTTGACTGCCTTGTTAGGGCCCATGATGAGCTACTAACGCAAATGCAACCACATAAAACAAACCTGCGGCAGCCATGACCCAGCCAATGTATTTATTAGCGGCAATTCGCCATGCAGACATGGTGCGCCCAGATTTTCGCGCAAATATCGTTGCCACCATTCCAATTACAAGAAAGACAAGCTGTGCATCTGTAAGCAGCCAGCTGAATCGCTCAAACTCGACTGGACTCCCCAATAGAACAGAGCCCCACATGATTGCAAACGCTGCGATTGTTGGGCTAATCGTGAAAAGGGCAATCAAATTGCGCACCTAACGTGTTATAGGGATCAGTTTTGCCGCATAACATCGGAATGTGCTCCCTAACATGGCACGACCGACCAGCGAAGATGGTCTCCCAGAGTGACTTTCCACGACCCTGCTGTAAATATGAACAGCATTAACAGAATCGACAAAAACCTCACTCTCCAGAATCCGGGCTAAATGGGCTGAACGACTGCTTTGTGGCTACGAGATTAAGCGTCCACCGTCGACAGATTTCCGCCGACTGAGCATGGCAACCAATACGCTGAAATCATATCAACAGCAGCGTAAGCATGTCATTTCAGAACGGATGATCCAACCATCAATTGATAGCGCATCAAGGCCCTTACTGCGGGCTTGAGCGCACCTTGGCTTCTCTTGGCTGGAAAAATACGCGCTAGCTCGCCACCCCCTCAAGCGCAATCTTCTCCAGCAGCACGGGCCTCACTTCTTCCAGCCAGGCCGCGAGGCGCGTATCGGTGAGCTGGCTCTGGGTGCGCTGATCAAGAATCAGGCCGAGAAATTTTCCATCTTCCACTGAAGCCGAATGCTCGAACACATAGCCTTCGGTGCTCCATTGGCCGACGATTTCGGCACCCCGCTTCTTGAATGCGTCATGCACGAGTCGCAGCGAACTCGCGAAACGCTCGGCATAGCGCTCCTGGGCACCGAGCGCGAAGAAGGCGATCCGCTTACCGGCGAGGCTAAGGTCCTCCGGCAGCTCGGCGAGAAACTCCTCCCAGCTCGATTCGAGGCAGCCCGCGCTGCGCCCGGGAATCTGCCCCACGCCATAGCTGGGTGTGCCAAGCAGCAAACAGTCGTACGCCAGCATCTGCGCAGGCGCTATCCGATTGACATTGAGCGGCTTGTCGGCGATCTCATCGCCCAGCAGTTTGTGAAGTTTCTTGGCAATCAGGCGCGTCGTGCCGGTTTCGGTGCCGAAGAAAATGCCGATTCTGCTCATGGTCCAGCCCCTTGCTGATTAGGTCGTGGCGCGCTGGGCGCCGCCGACCAGGATATTGAAAACCTCGCGCAGCAAGAGCAGCTCGCTCATCGCGGCACCGCGCAGGGCACTGATGGCGCGCATGACTCCGCCCTGCTCTGCGATCAGCTCCACCGGCGCTTCGAAGCCGGTAAAGCGCAGCACATGCACACGGATCAGCTGGCCCTCTTTCTGATACCAGGCATCGAAATCCTCCATGCGGGTGACTTCAGCCGGATTCAGCCCGTAATGCACGATTGCAGCTTGGAGCACCGCCGCGCCCTGATGCTCAGGCGCGATCTGTGCGGGAGCCGCTGCCGGCGTTGCCGTGGCTGGCAGTGCGGCCGGGCCCAGCAGGCCATGCTCCCAGCGTGCGAACAGCAAGGCGGCGCTGTAGGAATCGAAATGCGCCAGGATCACGCGATTGGTTTGCAGCAAGTCACTCATGGTGCTTCTCCTTGCGGTACTGCGTATCAGGTGGGCAAATCGGCGGTATGGCGCAGCAGATTCAGGCATTCGAGGCTGGCACACAGATCCACGGCACGCGCATCGTCAAAGTTCGTCACCATTGGATCGGCGCCAAGCTCGAGCAGCAGCGCCAGCATCGCGGGCTTGGCACTGGAGGCGCAGTACATCAGCGCGGTGGCACCGGTGTCGTTACGGCTATCGAGCTGTGCGCCGGCTTCGGCCAATGCGCGCACGGCCTCTTCGCTCGCCGCCACACAGGCCAGCCAGACAGCGGTGTTGCCATCGGCATTACGGCACTGCACGTCGGCACCCAGCGCGATCAGCTCGCGGAGCAAGGCCACCTCCCCGCGCCAGGCGGCATGCATCAGTGGCGTGAGCCCATGTTCGCGGGCTTCGTTGAGCTTTTCCTGCGTGAAACCTCGGGCACTGAGGAAATTGCGCAATGACGCGCTGAGCTCACCGGGCGGGCCTGCTGGTACGGGCGCTGCGGGCTGCGCCAGCGCCGCCGCCAGCGCATCGTGGCCGCCATCGACGCTATACACCTCGGTGTAGCGGAAGTCCGCAAACATGCCGGCCCAGGTCTGGCTGGCATTGCCACGGAAGCAGTACAGCATGATCGGTGTGCTGCGCGGCAGGCCGGCCATGATCTGGCCAAAGCTGGCGTCACTGAGAAACTGGGCGCCGGCAATATGACCCGCGTCGAAGCTCATGCGATCACGTGTATCGAACAGTGCCAGGGTCGGTGGGCTGGCCTGGCGATGGCGCTGGATCAGCTCGGCAGCGCGCTGGGCGCTGATGCGCTGAAATCGGGGGGACATTTCCGGAGAGGCTTCTTCCGTGGTGCTCATGATGGGCTCTGCTGTGACGTTGGGGGCGGTTGAAACGGCCGTTTCCCTGTTGGTATAGGCGGCGAGTGTCTCGATGCGCTCGTCCAGCCGTGGCTTGCCGACAGTGAAGTGGTAGAGGGATTGGTAATGCGTGTCTTCAAGGCCCAGCATCTCGTGCACCGCATCGTCGAAATAGCAGCCGATTCCGGTGCCACGCAGGCCCATGGCCTCTGCTTCGAGATACAGCACCTGGCCGAGCAGACCCGCCTGGCGGAAGAGCTCCCGGTAGCTTGCGGGGCTGGCTTCCAGCGCCGGATCGAATTCGCACAGCATGCCCAGCGCGAAGCTGGCGTGGGCGGCGATGTCCTGATGGCAATGCAGGCTGCGCGCGAGGCGCTGTAAAGCGGGCGCCTCCATGGCTGCGATGAGTTGCAGATCAAGGCCGGGCGGCAGGCCTGCGACGGGACTCAGGGTGTAGTGCTGGTTCAGGCGCTGCTGCAGGGCATTGCCGGCCGTCCCCCGGGTGAGCAGATAAGCGCCGCAGGGCAAATCTTCAACCCGGTGCACGAAAAGCAGCAGATGCATTTCCCATACGGCTGGCAGCACATCCCAGGGGGCCGCCGGTTGCGCCATGAGGCGACTCATCAGGTGCATGAAGGCGGTGCGTGGCATGCGGAAAGCCGGATCGAAGTGCTGCGCGCTGCGCCGCCCAAGCACCACTTCGGCAAAGCCCGGACCCTCCCCTGAGGCCGCATTTTCGTGCTCACCGCCCTGCCCGGGTGGCAAGGCCAGGCTGCTCTGGCGTGCCGTGGTGCACAGGGCTTCGCGGGTCAGCGCTGCCACTTCCGCGATCACTGGCCAGTGATACATCGGGTGGCGATCGATGCTGCTGGCCGTTCCCATCCAAACCGCTGAACTGCTGGCTGCACGCAGGGCACGGGCCGTGGGCACTGGGGCGGGCGAGTTATCCAAGCCGAGGCTGAGCAGTACTTCGGCTTCCTCCAGCTCGGTCGCTTGCGCACGGCGGGCGGGAAAGTCTGCCAGCCGATCGAGGCCCAGCACGCTGGCCAGCAGGTGATTATCGAGCTGAGGCTGTGCGGTGAGGCTCCAGCCCATGGCGGCGCAGGCATAGCGCAGTGCCGCCATGGCGTGGCCGGTATCGAGCTGGCAATAGCGGAAGGCGCGCTCACCGTATTTCCAGGCTTCCCGCCACATCACCGAGCTCAGCGCAATATGCAGACCGGGTGGCAGGGAGCCAGTCGAAAGATGGCGGGCGCGGCACTCCAGCGCATGCTGTTCGGGTTCGTAGTGATAGAGACCATTGGCGAGGCCCGGCACCTCGCAGGCGATCAGGTAGGCCTCCACCGGATGCAGGTTACCACTGGAAGGATTGGCGCGCACCGCCCAGCGATCCGGGCCATAGCGCTTCCAGGCCGTGATGCCCAGCGCCAGATGCAGGCAAGCCCCCAGGCTGGCCAGATCAAACGGAACATGCTGCGTCACGGGCGCTGCAAAAGGCCGCCGCAAGGCTTCGCCAAGCGCGCCCTGCTGCGTCGGCTCAGCGAGCGGCAAGGGAATGCTCCGGACGCCCTCGAAATGGCGGAAAGCAGCCGGCTGATCGTCCCAATCCAGCGTTTCCGGGCCGGCGGCATAACGCTCGAAGCGATGCTTGGTGCGGCGATGATAGGCTCGCACGAGATCCGCCACGCTGGGTGGCGGCAGGTCGGGCGGGAGTTCGGCGGGCGGTGTGTCCTGCATCTCAGGCGGTTGCGGGGGCTTCAAGTACAGCCACCGCCTTCACGGTGATGTTGTTCTTGGTGGCATCGGTGTAGGGGCAGACCTTCAGCGCCCGCTCGACCAGCGAATCGGCCGTCACCTGATCAATGCCGTGCAGGATGGTGGCGAAGGACAGCGAGAAGCGGTAGGCGTCTTCGAAATTCTTGTACAGCGACACTTCTGCTTCGACCATGCAGCCCTTCACCGGCAGGCGGTCGGCACGGATGATGTGGCGCACCGAATTCTCGAAGCAGGCGGCATAGGCCGCAGCAAACAGCTGCTCGGGGTTGGCCCCCGGCTTCTTGCCACCCATTTCGGCGGGTTGGGCCAGATCCACCTTGAGCAGGCCGTCTTCACTCTGCACGCGGCCATTGCGGCCACCCTGGCTGAATACACGGGTTTTGTAGACGAGATCCATGACAGCTCCTTGGAGGCAAACAGGGGGTTGGATAAACGCGGCTCGCAGCTCTCCTAGCAAGACTCGTACGCAAGGCCCCTCCTTGCAGTAAAACAGGCTGAGTCTGGGGTTTCGTTCGGGCGCGCCCAGCTTGTCTGAAAGATATGTTCCAGGGCGCTCAGCCGAAAGTGACAAAAGTGACGCGGCAACACCCTGTGCACGCCGCCGCTACACGCCAAGCCGGAATCACAGGCATGGCATCAAGCTTGCAAGTAGCCGCCTGATGAACTTCACACGGGGAGCAGAATCATGCTGGATACGCTTGTCGTCGGTGCCGGGCTCTGTGGGCTGAGTCTGGCCGGAAAACTGCAGTCTGCCGGGCATGACTATCTGCTGATCGATGCGCGCCAGCGCCTTGGCGGGCGTATCGAGAGCGTGCCTGAAACCGCCACGGCGGCAGCGGCCGATCTCGGCCCGACCTGGTTCTGGCCCGCCACCCAGCCGCGCATCACGCGCCTGGTTGCCGAGCTGGGGCTCTCCAGCTTCCCACAGCATGACAGCGGCACCATCCTGCATCTTCCCAAGGGGGACGGCAGCCCCGAGCCGCTGCCACAGAGCAGTGTACACATCCAGGCACGGCGCCTTGGCGGCGGTATGGGCACGCTGGTCCAGGCCCTGGCCCAGCGCCTGGCCCCCGAGCGTGTGCGCCTTGGGCTGGAAGTGAAGAAGCTGCAGGCGTACCCGGATCACATCGAGGCGGAGTGCTGGAACGGCACTGAAGCGCTGCGCATCACCGCGCGCCATGTGGTGCTGGCCCTGCCGCCACGCCTTGCAAGCACCCGCATCGCTTTCGCACCTGAGTTGGCCTCAACCCTGCACACCACACTGCGCGCCACACCCACCTGGATGGCCGCGCAGTGCAAGGCCGTGGCCCGTTATCCGCTGCCGTTCTGGCGCAGCAGCGGGCTAGCCGGCAACGCCTTCGTGACCCACGCCCAGGCCGTGCTGGGCGAAGTCTTCGATGCCTGCGGCGAGAACGGCAGCCCGGCCGCGCTGGGCGGCATCTCGGCCCTGCCCCCAGCGGTACGCATCGCCGTCAGCCGGGTACATGAGCTGATGGTCTTCAGCCAGTTCGCCCAGCTCTTCGGCCCGGCCGCCGCCGAGGGCGAGTTGTTCATGCGCGACTGGGCTCAGGAGCCTTTTACCTGCTCGGCGCTGGATATCGCCGAGCCTGCCGCCCATCCCCAGGATGGCGTGGCCGAATTGGCCGCGCCCCAGTGGGGCGACAAACTGATCTTTGGGGGCAGCGAAACCGCCGGGCAATCGGCCGGCTATCTCGAAGGAGCGCTGGATGCCGCCGCACGCATCTGGCAGCAACTCTCGGCCCCCTCCGCCCTGCGTCACTCCTCGCGTGCCGACCTGCGGGACAACCATCTCGGGCTGGAAAAATTTGCGCGCATGGTGGCCTTGTTGCGCGAGGAGTCGATCGACAAATATGTCTTCGGTTTCAAGCAGGCATTGATCCGGCAGCAGCGTGAAGACATCACGCAACTGGTGCTGACCGAGGTGGTTGCGGGCACCTACAAACAGGCCCTGGAATACCTGCACACGCTGCCGCTGGAACTCGCCGAAGCCGTCGTCGAAAACGGCCGTGCAAGTCTCACGCCCGCCTTGTTGGCGCCATTCATGGGCTTCTCGACCGATCTGCTGAGCCAGGCCCAGACGCATAACGCCAGCTCCTGCGCCATCTCCGGTTTTCCCCTGGAACAGACGCTGAACCACGCTTATGTACAAGCGATTCGCCGAGATCTGGCAGCGCTGTGGCGCGAATTCGCGCTGGCGCTCAACGAGGACTTGTTGCAACGCATGGAAGCTGCCAGCCAGCCGATCTGAAATCAGATGCCGCAATACGCGAGGCCGCCTTCGGGCGGCCTTCTCATTTCTGCTGCGGCGCAGATCGGCCAAAGCTGACGCATGCCTGTCAGCCCTGTTCGCTTTGTCGTCGCGATTGCCTGTTTTGTCGCGCCTGCGCAATTCCAACAAAACATCTCAAGTGTTTGATTTAAAGCAAATAAACGGCGTGGCACGGAACTAGCTATGTGGGAATCACCCGCCCCAATGCCCGCGTCAAGAAGATCAAGGAGTCCGCCATGCAAGCTGCCGCCAGTTACATCAACATCGCCGACCTGAAGTCCAGTGGCAATGCCCTGGCGGCTCCCGCAGATCTGCCCGCCACCGGCGGTGGTTGTGGCACCCATGGCGGTGAAGGCAAAGCCAGCTGCGGCTCCTCCGGCGGCCCGGATGACATGCCGCAGGAGATCTGGGACAAGGTCAAGAACCATCCCTGCTACTCCGAAGAGGCTCACCACCATTACGCCCGCATGCATGTGGCGGTAGCGCCCGCATGCAACATCCAGTGCAACTACTGCAACCGCAAGTACGACTGTTCCAACGAGTCGCGTCCGGGCGTGGTGAGCCAGAAGCTTACCCCCGAGCAGGCGGTGAAGAAGGTGCTGGCCGTCGCCAGCGAGATTCCGCAGATGACGGTGCTCGGCATCGCCGGCCCGGGAGATTCGCTGGCCAGCCCGAAGAAAACCTTTGAAACCTTCCGCATGCTTCAGGAGCAGGCGCCGGACATCAAGCTGTGCCTCTCCACCAACGGCCTGGCCCTGCCTGATCTGGTCGACGAGATCTGCAAATACAACATCGATCACGTGACCATCACCATCAACATGGTCGACCCCGAGATCGGCGCCAAGATCTATCCGTGGATTTTCTGGGACCACAAGCGCGTCACCGGCGTCGAGGCCGCCCGCATCCTGCACGAGCAGCAGATGAAAGGCCTCGAAATGCTCACCGCACGCGGCGTGCTCACCAAGATCAACTCGGTGCTGATCCCTGGCGTGAATGACGAGCACATGATCGAGGTGAACAAGGCAGTGAAGGCCCGTGGCGCCTTCCTGCACAACATCATGCCGCTGATCTCCGAGCCGGAACACGGCACCTACTTCGGCCTCAACGGCCAGCGTGGCCCGAGCGCCCAGGAACTCAAGGCAGTGCAGGACGCCTGCATGGGCGGCGCCAACCTGATGCGTCACTGCCGTCAGTGCCGTGCGGATGCCGTCGGCCTGCTTGGCGAGGATCGCAGCGAAGAATTCACCCTCGACAAGATCGAGGAGATGGAAGTGGTATATGACCTTGATCGTCGCCGCAGCTATCAGGACAAGGTCGAAACCGAACGCCAGGCCCAGCACGCCGCCAAGGTCGAAGCACTGGCTTCGCAAGGCGAGCTGGAAGTTGATGACAGCATCAAGGTGCTGGTGGCGGTGGCTACCAAGGGCGGCGGCCGCGTGAATGAGCACTTCGGTCACGTCACCGAATTCCAGGTCTTCGAAGTTTCCGCAGCGGAAGCGCTGTTCGTGGGCCATCGCCGGGTCGATCAGTACTGCCAGGGCGGCTTTGGTGAGGACGAGCAACTGCCCTCGGTGGTGCGCGCGATCAACGATTGCCACGCCGTGCTGGTGGCCAAGATCGGCGCCTGCCCGCGTGACGAACTCAAGGGCGCCGGTATCGAACCGGTGGATGCCTACGTCGATGAGTTCATCGAGAAGGCCGCTTTGTCCTGGTTCGCCGATTACAGGAAGCGCATCGCCAGCGGCGAGATCGAGCACCAGGCGCGAGGCGATGCCTCGATCCGCCAGGGCGCTTATACCGCCGCAGCCTGAGCCAGCACAACTTCCCTCCCCCTCGTCGCCCCCCGAAAAGGAGAGATCGCCATGTCACTCAAGATCATCGCCGAGTTGTGTACCGGTTGTTCGGCTTGCGAGCCGGAATGCCCCAACGAAGCCATCAGCGAGCTGAAAAACTATTTCATCATCGATCCGGATAAATGCACCGAGTGCGAAGGGGATTACGACACCCCGCAGTGCCTGGCGGTTTGCCCGGTTGATGAATGCATCCTGCCACTGGTAACCGCCTGAGGAAATCATGACCAACGTCACGCTCACCCCTGCAGCAAACAAGTTCATCTCGCGCATGGTGCGCTTCTCCGGTCAGCCTGAAGGCGCCGGCTTCCGCCTGCATGTTACGGAAGGAGGCTGCTCCGGCTTCAATGCCGAATTCAGCGTCGAAGCCGCACCGCAGGCGGGCGACTCGATCGTCGAAGTCGCTGGCGTGAAGATGTTCTTCACCTCGGCCTCGCGCCTCCTGCTGGAAGGGGTGACGATCGACTTCACGGATACGCCGACTAAAAGTGGGCTGAGCTTCATCAACCCGAACCAGGCGCCCTGCGCCTGCAGCAGCAGCGGCCCGAGCGATCACGCGCATGGCCACAGCCATGGCGCCTCGGCACCGGCGGTGGCGACCGTGTCCATCGCCTCGATCCGGCGCAGCTGAGTCAGGGAGACGAAACCATGTCCGGCACCCCGGTGAATCACGAACTGCCTGGCGACGACCTGGATTTCGGCGGGCTGGATGCCGCCGTACTGGGCGCCGGGCTGCCGGCGCAAGCTGAGTTCCTGATCGCCCAGGCCGGCATGATTCGCCATCAGGTGGCGGAAGCCCAGGCTCTACTCGAAGGCGCCCATCAACTGGCACCGCAGCACCCGGCCACCCTGATCGCGTTGTACCGCTTCCACTTCTACGGCAACCGTATCGCCGAGGCGCGCGCAATTGCCCTGCGGGCGCTGGACATGGCCAGCGCGGCACTGGGCGTCGCACGCGAATGGAGCGCGGTTCAGCCTGACCCGCGCTTCACCGCACTCGAAGCCTTGCCGCGCTTCTACCTCTTCAGCCTCAAGGGCCTTGCCTATCTCTCCCTGCGTCTGGGCGAGATCGAGGCTGGCCGCGCAATGGTCGCCAAGCTCGCCGAGCTCGATCCGCGCAACAAGGTGGGGCACGAAGTGCTAGCTGGCGTGATCGCCCGTATCGGCCGTGAAGATGCCGATTACGAGGATGAGGACGAACGCAGCGAGGTGATCGCATGATGATCAATGGCGAATGGCATGCCGACGACCCGGACATCCCGGTGCTCGACTGGGAAGGTGGCGAACTCGATTGCGCAAGCTGCCCGGTAGCGGAATCCACCGCGCGCTGCGAGCGTGGCCACGCTTGCGTGCATGATCGTTACGCCAAACGCATCGACCGCTTCTTCAAGTGGAATCCGGGCCTTGGCAACGACTACCTCGACCATCCCTACTTCGAAGTGCGTGCGATTGCCTGCCGCCATGCCGATGTGTTCCGCCTGCAGCACCTGATCGGGGATGAGGATGAGACCGTGCGCCTGTCGGTGGCGGTGCGTCTGCCACTGAACCAGGTGGTGCGCCTGCGCCGCGATCCACACCGCGAGGTCCGCATCCGGGTGGCGATGCGCCTGGAAGGCAGCGAGCTCCTGGCCATGGCCGATGACGAGGACTACTACGTGCGCAAGCTCGTTGCCCGTCGCCTACCCAAGGCCCTGCTGCCGCGCATGCTGCGGGACTCCGAATGGGAGGTTCGGCTGGAAGCGGTCAAGCGCCTCGAAATGCCCGAGCTGCTGCGCCTGTGCGACGACCGCGAACTGGCGATCCGGCGCGAGGTGGTGCAGCGCCTGCCTGAGAGTTTCCTGGAGCGCATGGCCGGCGATCCGGCCTGGGAAGTGCGCTGGGAGCTGGCGCAGCGCGCCGGTGTGGCACTGGCCCGCCGCCTCGCGCTCGATCACGAAGAAGAGGTGCGCCACGCAGCCTGTGCGCGCCTTGAGGAACTGGGCATTCACGAAGGAGCCTGCCATGGGTGATATCAGCCGCGACAGCGATACGGTGGAACTCACCGCACCGCCCGAATTCAGTTATGGCGAGCGCGTGGTTACGCGCTACACGATCCGCAATGACGGTACTTACTGCGGCAAGGACATCGGTGAAGTCCTTGCCAAGAAGGGCGATGTTGGCTTCGTGACGAGCATCGGCAATTTCCTGCAGCAGTACTACATCTACGCCGTCGAGTTCATCGAAACCGGCAATCGCGTTGGCATGCGCGGGCGCGAGCTGGTGTCGATCGACAAGCTGCCGGAGCACGTCATGGAAGCGCTCGGCGAAGAGAAGATCGCCCGCCTCAAGAATCTGCGCCCCGGCGTGGAGGCGGCCGATGAAGAGAACCTTTCTGTAGAAGGAGCCCGCGATCATGTTCGAGCTGCGTGAAGCGAAATTCCAGTGGGGCCAGCGTGTTACCGCGCAGGTCGAGATTTTCAATGATGGTTCCTACCCCGAAGTGGAAGCCGAGGCGCTGCTGGTTGGCCTCGGCACTGAGGGCGAAATCGTTCAGATCGGCCATCACGAAGAGGCCAACATTCCGGTCTACATGGTTGAGTTCAGCGGCCACACGCCGGGTAATCGCCCCTGTGTGATCGGGGTGCTTGAAGAGGAGATCGCGCCTCTGTGAGGCGCGAGTCAGGCACATGGCCGTGGCCCGCTTGCCCAGCCTCCTCAAGCCGGCGAATCCACTCGTCAGCGAACGGGAGCTCACGCGCCGGCGCATCGCCCGTGCGCTGGGTGAGCGCAAGCGCTACCGCTACGTGAAACCCGCTGTCACCACCACTGAGGAAGGCTGGCTGATCACCAGCCCCTGTTGCTCGCGCAATGTGGATCCGGACGGTGGCGTAATCGATATCGCCCGCCTCAGCCGGCATGAGGGTGAATGGAGCCTGCTGGCGCGGGATGCAAGCCGCAGTGGCTGGCTCATCCACGCCACCGCCACCCGGCTCGAGGCATTGCTGAAGATCCTGTGTGAAGACGAGGAAAGGGTGTTCTGGCCATGATTTATCTCGACAACAACGCCACCACCCGCCCGCTGCCCGAAGTCGTGGACGCCATGACCGCCGCGCTGGCCTGCTGGGGCAACCCCTCCTCCAAGCACGCCCTCGGCGAAGAGGCCAAGCGCCTCCTCGCCGGCGCCCGCGCCCAGGTGGCCGCACTGGTCGATGCCCAGCCGGTGGAGCTGATTTTCACCAGCGGCGCCAGCGAATCCAATCACCATGCCCTGCTCGGCGCACTGCGCCGCCCGGGTGCGCCGCAACGCGTGATTCTCTCAGCCATCGAGCACTCGGGCTACCTGAAGTCCGCCCTGCAACTGCGCCAGCAAGGCGTGGAGGTGGTGCTGCTGGATGTGGATGGCGCCGGCCGGATCCGCCCCGAATCCCTCCAGCATGCGCTGCATGAAGATGCTGCGCTGGTTTCGGTGATGGCCGCCAACAACGAAACCGGTGTGCTTCAGCCGGTTGAAACCCTGGCCGAGCTGGCACGCGGCCGCGGCGTGCCGGTGCATGTGGATGCCACCCAGATGGTGGGCAAGCTGCCACTGAGTTTCTCGCGCTGGCATGTGGACCTGGTGTCTTTCTCGGCGCACAAGTTTCATGGCCCCAAGGGTGTGGGCGCCCTGCTGATCCGCAAAGGCCTCAGCTGGCCGGTGCTGCTGGGGGGCCAGCAGGAGCGGGCTCGCCGGGGCGGCACCGAAAACCTGCCTGGTATCGCCGGCTTTGCAGCGGCCGCGCGCCACGCCATGGCCAGCCAGGTGGCCGAAGCTGCTCGCCTCGCCAGCCTGCGCGAAGGCCTTGAATCGGTGCTGGCAAGGATTCCCGGTTGCGTGATCCATGGCCGCGCCGCACGCCGCCTGCCTAACACCACCAGCCTCAGCATCGCCGGCCTGTCTGCCGACAAGATCCTCGGCGAACTCGCCCGTGCTGGCATCTGTGCATCCTCCGGCGCCGCCTGCTCCTCGGGTGGCTCAGACCCCTCGCATGTGCTGCTGGCGATGGGCGTTGAACCCGCACTGGCGCTCGGTGCGGTGCGCCTTTCACTGGGCAGCGATACCGATGCCCACCAGCTTTCACGCCTTGCCGAAGTACTGCAG
The DNA here is from genome assembly GCF_002855595.1 of Uliginosibacterium sp. TH139. Lineage (NCBI taxonomy): Bacteria > Pseudomonadati > Pseudomonadota > Betaproteobacteria > Rhodocyclales > Zoogloeaceae > Uliginosibacterium > Uliginosibacterium sp. TH139. The sequence goes on along the minus strand of NZ_PKRR01000007.1, from coordinate 144,088 downwards.
GGCATGTGCCATTCACAGCCCATGCCGGCAGCCGCCCTCGGCTAACACACTCACCACGGGAGCACGCCACCATGAAAGTCATGATCCGCAAGAACGCCAAGGGCGAACTCTCCCTCTACGTCCCCAAGAAGGACCTCGAAGAGCCCATCGTGTCGATGGAACGCCCAGAAATGTGGGGCGGCATGGTCACCCTCGGCAATGGCTGGGAAATGGCCCTGCCCGAGATGGCAGCAGACACCCGCCTGCCGATCACGGTGGAGGCCAAGCGTCTGTCGGGAGAAGCATGATGGCCATCACTGCCGAACAACTCACCCAGGTCGCCCGCCTCACCCTCGCCGCCGAAAGCCTCGGCGCCGCCGTGAGTGCAGTGCGCACCACGCTGCCAGGCCTGCGCGTTTCATCGGTCGATGCCATGGACATGAAGCATGAAGAGCCCGCGCTGAACATCGGCGAGCGCGCCCTGTTCCTGATGGAAAGCGATGGCCACTGCTGGTCGGTAACGCGCGATCCGGCGCTCGCGGCCGGCATCGTCCTCACCCAGAAAATGTAAGCCCGAGGAGTCTGAGCATGGACAGCGACTGGATCCCCCTCTCGGTAGCCGACACCGCCGAGCGCGAAACGCAGCTGGTGCAGCACGCCCTGCTCTCGGGCCATCTGTCCAGTGGCAGCATGGTTGAAGCCTTCGAATCAGTGTTTGCCGATTTTCACGAGCGCAAGTATGCGGTAGCGGTCTCCAGCGGCATGGCGGGCGCCTGGATGGCGCTGCGGGCGCTGGGGATCGGACCTGGCGACGAAGTCATTGCCAGCGCCTACAGCTGGCATCACCTTGCGCACGCAATTGCCCACGTCGGCGCTACCCCGGTGCTGGCGGATATCGACTACTGGTCTGGTTGCCTCTCGCCCACCAAGGCTGCCGAAAAGATCGGCCCGAAAACCCGCGCCATCCTGGTCAACAACTGCAACGGGCATCCGGCGGCGTGGAACGAATTCCGCGCCCTGGCCGATCAGCACGGTCTGAGCCTGATCGAGGACTCCTCCGAGGCCATCGCCTCGCGCTATTACGACGACATGGTCGGCAGCTTCGGCGACATTTCGATCTTCGATCTCTCACAACCGCTGGCGATCTCCTGCGGCGAAGGCGGCATGGTGCTCACCGACGATGCCCGCCTGGCTTCCGAGCTGCGCTATTTGCGCTCGCACTCGCTGGCCGACCGGATGTCCGTCTCGGTGGGCAGCCGCGTGCCGCTGCAGGCCTGCCTGAGCGATATCGCTGCTGCCGTCGGCATCGCCCAGCTCGAGCGCATCTACGAGATTCTGGCGCGGCGCAAGCAGGTCGAAACCCTCTATCACCAGATCATGCAGACCTTCGAAGGCATCAAGCCGCCCTACATCGCTGAGGGCGTCACCGAAGTGCACTGGATGCTCTACGTGGTGCACCTGGGCAAGCGTTTCACGGCCAGCGCGCGTACCCAGCTCATCGAGGATCTGGACGACGAGGCGGTGGAAGTAGCCGCCTACAGCCGGCCCCTGCACCAGCAGTTCCACTACGCCAGCTACGGCTACGCCAAGGGCCAGCTCTCCAACACTGAGCGCATCGCCGATCGTTCCCTGGCCCTGCCCTTTCACAGCTTCCTGGACGAGGACGAAATCCGTTTCGTCGTCGGCACCCTCAAGGATGCTGCCACCAACGTCGGCGCTGGCGTGCCGATCTATTGAGATCCGCCCTTCCATTCTCCCGAGGACACAGCCATGACGCTCCCTACCGAACTCGAAGCTAGCCTGCGCGCCGGCACCCTGATTCCCTACCTCGGGCCAGACGTGCTCTCGCTCGCACCGGACTACGCCGTGCCCAACACCCCGGAAGCCCTGGTGGCGCTTCTCACTGCCAAGGTTTCGGTGCCACACAAGATCCGCACCCGGCTCACCCAATCCGCCCAGTTCATCGAAAACTTCAAGCATCGCAAGACCCTGATCGACCAGATGAACGCCGCCTTCCTTGCCGAGCCGGTGCCCTCACCCTTTCATCACTGGCTCGCCGCCCAGGGCTTCCCGCTGATCGTCGATACCTGGTATGACGAAGCCATGGCCCGCGCACTGCAGGACAAGGGGGTGAAATGGGGCGAAGTCCAGGGCCTGTCGCAGTCCGAACACTTCGGCACCTGGACCGGCTGGTACGACGGCAACGGCAATGCCGTACCCGAACGCGCGCCGGAATGGAAAACCCTGCTCTACAAGCCCATCGGCAGCAGCAGCCCGGCGGCCAACTACCTCGTCTCTGATACCGATTACGTTGAAGTACTCACCGAGATCGATATCCAGACCCCGATCCCGGCCGAAATCCAGGGGCTGCGCACAGGCAAGAATTTCCTCTTCGTTGGCTGCCGTTTCAACGATCAGCTCACCCGCAGCTTCGCGCGCCAGATCATGAAGCGCTCCTCGGGTCAGCACTGGGCCGTGATGCCCGAAGAGCTCACCCGCATGGAGAAGCTCTTCATCGCCGAGCAGAACATCACCCGTATTCCGCTTCCCCTTGCCGAGTTCGTCGCCCAACTCACGGCGAGCACGGCTGAACTTCAAGCAGCCTAAACCCTCAAGGAGCCCTGTTATGCCCGTTCTGACCCTCATGCCCTCCGGCAAGACCGCCGAAGTCCCCTCCGGCACCGTCCTGCTCTCCACCATCCTTGCCAGCGGTGAAAAGCTCGGCTGTACCTGTGGTGGCACTGGCGGCTGCGAAGCCAGCCACGTCTTCGTGCTCGAAGGGCGCAAGAGCCTCTCCAAGGCTGAACGCCCCGAGCACGCCACCCTCGATGGCCTGGTCGGTGTCAGCTCCAAATCGCGTCTGGCCTGTCAGGCCAAGATGGGCGAAGAGGATGTAACGATCGAAATTCTCAGCTTCATGTGAAACGTATCCGGGAAGCTACTGCGCGACTCAATCCTGATTGAGTGCTGCTCGACGCATGTACGTCTGCGCTTCCCGGACGCGTTCTGCCCCGGCTGAAAACAAAAATACCAACCCCGACAGAGAGAACCCATCATGAGCTACGACGCTATCAAGGCCGATCGCCAACTGTGCACTGGCTACCGCAAAGGCGGCCAGGCCGCAAAGTGCAACGGCCAGCTGTATCGCTGCACCGCCTGCTCCACCACCGGCTGCCGCCAGACCTATGTTGAAGGCTGTTCCGAACAGGCTTTTGATGTGAACTGGAAGTGCACGAAATGCGGCGCCCTCAACCAGAAGGAAGGCCCGCTGAATTTCGTCAATCGCATCGGTGCCTGAAGGGTTTAAAGGTCTGGCCTCATGCTTGCGCAGGGCCGGCCCTTGAACTCGATCAGAAGCGCTTTCAGCCGGCAGAGCCCGCACGTCAAAGAGGTATCGCCGCCTGAGGCCACAACGGCGGTCGAGCCTCGGCAGGATCACCTCACACCCGGAACCCGGATCATGAACGCCCCCGCCAATGCCCTCTTCAATGCCGCCACCCTCGCCAACATCGAAGAGGCCGGTAGCTCTGTGCTGATCCTGGCTGAAGGGCTGGAGAAGGAAGAGCTGCTCCACTCGCGCATCACCCGCGTCGAAGCCACGCGCCTGCTGCAGGTGCTGGCGGAATGCCTCGCGCAGCTGCCCCCCGAACTGCATGAGGCCATGCCAGAGCTGGCCTGGGATGGCTGGCGCAGCACCGCCCGCCAATTGCGACAAACCGGCCAGCCTTGCGACGAAGCGCTGTGGTTTGCCGTGCTCTCGCTGGTCCCGGCCACCCTGATGTGGCTGCGTACCTATCGCCACAACCAGCCGGAGCTGTTCAGCTTCGCCGCCTGAGATTCCGGAGTCTCCCGATGTCCCGCACCTGCCGCATCCGTCTCGCTAGCGTGCCCACCCCTGCCGAGCTGCAGAGCGGCCTGAAAGTACTTGGCTACAAGCTGAATCTCGAAGGCCTGGACCTTGCCAGTGCCAGCGGCTTCCAGGGCTGCGTGCTCGATGGTGAAGATGCCGGTTTCTCGGTGACCCAGGAAGGTGATGGCCTCAGCCTGCGCTGGACAGGCGATCCGCGCGAGCACTGCGCCGCGCTGATGGTCGCCTCAGCCCTGCAAAAGCTCAGTGAAGCCGAAATCTGCCTCGGCTCCGGCGCGCCCCTAAGCGCCGCGACGCTCCACAGCCGCGTGCTCGAATTGCTGGACGAGATGTAATTCAAGCTGCACTTGCTTGCAGCCTGAATTACACCACCTGGGCCAATAGAAACCAGGCTACTCAGGACATGCCTGAACGCCCAAACTCAGGCCACAGCGCGTTCGGCAGTGGCCTCGGCCCAGGGGATGGGGCTTCTTGCTGGCGCTGAAGACTGCAGGCTGCTCACCGCGTCGAGGCGAGCAATCTGCTCGGCCGACAGGTTGAGCGTCAGCGCGCCGAGGTTGTCGCTGAGCTGTGCCAGCGAACGCGGCCCGAGGATCGGCACCGCGCCGTGTGTGCCGGCCCAGGCGATGGCGACCTGGCCGGGGCTGGCGTTCAGTTCGCCGGCAATGGCCAATACGGTGTCGAGAATCTGTGTGCGTTGCGCGGAGTTCTCTGCCTGGAAAACCCGGCCGCCGAAGCCTTCGGCGCGCCCCTTTTCACCTTGTCGGTACTTGCCGGTCAGCATGCCGCCGCCCAGCGGCGACCAGGTCACGATGCCCAGATCCAGTGCGTGCGAAGCCGGGAACAGATCGGCCTCCGGCTCGCGATGGACCAGACTGTGTTCGAACTGTGCAGCTGCAATGGGGACCGCATGGCTCAGTTCGGCCAGGGTGACGGCGCGGGCCAGGCGCCAGGCGGGAAAGTTCGACAAACCCGCATAGAGAATCTTGCCTGCGCGGGCCAGATCCTCAAAACCGCGGACGATCTCTTCGATCGGCGTGATGCCATCGGGACGATGCGCCCAGTAGAGGTCGATCCGGTCGGTCTTGAGGCGCTTGAGGCTCGCCTCCACGGACGCGACCATCGCCTTACGGCTGTTGCCGGTCACCAGGCGGTTGGCATTGGGCGCGGCGCCGTTGGTGAATTTGGTGGCGAGCACGAAATCCTCGCGCCGCCCTTGCAGGAGCTTGCCGAGCAGTTCTTCGGCCTGGCCGAACTGGTAGGCGTCCGCCGTGTCGATGAAGTTGCCGCCGGCCTCGGCGTAGGCGTTGAAGACGGCCTCTGCTGCATCCGGATCGGCGCCGTGGCCCCACCCGGTACCGAAGTTGCCGGTGCCCAATGCGACTTGCGATACCCGCAGGCCAGTCTTGCCAAACGCTGTGTATTTCATACCTTGCTCCGTTGTCAGGAATATTCGTTTTACGAATCACGCGATGCGGCTGACGGCATTCGAAAACCTGCCGTCAGCGCAAGGCTTGAAGTAGTTCATGGGTTCAGGATCGCGCGCCGCGCATCAGCTCGCGTACTGGGCCACTCCACCGCCGAACGACCAGTTCTCTTTTTTGACCTCGACCAGATTGATGAAAACATCCTCCGGCCGAACCCCCGCCTCTCGCTTAAGCCCCTCGGCAATCGTCGTGTAGAGGAGCTTCTTCTGGTCCGTCGTGCGTCCTTCATTGAGCGTGATCTGGATAAACACCACGCCATCGGTTCGATTGATCCCGAGATAGGTCGGGTCATAGACGAAGTGATCGTCGTCGTGCTCCGTCAGAACCTGAAAGTTGTCTTTGTCAGGGACGTTGATCGCGGCCTTCATTGACTCGTAAACCACCTTGCCCAGCTTTTTGACATAGGACGCGTCAGGATTCTTTTTGATGTCGATACGAACGAGGGGCATCTACTTCTCCTTCACGGTTGCTTGAGGGTTTGGCCAGGCTGCGATCAATAGGTAATAGATGTGCTCGGATCGGCTACAGGGGCTTCCGCTGCCTTCAAGCGTCGGGCTCATACACCGGCGCGTTTTCTGTGCTCGGCGTAGTCAGCGCGGCGAGGATCCGGTCGCGGCACACCGCGAGGATTTCGTCGGCCAGCGGCGCATCGTCCGGGCAGGCGCGCGAGATGACGACGGCACCCACCGCCTGCGCCAGGATGGCGAGATGGCGAATCCGCGTCGCGTCGGCATCTGCGCCTGCAGCGTCCGGCGAGGCGGGCGCGGGGGTCAGCGTCGCCAGCAGGCTCTCGATGCCGGCCGCAAAAGCGGCCCTAACCGTTTCCGGCTGGCGTGCGGCGTCCCCGCTCAAAGCTGCGATGGTGCAACCAGTGGCGCGGCCATCGCGGTGCTCGCGCGAGAGATAGCTCCGCACGAATTCCGGGATGTCCGCCCCCGCCGATACGGCGGCGTTCTGGGCGATGCCGCACGCGGCGGACTCCGCGATCAGATCGGTCTTGGAGCCGAAGTTCTTGTAGAAGCCGCCGTGGGTGAGGCCGGCGGCGGCCATCAGATCGGCCACGCCAACGCCGTCGTAACCGCGCTCCCGAAACAGGGTGGCGGCCGTTTCAACCACGCGCGCCCGGTTGGCCTGCGCCTGTGCCTTGGTGACTTTCATGTCCGTTCCATATGAGTAGCTGCCTGCATGGGGTCTCACTATACATTGATGACGACCGTAATCAAAGTCTTGACTTTTTAGATTACGAACATCATCATTGATTCACCTTAAGGCCAGCAGCCGAGACCTTGTGCCCGAAAAAACCTTTTCGGCCCTGTGCTTGGCGAACCAGCCGCCCCAACGACTCATGCCAGGAAAGAACCCATGAACAAGCTTCCGACTGTCCTCATCACCGGCGCCTCCAGCGGCATCGGCGCCACCTACGCCGAGCGCTTTGCCCGCCGTGGTCACGACCTCGTGCTCGTCGCGCGCGACGAAACGCGTCTGAACGCGCTGGCCGCGCGTCTGCGTGAAGAAAACGGCGTGGCCGTCGAGGTGCTGCCGGCTGACCTGACCCGGGCCGCCGATCTCGCCATGGTCGAGGCATGTCTGCGCGATGACGAGCGCATCGGCGTCCTGATCAACAACGCAGGCATGCCTCAAGTCGGAGGTTTCTTGACGCAATCTGCCGAAGCCATTGAAAGCCAGATCGCGCTCAACGTCACTGCGCCGACGCGGCTCGCAGCGGCGGTTGCGCCGCGCTTCGCGCAGTCCGGCAGCGGCGCCATCGTGAACCTCGGCTCGGTGTTGGGTTTTGCGCCCGAGTTCGGCACCACGATCTACGGCGCCACCAAGGCCTTCGTGCTGTTCCTGTCGCAAGGCCTGCATCAGGAGCTTTCGTCCTCAGGCGTCTATGTGCAAGCCGTGTTGCCGGCGGCCACCCGCACCGAAATCTGGGAACGTGCCGGCGTTGACGTCAACACCCTGCCCGAGGTGATGGAAGTGGGCGAACTGGTCGATGCAGCCTTGGTCGGTTTCGACCGCCGCGAACTGGTCACGATCCCGCCGCTACATGTCGCCGAGCGCTGGGACGCGCTGGAAGCTGCACGCCAAGGCTTGATGTCGGACCTGCGCCAAGCCCATGCGGCAGCGCGCTACCAGCCACAAGCGTGAGCATTGCCGCCATTTTTCACGCCACGACCCCTTCATTCGGAATTCACACCATGCCTCATTTGATGAAAAGAGCGCTTAGCCTCTTTGCTCTTGCCGCTGCGCTGGTCTCACCCTTCGCCACGGCAAACGATGTGATTTCGGCCGATCAGGTCGTGGCCACTGCAAGCACGCCAAAAGTGACTACGTGGAAAGACGTCCCTACCCAGACTATTTCTGCGGGTGGCGTGGATTTCGCGTACCGCGAGCTTGGGCAACAGAACGGCGGCACCCCCGTGGTGTTTCTCGCGCATCTGGCGGCGGTTCTGGACAACTGGGACCCGCGAATCATCGACGGTATTGCGGCGAAGCATCACGTGCTCACCTTTGACAATCGCGGCATCGGTGCATCCACGGGAGAGCCTGCCAGCACGATAGAGCAAATGGCCGATGACGCCATCAGCTTCATCAAGGCCAAGGGATTCACACAAGTTGATCTCTTCGGATTCTCAATGGGTGGAATGGTTGCCCAGGACATCGTGTTGAAAGACCCTCAACTCGTCCGAAAAATGGTGCTTACCGGGACGGCGCCCAGGGGAGGAAAACATATCAGCGCTCCCTGGCTGACCTTCTACGACATGATGCGCGGCTTTTTCACCGGGCAGGATGCAAAGCAGTTTCTCTTCTTCACGCGAACGCCCAACGGCATCGAGGCAGGCAAGGCATTTCTGGCGCGGCTGAAAGAGCGCACTGAGGATCGCGATAAAGAAATTGCCGTGAGTGCGTTCCTGGCGCAATTGAAAGCCCTGAGCGCCTGGGAGGCCGAGCCGCCCGCCGACCTGTCTGTTGTCACACAGCCAGTCCTCATCGCCAACGGCGAGAGCGACAGGATGGTTGCCTCGGAAAACTCGCCTGACATGGCCAAACGATTTCCGAATAGCCAGCTCATCCTTTATCCCGATGCGGGTCATGGCGGGATCTTCCAATTCCATACCGACTTTGTGCCAAGCGCGCTTGCGTTCCTTGCGCAGTAAGTCAGATACGAACATTCCTCAGATCGATCACTTCATTAGAAAGCCACTCATGACCAACCCCAACACCCCCAAAACCGCCTTGATTACCGGAGCCTCCTCCGGCATCGGAGCCGTCTACGCAGATCGCCTCGCAGCGCGTGGATATGACCTCATTCTTGTCGCCCGCCGCGCTGACCGCCTGGAGGCCCTCTGTGCGCAGCTCACAAAAACGCACGGCATCAAAGCCGAGCCCGTTGCGGCCGATTTGACCAAGGATCAGGATCTGGCGCGCATCGAGACGCTGCTGGCCAGCCGTGAGGATGTGCAAGTGCTGGTCAACAACGCTGGCATTGCGCGCCTGGCGCCTGCGGCCCAGACCTCTGCGAATGACGCGCTGAGCCAGATCGCCCTCAACATCACCGCCCTGACACGCCTGACGCAAGCTGCGGTGCCAGCCTTCGTCGCAAGGAAGCAGGGCCTGATCATCAACATCGCGTCCGTCCTGGCCGTCCACTCGCTGCCCATCAGCGCCATCTACAGCGGTACCAAGGCTTATGTCCTGCAATACAGCCGAGGCCTGCAGCAGGAATTGGCCGAAACCGGGGTAAAGGTTCAACTGGTTTTGCCCGCGTCCACCGCCACCGAACTCTGGGACTTGTCAGGCGTTCCGTTGGCTGCCCTCAACAAGGACACCCTGATGACGACCGAAGACATGGTCGACGCGGCGCTCGCGGGTCTGGATCAAGGCGAAACCATCACCTGGCCATCGGTGGCCGATGCCAGCCTGTGGGACAAGTACGACGCCGCGCGCACCGCACTGTTCGCAAGCACCCAAGCGGGCAAGCCGGCCCCTCGTTACAACATTGCTTGATTCCAGCGAACTGACTGTTGCTGCGCTTAGCTTCTTCTCCTATTCCATTTTTCCAAGGACAAACCATGCTTTTCGAACCCTTCCAGCTGCGTTCCACTCCGCTCAGCAATCGCATCGTGATGGCGCCACTCACGCGCAGCCGCGCAAGCGAAAACAACATCCCAACCAGCCTGATGGCCGCCTACTACGCCCAGCGTGCGAGCGCCGGTCTCATCATCACGGAAGGCACCTCACCGTCACCCAATGGCTTGGGCTATGCCCGGATACCGGGTCTGTTCAATGAGGCTCAGGTACAAGGCTGGAAGCTGGTGACCGACGCGGTGCATGCCCAAGGCGGCAAGATCGTGGTGCAGCTGATGCATACCGGCCGGGTATCTCACCAGGCCAACCTGCCTGCCGGTGCCGAGGTGCTGGGGCCTTCGCCCGAAACCTGCCCTGGAGAGATGTGGACTGATACGCAAGGCAGCCAGCCGCATACGCCGCCGCGCCCCATGACCGAGGCCGACATCCAAGCCGTCATTGGCGAATACGCCACCGCCGCGCGCCTTGCCATCCAGGCGGGTTTTGACGGCATCGAGTTGCATGCCGCCAACGGTTACTTTCTCGAACAGTTCCTCAACGCCAACATCAACCGCCGCACCGATGGTTATGGCGGCACGGCTGAAGGGCGCAACCGCCTGGTGCTCGAAGTCGCCCGCGCTGCAGTGAAAGAGATCGGTGCCGAGCGCGTCGGCATCCGCCTGTCGCCCCACGGCGTGGTCAACAGCGCCGGCGCATTCGACGGCGTGGATGAACAGTACCTGGCGCTGGTGAAGCAGCTCTCGGCACTGGGCCTCATGTATGTCCACGTTCTGGACCATTCCGCGATGGGTACCCCGCCGGTTCCGGCGAAGCTGAAGGCCGATCTGCGGGCTGCGTTCGACGGCCCCTTCATCCTCGCCGGTGGGCTCGACAAAGCCAGTGCCGAACAGGCCTTGAGCGACGGCCTCGCCGATCTGACAGCCATGGGCAGGCCCTTCATCGCCAACCCCGATCTGGTCGAGCGCATGCGCCAGGACGCAGCCTTGAATGCGCCGATGCCGGACACGTTCTACACGCCCGGCGCCAAGGGCTATACGGACTATCCGACGCTGGCGGCTTGAACCTCAAAGATTACTGGCAGAAAACACTCAGGAGCTTTTCCATGCAGACAAACAAACGCGTCGCCCTCGTCACGGGCGCTTCCTCGGGCATCGGCGAAGCCGCCGCCCTCAAGCTCATTGCTGCCGGCTACAAGGTGTACGGCACCAGCCGGCGCGGTGCCCAGGCGGGCCAGCGCGCCTTTCCGATGCTGGCGCTGGATGTGACCGACGACGCTTCGGTCAAGGCCGCCATCGACGAACTGCTGCGGCTGGAGGGGCGCATCGATCTGCTGGTCAACAATGCCGGCTTCGGTCTTAGCGCTGCAGCGGCAGAAGAAAGCTCGATTGATCAGGTGCGGGCGCTGTTCGAAACGAATGTGTTTGGTGTGGTGCGGGTCAGTAATGCGGTCTTGCCCACCATGCGCAAGCAGGGCAGCGGCCGCATCCTAAACGTAGGCTCCGGGCTGGGGATCATCCCGGCCCCCTTCAACGCCCATTACGCAGCCACCAAGCATGCCCTCGAAGGCTATTCCGAATCGCTCGATCACGAAGTGCGCGGCTTCGGCGTGCGCGTCGCGGTCATTCAACCGGGCGTGACCCGCACCGCATTCGATGCCAGCGTGACCCCTTCCGATCGACCGCTGGCCGCCTACGAAGCCAGCCGTGAGAAGTATCTCGTCGCCTTTGAGAGCGCAATGCGCGCTGCGGACAGCGCCGAGAGCGTAGCCGACACCATCGTGCTGGCCGCCAATCGCCAGACGCCGCTGCTGCGCTACCCCTCCGGCAAGGTCGCACGCCAGGGCGCGTTCGCTCGCCGCTTCCTGCCGCGCGGCTTCTTCGACAAGGTGCTGCACAAGCAATTCGGTTTGGGCTAAGCCACCCCGGGCTTCACTGAACACCGGCAGCCGCCTGCCCGGAACGGACCCACGCACACAGGAAAAACGATCATGAGTTTCAAAGCGCTACTGGCCAGCAAGGTCGGCGACACGATTTCCACCGCCCTGGTCGACTTCGACGAGGCCGATCTGATGCCCGGCGACGTTACTGTCGCGGTCGACTATTCGACGGTGAACTACAAGGATACGATGGCGCTGAGCGGCCGCGCGCCGGTGATCCGCCAGTTTCCGCTGATCCCCGGCATCGACTTTGCCGGCGTCGTGGAAAGCTCCGCGCATCCGGGCTTTGCAGTGGGCGACCGCGTGCTGGCCAATGGCTGGGGCCTGAGCCAGACGCATCACGGCGGCTTTGCCCAGAAGGCGCGCGTCAGCGGCGACTGGCTGGTCAAAGTGCCCGAGGTTTTTTCAACCCGCGACACCATGGCCATCGGCACGGCGGGCTACACCGCGATGCTGTCAGTACTCGCGCTGGAGCATGCGGGCGTCACGCCGGAGCAAGGCGACGTTCTGGTCACGGGCGCCAGCGGCGGCGCCGGCTCCATCGCCATCGCCTTATTGTCCAGACTGGGGTATCGGGTAGTCGCGTCGACCGGGCGCCTGAGTGAGGCGGACTACCTGCGCGAACTGGGCGCGGCCGAGGTCATCGACCGCCGCAGCCTGTCCGAACCGAATGCGCCGATCGGCAAGGAGCGCTGGGCCGGCGCGATCGACTCGGTGGGCAGCCACACCTTGGCCAACGTGCTCGCGCAGACCCGCTATCGCGGCGCCGTGGCGGCTTTCGGACTCGCCCAGGGCGCGGACCTGCCGGGCTCGGTGCTGCCCTTCATCCTGCGCAACGTAACCCTGGCCGGCATCGATTCGGTCAATGCGCCGCAAGACGTTCGCGTGCAGGCCTGGGCGCGTCTGGCCCAAGACCTGGAGCCGGGCAAGCTCGCCCGCGCGACGCAGATCGTTGGCCTGGCTGAAGTGCCCAATCTTGTAACCCCTGTGCTGCTCGGCCAGGTGCGCGGCCGCACGGTCGTGGACGTCAACGCATGACCGACCTGCCCAAGGAGGCGAAAACGCCTGCCTGGGGCAGGATGAGCAAGCGGATTCGCGGCACGCAACTATCCTGAATCAACCGATCACCCACGCCTTGCGCCGGGCTGTTTTCAGCCCTGCCGCGCGAGCGACCCAATCCACATCGAAAAGAGCACAACATGAAAGCACTCACCTTCAAACGCTACGGCAAGTCTCCCGAAATCGGCTTCTCCGAACTTCCCCGCCCCACGCTCAAGCCAGATGAAATGCTGGTCGAGGTGCATGCAGCAGGCCTGAACCCGATCGACAACATGATCCCCACCGGCATGTTCAAGCCGGTGCTGAAGTTCCAGTTGCCAGCCACCGTCGGCAGCGATCTCGCCGGCGTGGTGGTCGAAGTCGGCAGCCGGGTCACGCGCTTCAAGAAAGGCGACGCCGTTTTTGCCAGCCTCTTCGATCTGGGGCTCGGCTCGCTCGCAGAATTCGCCGTGGTGCCGGAGCGCGTGGCAGCACTGAAGCCGGAGAATCTGGACTTCGTGCAGGCGGCCTCGATTCCGATGGTCGGGCTGACCTCCTGGCAAGCCTTGAAAGAGCGCGCGCGAGTTCAGAAGGGGCAAAAGGTGTTCATCCCGGCCGGGGCCGGCGGGATCGGCAGCTTCGCGATCCAATTGGCCAAGCACTTCGGCGCCAAGGTCGGCAGCACGACCAGCACCGGCAATGTGCAGCTGGTCAGCAGTCTCGGCGCAGACGAGGTGATTGATTACAAGAAGCAGCAGTTCGAGAAAGTGCTGCGCGGCTATGACATGGTGCTGGGTACGCTCCGGGATGAGGAGCTCGAAAAAGCCATCGACACGCTCAAGCCCGGCGGCAAGATCGTTTCGCTCGTCGGGCCGCTCGATGCGGCCTTCGCCCGCGCCCGCGGCCTGAACTTCGTGCTGAAGTTCGTCTTCGGCTTGATGAGCCGCAAGATCATGCGGCTTGCGGCCAAGCGGGAGGCTTCCTATTCCTTCCTGTTCGTGCGCCCCGATGGCGGGCAGTTGTCCGAAATCGGCGCCTTGCTCGGCGCGGACCGCATTCGGCCGGTGATCGACAAGGTGTTTCCGTTTGCCGAGGCCAAAGAGGCGCTCGAATACCTGGCCCAAGGTCGCGCCAAGGGCAAGGTCGTGGTGCGGCTGAAATGAATGGTTGATGAATCGGCCTCACGCTCCAAAGGCGATTCTTTAAAGTCGGGCCGCTCTAGCGGCCTGACTGGCGATCGCTGAGAGCCGGTATGCAATCGTAGCGGCCTGTTCATCTACCAAGTGTTGTGCCCAGAACGGCAAGTATCCAAGCAAAGAAGCCAAACGCGCTAACAGCCCTGCTCACGATCTTTTGAAAATCCTAGACTGGCTGGATGAGGAAAAGATACCCGATCGGCATCAGCAAAGAGGCGTTTGAGCAGATACAGCCGATTCTCGAAAAACACGGAGCGTCAGCTCAATACCAGCCTCCAGACAATGCAAATATCATTCCCAACCTTGCTGCTGAAAAAATCGTGAACAGCTTCTAAGTCAATGCCTTCCACATCCATCCTGCTACGGCATGGCTTGCCTCATTGCGCCCAAGGAATTTTCGGCGGTGCGATGCGCCGCCCCTCTCCTCCTTCGACCTTGCCAAAACGTGCGGCTCCCGCCTCCCAATCGGCCTGTGCCTGGGCAACATAAGGCTTGGAGTAGCCAACGAAATTCCACCACATGGTGATCGGTGTTTCGAGCGGCTCCCCTCCCAGCAGCAACGCTCGTGATCCCGCGGCCATCTCCAGCTCGAGCTGATTCAGACCTTTCCCCATATACGCAAATTCGCCAGCGCTGAAGCTTTGCCCGGCCAGCCTCAGCTCACCTTCAAGGGGCAGCAAGGCGTACTCGAAATCACTGCGCAGGGGCAGCACAGCGTGGACATGCCCTTCGCTCCGGATGTCCACTCCGAGCAAGGGCGAATACACCCTGACCGGTGCCGAGCGGCCGCCAAAATCGCCCACCAGCAGGGTCAGGCCTAGGCCCTGCTCCAGCCAGCCGGGCAGATCGGGGTAATGCTCGAAGGCCGGCGCGATATCGATCTGCTCTGGCGGCAAGGCAATCCACAGTTGCGCCGCATGCAGCGTGCTGGCACCCGGCACAGAGTCTTCGGTGTGGGAAATGCCACGCCCAGCAGTCATCAGATTCACCTGCCCCGGGCGGATGATCTGCTCCGAGCCCAGGCTATCGCGGTGCAGGATTTCGCCCTCCATCATCCAGGTAAAGGTTTGCAGGGCCGTATGCGGGTGAGCGCCAACGTGCAGCCCCTCCTCCTTGCCAAAGTGCACCGGGCCGATGTGATCGAGGAAACACCAGGCTCCCACCATGCGCTGCTCGCGTGTCGGCAGTGCACGCCGGATGCTCAAACCCGCGCCCAGTTCGGCACTGCGCAGGGCGATACGGGTGATCGGTGAAGGCGAATCCTGATTTGCGTGCGATTCAGACATACGACGCTCCTTGGCAAGCTTTCACGAAGCCTAGCGCAAGACGCTGGCGAGCTGCGCGCCGGAAAATCAATCATTCAATTATTCTGAATGATGGCGACAAAATCATTGCATCCAGTCAGAGTACTTGAGGATTAAAGTCACTCCATCGCCACTGCATCACTCAGGAGACAGACATGCTGACCCTTCGCAAATCCCAGGACCGCGGCCACGCCGATCACGGCTGGCTCAAAAGCCAACACTCCTTCTCTTTTGCCGACTACTACGATCCGGCCCACATGGGCTGGGGCAATCTGCTGGTCATCAATGAAGACCGCATCGCCCCCGGCACTGGTTTCGGCACCCACGGCCACCGCGACATGGAAATCATCAGCTATGTGATCTCCGGAGCCCTGGCGCACAAGGACAGCATGGGCAACGGCACGGCCATCCTGCCCGACGAAGTCCAGCGCATGAGCGCCGGCAGCGGCGTGCGCCACAGCGAGTTCAACCATGCCGCCGATGCCACCACGCACTTCCTGCAGATCTGGATCCAGCCCAACGAGAAAGGCATTACCCCCGGCTATGAACAGAAGCATTTCGCCTCCGACGAAAAGCGCGGCCGCCTGCGCCTGATCGCCTCATCGGATGGTGCTGAAGGCTCGGTCACGATTCATGCCGATGCCACGCTAAGGGCAGGCTTTTTCGACGCAGAGGAACGGGCGGAGCTGGCGCTCGACCCCACTCGCAAGGCTTATGTTCATCTGGTCCGCGGTAGCCTCACGGTCAACGGCGTACGCCTGAACGCCGGTGATGCGGCCCGCCTCGAGGCTGAAAGTCTGATCGTCCTGTCCGCAGGCCAGGATGCCGAAGTACTCGTGTTTGATCTGGCCTCCTGAAGGCGTGCCGCTCTCTTCTTCACTCAAAAAGGAAACCATCATGTTCAAGACTCTGCAAAACCCGCTCTCCTTCGCCTCCCGTCTTCTGCTGGCAGCGCTTTTCCTGCCCGCAGGCATCGGCAAGCTCACCGGATTTGCAGGCACCGTCGGCTATATCGCCTCCGTCGGTCTACCGCTGCCAGCCGTGGGCGCAGCGCTCGCCCTGGTCGTCGAAATCGTCGGCAGCCTGGCCCTGATCGCCGGCTTCGGCACCCGCATCGCAGCACTGGTGCTGGCGGCCTTTACCCTGGTGGCCTCGTTCTTCTTTCACGCTTACTGGGCAGTTCCGGCAGACCAGCAACTCGTTGTGCAATTGTTGTTCTTCAAGAACATCGCCGTGGTCGGTGGCCTGCTGAGCGTAGCGGCCTGGGGCGCTGGTGGGTGGAGCCTGGACGCACGCCGCGAAGCCTGATCGGTGCAACAACCAGCCCTCCGGCTTGCCGGAGGGCTTCATCGCTTGCAGCAGCGCACCCCGTAATGGCAGCATTCAAAAAAATTGAGCGTTTGAAAGCCTTATGGCAACTCCTCGTGATGTGCTGACACCCGCATCGCTCCACCTGCTGCAGTTGATTGCCGACACCGGAAGTTTCGCCGCTGCCGCCCGTGCCAGCGACATGGTGCCCAGCGCCCTCACCTATCGGGTCCGCCAGATCGAGGACGCGCTGGATGTGCTGCTGTTTGACCGCAGCTCCCGCCAGGCCCGGCTCACCCCGGCAGGCGCCGAACTGCTGCGTGAAGGCGCAAGCCTCCTGGCCGGCATCGACGCAGTGGCCAATCGCGTCAAACGCGTCGCCACCGGCTGGGAGCCTCAGCTGACCATCGCGGTGGACAGCATCATTGATCGGAGCACGGTGATGGAATTGTGTTCAGGCTTTCTGAGCCTGAATCCTCCTACCCGGCTCAAGCTGCGCGCTGAAACCCTGTCCGGCACGCTGGCCGCACTGAGTTCCGGGCAAGCTGACCTGGCCCTCGGCGTGGTAATGGATCAGCAACCACGCCCCGGCCTGTTACGCGAGTCACTGGGCGTCGTGCGCTTCGTGTTTGCGGTCGCTCCGCACCACCCTCTGGCACAGGCTCCAGAGCCTCTTTCCGACGACATCATCCGCCAGCACCGGGCCGTCGCGATTGCGGACTCCATCCAGCACGGAGACAGCCTGAGCATCGGCCTGCTCACGGGTCAGGATGTCTTCACGGTAGCCGACCTGCCTGCCAAGGTGGACGCGCAGATCCGTGGCCTTGGCGTAGGGTTCCTGCCGACCTGCCTGGCGCAGAACTACATCGACACCGGCCGGCTGGTCGTCAAGCGCGTGGAGCGGGCGGAGCAGCAGATCCAGTCCAGCTACGCCTGGCGCAAGGGTGGCCAGGCAGAACAAGGGCGCGCCTTGCAATGGTGGCTCGAACAACTCCAGGCGCCACTAACGCGGGCCGCGCTGCTCGGGGTACGCAGCAGGCGGGTCTGATCGCCCGCTGCGGGCGTTTTGAGCAAGTCAGATACGCACCAGGGCAAACGCCAGAATTAATAGTGAAGCCGCGCAGTGGCTTCAAAGGCAGTGCCAGCGATCGGGCCATGCGGTTTTACAGTAAGACCATGAACCTAGAGGCTATTCATGGTCTTACTGCGCAGATCGTGCCCCCTCTAAAGCCGGAGCACATCACTTTCTACGAATCCGTACGGCGCATTTCGTCGGAAAGCTGGTGATGAACCTGCTTTTTGCTACAACTGCCCTGCCCTGTCAGAGCGCGAAGCAAGGTCGCCCCCTCGTCCCAAACGGACTTATGCCAGGCGGAAGGCTATGGAGTCTCGATCCTAACCGGGTAAAGCCGCGCTACGAGCTCGCGCCGAGTGCAGCTTCTTGTAGCTGTCGATCAGACGCTGGTGTCGATCAAGGCCTTCCAGCTTCATGCTCGTGGGCGTCAAACCGAAGAAGCGCACGCTGCCGTCCACCGAGCCCAAAGCTGCATTCATACGCGCATCGCCAAACATGCGCCGGAAATTCTGCTCGTAGTCGGCGAGTTCCAGCTCGTCATCCAGAACGACCTCCAGCACCACGTTCAGAGCCTGATAAAACAAGCCGCGCTCGACCGTGTTTTCGTTGTACTGCAGCCAGGCTTCCACCAGCTCTTTCGCTTCGTCGAACTGCTGCAAGGCGAGACGAATCAGCAGCTTCAGCTCCAGAATCGTGAGCTGCCCCCAGTCCGTGTTCTCGTCAAACTCGACGCCGATCAGGGTGATGATGTCGGTGTAATCATCCAGTTCGCTGTCTTCCAGCCGTTCCAGCAGCGCTTCCAGGCTGGCGTCGTCCAGGCGATGCAGGTTCAGGATGTCGGCGCGGAACGCCAGCGCTTTGTTGGTGTTGTCCCAGATCAGGTCCTCGACCGGGTAAATCTCGGAATAGCCCGGCACCAGGATACGGCAGGCCTTGGCGCCGAGCTGGTCGTACACCGCGACATACACCTCCTTGCCCATGTTCTCGAGAATCCCAAAGAGGGTCGTAGCTTCTTCGGCGTTGGAACTTTCACCGTGGCCGGAGAAATCCCACTCGACGAATTCATGATCGGCCTTGGCGCTGAAGAAGAGCCAAGAGACCACGCCGCTGGAATCGATGAAGTGTTCGACGAAGTTGTTAGGCTCGGTCACCGCATTGCTCTCGAAAGTGGGTTTGGGCAGATCGTTCAGGCCCTCAAAGCTGCGGCCCTGTAGCAGCTCAGTGAGGCTGCGCTCCAGCGCCACTTCGAAACTCGGGTGGGCGCCAAAAGATGCGAAGACTCCACCCGTGCGTGGGTTCATCAGGGTGACGCACATCACCGGAAACTCTCCGCCCAGCGAGGCATCCTTCACTAGCACCGGGAAACCCTGCTTCTCCAGTGCTTCGATGCCGGCGACGATGCCGGGGTACTTCGCCAGTACCTCTTGGGGGACATCCGGCAGCGCGATTTCGCCTTCGAGAATTTCGCGCTTCACCGCCCGCTCGAAGATTTCCGATAGGCATTGCACCTGCGCCTCGACCAGCGTATTGCCAGCACTCATGCCATTGCTGAGGAAGAGGTTGTCGATCAGGTTGGTGGGAAAATACACCACCTCACCATCGCTTTGCCTCACATAGGGAAGACAGCAGATGCCACGTTCGGTATTGCCGGAGTTGGTGTCGAAGAGATGCGATGCGCGTAGCTCACCATCGGCGTTGTAAATCGCGAGGCTGTAGTCATCGAGCATGCCTTTTGGCAGCGCATCGCGGCGCCCCGGCTTGAACCAACGCTCTTCCGGGTAATGCACAAAGGCTGCATTGGCGAAGTCTTCGCCCCAGAACTGGTCGTTGTAGAAGTGATTGCAGCTCGCGCGCTCGATGTATTCACCCAGCGCCGAGGCCAGGGCACTCTCCTTGGTCGCGCCCTTGCCATTGGTGAAGCACATCGGCGAGTGCGCATCGCGGATATGCAGTGACCAAACGTTCGGCACCAGATTTCGCCAGGAGGCGATCTCGATTTTGATGCCCAGGCCAGCCAGGAAGGCCGACATGTTGGAGATGGTTTCTTCGAGTGGCAGATCCTTGCCCGGAATAAAAGTACGTGCTTCGGAGTCCGGCTTCAGCGTGAGCAGCGCCTGCGCATCGGCATCCAGATTTTCCACCTCTTCAATCACGAAGTCGGGGCCAGTCTGCACCACCCGTTTCACGGTGCAGCGCTCGATCGAGCGCAGGATGCCCTGGCGATCCTTGGCGGAGATATCCGTCGGCAGCTCGATCTGGATCTTGAAAATCTGTTTGTAGCGGTCTTCCGGATCAACAATGTTGTTATGCGAGAGGCGGATGTTTTCGGTCGGGATATCGCGCGTGTCGCAATACAGCTTCACAAAGTAGGCCGCACAAAGGGCCGATGAGGCCAGAAAATAGTCGAAGGGCCCCGGCGCGGAGCCATCGCCCTTATAGCGGATAGGCTGATCGGCGATAACGGTGAAGTCATCAAACTTGGCCTCAAGGCGAAGCTTGTCGAGAAAATTGACCTTGATTTCCATGTGGGAATCCTGACGTAGCGTTCAAAACGAATTGGCCGCCATTATCGGGGTTTCACTGAAGAAATACCGCGCTTCGCAAGCGTTCAAGCGCAGTCACCGAGCGCTTGCGTGCATAGCACGGTACTGCGGGCCGGTGCAGAGTCGGGTTGTGTTTCCAGCGATCTCACCCGCTGTGCTGACGGGCCCAGTCATGGCTCCATATGTTCATCCCAGTACGGTGGTTTGTCCTGCGCCGAGGCGCGAAAACTATCCGGCGCCTACCGATCGCAAAACAGCCCGCAATGCGTTCGCTATCGCACATACAGGTCTATTCAACAGGACAAGAAACAGATCTCGACACCATGCATTGCGTAAGCCCTGCTGGCTCTCGCTCCTGGCGTGCAGAAGGCCTGAGTGCGGGTCGCTAAGTCAGGAAAACGAACGCCGTGGCCAAGACCGGACAAGTCATGCTCCGGCAGGCCTTGCGCGGCTACTCGCGAGCTCCTCGGCGCTTAGAACAAAGTCCTTGCTGTCGCTAAGCCGGTCAACGGCCAGATCGATGAAGCGCCTCACCCGTGATGGGATTGCAGTACGGCTGCCGTAGTAAACATAGAGGCTGTAGTTGTCCGCCACATGCTCGACCAGCACTGGCACCAGCCTGCCAGCGCGGATGTAGGGGGCTGCAGTCGGCGCAGCAAGCTGGCCAATCACCTCGCCGGCGAGCACGGTCTGCAACTCCAGCATCTCGTCATTGGTACAGAAGACCGGGGCCACCGGCCACTCCTCCAGGCTATCTCCGATCTTGAGATGCCAGGGCACAAGACAACCGTTACCGGGATGACGGAATACGCTGCAGCGATGCTGGTTGAGGGCATGACGGTTTTCCGGCACGCCGTACTTGCGCAAATAGCTGGGGGCGGCGCAGATGACCAGTTGCATCGGAAACAGACGACGGGCGATCAGCCCTTCCTGCGGCGAGGCGCCGATGCGGAAACCCACGTCGACGCGATTTTCCACCCAGTTTCCAATGCGGTCG
The DNA here is from genome assembly GCF_002855595.1 of Uliginosibacterium sp. TH139. Taxonomy (NCBI): domain Bacteria; kingdom Pseudomonadati; phylum Pseudomonadota; class Betaproteobacteria; order Rhodocyclales; family Zoogloeaceae; genus Uliginosibacterium; species Uliginosibacterium sp. TH139. The sequence continues at coordinate 123,265 of NZ_PKRR01000007.1, read as the reverse complement.
TCGAGTTGCACGTCCGGCTGAACTTCGGGATAGAGGCGAAGATATTCGTCCATTACCGGGCTGATGACGGGCTGCAGCACCGAGCGCGGGCCAACGATGCGCAATGGCCCGGCAAAGTCTTCGCGCGTCTGGCGCACCGACAACAGCGCCTGCTGCAAGCCGAGCAAGGAGGGCTGTGCTGCTTCAAGAAAGCGCTGGCCCTCCTCCGTCAGCGACATGCTGCGTGTCGTGCGGTGAAACAGGCGTACGCCGAGGTACTGCTCCAATTGCCCCAGCGCCTTGCTGGCGGCCTGTGGCGTGATCTGCTGCGCCTCTGCAGCTTTGCTCAGACTGCCCAGTTCGGCGGTGCGGATGAAGGTGGTGATGGAGCGCAGCTCATTGATCGACATGGCAGCCAGAGGCGTTATTTACATCTTTTGGTTGTAAATCATTCAATCCATATCTGTCTAGTTTGATGTTTGTGCAGAGCCTAAAGTGCAGTCCATCAAGCCAATCCTTCCATCCCTCAGGAACGCCTCATGGACAACTTCACTTTCTACAATCCGACCACCATCGATTTCGGCACCGACAAGGAACAACAGATCGGCCAGCATCTCGGCGCTCACGGCATCAAGAAGGTGCTGCTCACTTACGGCAGCGATCGCATCAAGCGCGATGGCTTGTTCGCCACCGTCACCAAGAGCCTCGCGGCACAGGGCATCGCCTTCGTCGAATTCGGTGGCATCGTCAGCAATCCGGTGATCTCTACGGTGCGCGAGGCGATTGCGCTGGCCCGCACCCATCAGGTCGAGGCCGTGCTCGCCGTGGGCGGCGGTTCGGTGCTGGACAGCTCCAAGGCGATTGCCGCCGGCGTGCTGCATGAGGGCGATGTGTGGGAACTCTTCTCCCGCGAAGCTTCCATCCAGGCTGCACTGCCAATCTTCAGTGTGCTGACCCTGGCCGCCACCGGCAGCGAGATGAACAACGGTGCGGTCGTCACCAACGAGGACACCAAGGAGAAGTTCGCCATCGGCTCGCCGCACACCTTCCCCAAGGTGTCGATCGTCAATCCGGCGCTGATGCAGACCGTGTCGCGCGATTACCTCGTGTATTCGGCGGCCGACATCATCGCCCACTCGATCGAGGGCTACTTCACCGCCAAGGTGCAGCCGCGCTTCCAGTCGCGTCTGGTCGAAGCCGTCATCAACACGGTGATCGAGACCACCGAGATCCTGCTGGCTGATCCAGCTGATTACGATGCCCGCGCCCAGTTTGCCTGGGCCTCCACGCAGGCGCTCAACGGCCTGACCTATGCCGGCACGGCCGGCTTCAGCTACCCGAACCACATGATCGAGCACTCGCTCTCGGCGCTCTTCAACGTGCCGCACGGCGCGGGCCTGTCGGTGATCATGCCGGCCTGGATGAAGTGGTATCACAGCCGCAATCGGGAGCAGTTCCAGCGTTTCGCCAAGGAAATCTTCGGGCTTGAAACGGCGGAGCAAGGCATCGCCGCGCTGGAGAAATGGTTCGACAAGATCGGCACGCCGACCCGTCTGTCGCAACTGGGCATCACCGAGGCCGACCTACCCGCAACGATCGAAAACGTGCTGGGCAATGCCAAATGGTTCGGCATCGCCGAGATCTTCACCCGCGATGTGGTGAGCCGCATTCTCAAGAGCGCCCTGTAAGCCCCCTGGCATCAGACGGTCAGCTCAAGCGACCGTCTGATCTGGTGGTGGTTTTTACCAGCGGTAGGCTGATCAGCCATGAAGCGGCAGACATGGCCCGACGCACTGACACAACACTGGAGGTCAGCGCCTTGCTGGTTTTCGTGGCTTTGCTGGTTTCGGCACGCTATCTATTGACTCGCAGCTCACACCTTCATCTTGCGTAACGAGCAGCTCAAATTTCTTCAGGAGCAGGAAATGACAAACTCAACCCCTTCCCCAGCACGACGCGCGGTCATTGCAGGCGCCTCCGGGCTGGTCGGGCAACACATCCTGCAAGCGCTGCTGGCAGATGAAACGGTGGGCGAAGTGCATGCGCTGGGCCGACGCGGCCTGGCCATCAAACACCCGAAGCTGATTGTGCATCGGGTCGATTTCAAAGCCCTGCCCCCTCTTCCGCCAGTGGACGAGGTCTATCTGGCGCTCGGCACCACAATCGGGGACGCAGGCAGTCAGGCCGCCTTCCGCGCGGTGGATTTCGACGCCAACCTGAGCGTCGCGCACGCCGCACTTGCGGCAGGCGCAAGGCGCATAGCTCTAGTCAGTGCTGCAGGTGCAAATGCCGGCTCCCGCATGTTCTACAACCGCGTGAAAGGCGAGCTCGAAGACGTGCTGGCTGAACTCGATACCGATGCGCTGCTGATCGCCCGCCCTTCGCTGCTGCTGGGTGATCGTGTGGCCCTAGGGCAGAAGCCTCGCCTGGCCGAGAAAGTGACTGCAGCCGCATTCAGGCTGCTCGGACGCGCAATCCCGCTCGGCCTGCGTCCTGTTACGGCGCAGCGCGTTGCCCAGGCGCTGACTTCAAGCCTGCCCTCCGTGCGGGGCAGATCCGTACTGAGCTCCGCGCAGATCCAGACGGGTGCCTGAGATGCCGCACTTCCGCCTCAAGCCTCGTTGGCTACTCATGCCTTTATTACTTGGAACAAGCATCATGGCCTACTCATCGATCTTTGAAGCCGCACCGGACATCCAACGCGAGCGGCCAAGCGCCAGCCAATATGCCAATGGTCAGTTCCACAATCTCGCACAGGAGCGGGGGCTTAATTTCGCCGACAGCCTGAAAGGAGTCTGGCGCTACCTGACGGGAAAATCACCCGATGCGAGCCCCGGCGCTGCACTTGAAGTCGCGCCCCTGACTCCCACTGATCTGCAGCAGGCCCCGGACCAAAGCCTGTGGCGCCTGGGGCATTCCACCGTCCTGCTCAAACTGGAAGGCAAGTTCTGGCTGACGGACCCGGTTTTCGCCGAGCGTGCCTCGCCTTTTTCCTTTGCCGGGCCGAAGCGCTTTCACGCGGCTCCGATTGCCCGCGAAGATCTGCCTCCCATCGAAGCCGTCATCCTTTCGCACGACCACTACGACCATCTTGACCGGGAAAGTATTCTCGCCATCGCAGACAAGGTAGGCATGTTTGTCACGCCCTTGGGCGTTGGCGAACGGCTGATCGGCTGGGGGATTGCGGCCACAAAGATCCAGCAGCTCGACTGGTGGGAAGAAACACAGGTCGGCGCCTTACGCCTGATCGCCACCCCCGCACAGCATTTCTCAGGGCGCAGCCTGAGTGACCGCAACCGCACCCTGTGGGCATCCTGGGTGCTGATCACGCCGCAAAGCCGCGTGTTTTTCAGTGGCGACAGCGGCTACTTCGCCGGCTTCCGGGAGATCGGCGACAGGTTTGGCCCTTTCGATCTCACGCTGATTGAAAACGGAGCCTACAACGAAGCCTGGGCCGATGTGCACATGCAGCCCGAGCAGAGCATTCAGGCACACATTGACTTGAAGGGCCAGCGACTGGTGCCGATTCACAACGGGACATTTGATCTCGCCCTGCACGCCTGGACCGAACCACTGGAGCGCATCACTGCGCTGGCCGAACAAGGCGGCCTAGCCCTGAGCACGCCACGATTCGGCGAGCGGCTGGATATCCACGCCGGCAACAGCACACATGCATGGTGGCACCAGCACGAAGGCGGAACTCGGCACACCGGTGCTGCAACTGCTCAAGGACGCGCAAGAGGCGAACAGCCCTTCAGCCAGACTGGCCCCGCTGGTCTGGCGAGTCTTCGGCATGCAGAATGAGCTCGACGCTCACCGCAATACGCAGCCAGAAGATACGTCCATGGTTCCAGACTGAAGCCAAACTGCCGATTACTCCATGCCCTCACCACCACCGGCAGGCGAGGAGCAAGGGCCTTGGTGGAACACCAGTTCGCTGACGGAGCGGCCACCCGCGAGATGCTCGGCGATGATGCGATCCATGTTTTCCGGCGTGACCTGGTAATACCAGGTGCCATCTGGCTGCACACACATGATCGGCCCGCCTTTGCAGGCCGCAAAGCAGCTGACCCGGCTGCGCTTGACGCGCAGCGGCCCGGAATCGAGCCCGGCAGCCTTGAGTTTCTCGCCCAGGCTGTCGAACAAGGCTTGTGCTGCGCCATCCTGCGCACAGCGCGGGCCGGTACACACCAGCAGGTGGCGTCCATAGTCAGCAATGCGCGGTTTCACCACGGCCATATCCTTCTCCTGGCTACTCATTCGCCGCCCTCCTCTGACACGGCTTCAAGCGCCTCGGGTAGCGGCTCGGCGAGCGTGTCGCGCAGGTATTCGAGTGGCAGGCGATGGCACCTGGCCAGCTCCTCCAGGGCGATTCCGTCTGCCACATCCGCCTGCAGGTTCTGCAGCCAGCCGAGTAGCCCGGTCGACAACGAACGCCCGGCCTTCTCTCCTTCGTGCGTGCTGCCTTCTGCAAGATCGTATTTGTTGGCATAGCCGCGCGGGGTGACCATGCAGCCATGCCGCACGAAGGTACTGCTGTTGCCGATCAGCACCGTGCTGAGCATGCCGATATCAGCCTCGACCATCTGTGCCAGGGTCGTGAACACGATGTTTTCGCGACGCCGATAGGCACTCTTGACGATAGCCACCGGCGTATCGGGGCGGCGATGACGCAGGAACAGGCGCTGCGCCTCGATGATCTGACGTGTGCGCCGGCCGCTGCGGGGGTTGTACAAAGCCACCACGAAATCGGCCGCGGCAGCGGCATCCAGGCGTCGCGCGATGACCGGCCAGGGGGTGAGCAGGTCCGACAGGGAGATGGCGCAGAAATCATGGGTCAGCGGCGCCCCTACCCGGGCGGCGCAGCTGTTGATCGCCGAGGCTCCCGGCACGATCTCGACCTCGATACCCGAGTCCGGCGTCCATCCGGCCTGGAATAACACCTCGTAGGTGGGCCCGGCCATTCCGTAGACGCCGGCGTCTCCCGAGGACACCAGCGCCACTTTCTTGCCAGCGCGCGCCCGCTCCAGCGCCTCGACGGCGCGATCGAGCTCTTCGGTCATGCTCTTGCGGATGACTTCCTTGCCTTCGATCAGATCGGCCACCAGCTTGATATAGGTGACGTATCCAATGATCGTATCGGCCTCGGCGATCGCCGCCCGGGCGCGGCCAGTCATGTGCTCCACGCTGCCAGGGCCGATGCCCACCAGCATGATCTTGCCGGCGCCGGTGGCGCCCTCGGTTTGAATTGCGGACTGCATCACTACTCCTGCTTCAAGGGCCCGGCAGATGCACAGGCATCTGCCGCGGAATCTTCGGAAAATGCCCAGCGGTTCTCGCCGAATAATGCGGCGGGTGCGCGTGGCTGGCGCCAGTCGGCGAGGCTCAGCATCGGTGCCGGATAAAAGCTCGCCACCGGGCCGATGCACAGCAGGCCCAGAGCCTGGGTGCCCGGCGGCAACTGCAACAACACGGCCAGCTCCGCCGGCTCGAACAGCGACACCCAGCCCAAGCCCAGGTTCTCGGCGCGGGCGGCGAGCCACAGGTTCTGCACCGCCGCGCCAACCGAACACCAGGCCATTTCCTGCGGCATCGTGCGGCGGCCGAACACGGTGCCGTCATCCGGGGCCAGCAGCACTACCCACAGCTCGGCGCACTCGCGCACACCCTCCACCTTGAGCGCGCGGAAGGCCTCTTCGCGTGATCCCAAGGCCTGTGCCGTACGCTCGCACTCTGCGCTCACGCAGTCGGCCAGGCGTGCGCGCAGCCCGGTATCGCTGATGCGCAGCACGCGCCAGGGCTGCATCAGGCCAACCGAGGGCGCCTGCATCAAGGCTGCGGCCAGGCGCTCGCGGGTTGCCGCATCGATGCTGCAGCCGCTCTGGAAATGACGCATGTCGCGCCGCGCGGCCAGCAGCGCATGTGTCGACTGGCGGGCCTGCTGATCGAACAGAATGCGCTCGGCATCTACAGCGGCCACCGAGACCGTGGCGTTCCGCCCGTCCGCCCCCTTTACGCGATGCTTTTCGACCCGCAGGGCCCGCGCATCGGTAGCCTGCGCCGCGAGCAAGGCCGCCGCTTCGCTCACCGAGGGGGTGCCGGTGTAATGCCGCACCGTTTCCGAAGGATTGGGCACCGCCACTTCGGCCAGCAGCGCCGGCGGATAGAAGCACAAGGGCCAGCCACGCGCCTGTGCCAAAGCCAGCAGCCCGGCTTCGTCAGCCTTGAGCGTGATGCTGGCCAGTGCCACGACTTCGCTGGCCACGGCGCCGGCCATCTCAAGGGCCTCATCCACTGCACGCTCAAGCGTTGCCTGCGGCGTGCCGCGATCACAGCCCAGACCAATAGCGATTTTCATGCGCCCCCCAGCGGCGGACGATAGACCACCAGGCGCTCGCGGAGGACTTCCCACTGCGCGGGCGCGATCTCGGCATGAGTCACCCACAGCACGGCGGCATAACGTTCCAGCGGCACCTCGTCAAAACGCGCATACAGATGGATGTTGGGCGGCAACGGCGTGGGCCGGGTCCACCAGTGTGGGGAGCCTGCCTCCTGCACGAAGGCCACCGCTTCTTCGTTGACTACCGCGGCGGACACCCGGGTGATATTGATTTTCGGCGCCTCAACGCGCCAGCCGAGCTCGCGACCGAGGATGTCGACCGGAATGGTCTTGCCCACGTCGGAAGCGGTGGTCAGCACCGGCGCTGCGCCCAGCAAAGCGGCGAGGGTCTCGGCCATTGCGTTGGCGCCGCCCACATGGCCCGAGAGCACCGGAATCACAAACTGGCCAGCGTCATCGATCACCAGCACGCCAGGGTCTTCATCCTTGTTCTTGAGGTGCGGGGCGATCAGGCGCACCACCGCGCCGAGCGAAACAAAGAAAACGATCTGGTCGTAAGCCGCAAACAGCGCTGCGATTTCGTCGCGAAACGCACCGGTGTAGGTGTGCACGCGATTCGGCAAACCTTCCAGTGCTTCACCGAATTTTGCTGCCACGCACAGCTCGGCCAGCGGCAGGGCTGCGGCCAGCCCGGCAGCCTGCGCCGCACCATGGCGGGTGATCGCCACCAGCACCAGCCGCGGCAATACCGGTGACACGGAATCCGTCGTGCTCATGCCGGCTCCGCAGCGGCTTGCGCCTGGCTCGTATTTTTCTTCAGGCAGCCCCGGATCCGCTCGCCACGAATCCGGTGCGGGCTATGCACCAGCATCAGCGACAGATAGCTGACCGTGCTGCCACGCAAAGCAAGCATCTCCTCACCACGCAGGATGCGTTCGTCGGGCGCGCCGCAACGTTCGATAAGGCTGGCACCCGCGAGCAGCTCACGCGCCTCCAGCCAGTCGAGGAGATCTTCGATCAAGGGTTTGACCTTGAGCAGCACCAGCGAATCGAAATCCTCCAGCAGGCGGTCGATCGCGCTCACGCCATAGGCCGCGGGCACGATGGCCACCGTATCGTCCTGCTCGCACAAGGGGCGGGCCAGTGCCGCACTGGCGGCGCTGAAGGAATTCACGCCCGCCACCACCTCCACCGCCAGACCGTCCTCGCGCGCCCGCAAACTGCGCACCAGATGGCCGAAGGTCGCATAGGTACTGGCGTCCCCCTCCACCAGGAACATCACATCCTGCCCGGCCTGCAGACGTGGCAGCACGTAGTCAGCCGCACGTTCCCAGCTGCGCACCAGCTTCTCGGCATCATGCGTCATCGGAAACAGCAGTGCCTGATGCTCAGCCGGCGGCAGCAGGCCAGCTCGCCCAACAATGTCGTAAGCATAGCTGGGCGACTTGCTGCTGCGCGTGGGATAGACCCATAGCGCATCGCGCCGCTCCAGCAACTGCCAGGCACGCCGCGTGATCAGGCCAGGATCGCCCGGGCCCAGGCTGAGCCCGTACAGCGTGCCCATGCGTGAAGCTTCATTCACCATCCATCATTTCCTTGTTCATTTGCGCATTGCCCTGCCGGGCGCACACGATCCACACCGGGTTTTCTGCCGCCATCCGGTGCATGGCGAGAATCGGCTTGCTGCGGGCAGCCTGCAGTTGCAGTACATCCCACTGCGCACCAGCCTCTTCGAGTGCAGCGGTTGCCGTGGCAAGGTTTTCCAGGGTCACGAAATTCATCACCAGCCAGCCCTCGGTGCGCAAACGCTTCAGGCAAAGCTTGATCAATCCGGCCAGCTCACCCCCGGAGCCACCAATAAAGACCGCATCCGGATCCGGCCACAAATCAAGCCCCTCCGGCGCCTTGCCATGAACGAGGGTGTGATTGCTCAAGCCGAAAGCCGCGCGGTTTCGCCCGGCAATCGCGAAATCATCGGCATTTTTTTCGATTGCCCAGACGTGGCCTTGCGGACACAAACGCGCCGCCTCGAGCCCCACCGAGCCGCTGCCCGCGCCGATATCCCAGACGCGACTATCTGCACGCAGCTGCATCCGCGCGAGGGACACGGCCCGCACCTCCTGCTTGGTGATCAGGCCCTTCTCCGGCTGGCGCTGGGCATAGGTGGCATCCATCAAGCCGAAACGCACCGGCTGGCGACGCTCGCGCACCCGCCACAGCAGCAGCACATTGGGGTCGGCAAACTGCATGCTGGCTGCATCGGCCGGGCGCAGATCCGCCAGCACCCGCTCGCCGGCCTGATTCAGGCGCTCGGCCACGGCCAACTCGAAATCCTCTGCCAGCCCCTCCGCCATCAGCAGCCGGGCAACCCGGTCCGGCGTATTGGCCGGGCTGGTCAGCACCAGCAGCCGGTCATGTCGACGCAAGGCCTGCGCCAGTTCATACAAACCATGCCCGGGCGCTGCGCCGCACTGCCATTCGCCGGCATCCCGGGCATGGATGGATACGATGCGCGCATCGGCCCAGGGCAGACCGACACGTGCGCAGGCCAGCTGCAGGGTGGATACATTGGGCAGCACCTCGATGGCCTGCAGACACAGCTGCGCCGCCAGGTAAGCCGCGATGCCGTGACACAGCGGATCCCCGGTGGCGAGCAGGACCACCGCCTGATTCGCCTCGCGTGCCAAGCGGATGCGCTCCACAAGCTCGGGCAAGGCGCCCAGCACATGGCGCTCGGCATCGGGCGCGATTTCGTCCTCGAACAAGCCCAGGGTTCGCGGTGCGCCAATCACCAGCTGCGCTGCGCGCAGGTGGGCCAGTGCGGGAGACGCCAGGCTGGCCGCGCCATCATCCAGCACACCGATCACGCGGCACGGCATGGGATCGCGCGCCACGGTATTACACAACACATCATTCATGGTTTCAGTCCTGCTCCTCGTCATCGGCCACTACTGGCTGCAGCGGCAGATTGGCCCGCTGCGGATCGGCGGCGGCGGAGTGCGCTGCGCAGATTTTCTGGCCATCGAAATCACACACCAGTACCTGCAGCGCGAAGCGGCCGGCGTAGCGCCCCACCTGGGGGTCACACAAGGTATGCACGGTGCGTTCGGCCAGCGCCTGGTGAAAGGCAAGATGCAACCCGCGCTCGGCCATGCGCTCGGCCGCAAAACGCGCGGTCGGATTGGCTTCGATCTCCGTGCAATCCTCGGCACTGGCGCCAATCCCGGCGGCCAGCTCGGCCAGCAGGCGGGTGTCCACCTCGGCCCGGTTGGCATGGGTGATGGTTTCACCCTGGGCGATCTTGGTCAGCTTGCCGACCATGGCGGCGATCACCACCTGGCGGATGCCGCGCATAGCGGCTTCGTCCAGCGCATAGCGCAGGAAGTCCCCCATCTGCACAAAGGCACCCGGCGCTAGATCGGCGTATTCACGCATCGCGAACTGCTCGGTGCGCCCGCCAGTCGTCAGCACCACAATCGAACGCGCGTTTCGCTGGCCGAGGCTGGCCGCCAGTTGCACGCCCTGAACCACGCTCGCGCGCCAGGCTGCAGTGCTGTAAGGCTTGACGATGCCGGTGGTACCGAGAATCGAGATGCCGCCGAGAATGCCCAGACGCGCGTTGTGTGTCTTGCGCGCCATCTCTTCGCCGCCAGGCACCGAGATGATCACGCGCAACCCGTCCTGTGCCAGCAGGCTGCCCGCCACCTCCCGCAGATTGGCCTCGATATTGGCGCGCGGCTTGGGGTTGATCGCGGCTTCCCCCACCGGCAGCCCCAGCCCGGGCAGGCTCACCACACCCACCCCTGCTCCACCGGTAATCTCGATCCAGCCGGCACGCCCGGGCAGGCGCTGCAGCTCGGCCGTGAGCCGGGCGCCATCGGTACAGTCCGGGTCATCGCCTGCAAACTTCACGACGACCGCCCGCGCCATCATGACGTGGCCATCCTCACCGGGCGGCTGGCAGTAAGGTTCGCAAACGGCAAACTCCACGCGCTGCGCATTCGGCAATTGCGACTCGATGCGCGCGGGGATCACCCCCAGCATCAGCCCATGAACCGCTGCCCGCGCCGCTGCGGCAGAGCAGGCACCTGTCGTGAAACCGGTACGCGTGCCGCGCGGTTTGGGCGAGGCGCCCGTGGCATCACTCATGCGGGCGCTTTCTGCCTGGCCTCGGCTAGGGCCAGCAAGGCATGCAGTGCCGCCACCACCAGTGTGGAGCCGCCTTTGCGGCCCCGGATCACGATCCACGGCACGGCATCGATTTCCGCCATCAAGGCCTTGGACTCTGCGGCGGCCACAAAGCCCACCGGCATGCCGATGACCAGCGCGGGACGCACGCCTTCTTCGCGGATCAGGCGCACCAACTCGATCAGCGCCGTGGGCGCATTACCGATGCCGACAATGGCCCCCTCCAGCAAACCCAGGCGCTGCGCCTTGCGCATGGCCTGCACGGCCCGCGTCGTATCCGCCAACTGGGCAGCGGCGATCACATCCGGATCGCTGATGAAGTGATGCGCCTGAATGCCAAAGTGCGCGAGACGCGGCCGCGAGAGGCCAGAGCAGATCATCTCGACATCCGCCACCATCGCTGCACCACTGCCCAACATTGCAACGATGCCGGCCTCCACCGCCTGCGGATGGAAAGCCGTCAGGCCGTTGAACTCGAAATCGGCATTGGCGTGAATCATGCGGCGCACGATGGGCCACTGCTCGGCGCTGTAGGCATGCGTGCCGACCTCCGCATCGATGATCGCGAAGCTATCGTGCTCGATGAGCTGACCAGCACGCGTGAGCTGCTCGGTGACGGTATTCACACTGCTCATCCGGCGTGCTCCGCATGCAGTGGCTGCGCGCCAGGGGGCACGAAACTCAGCGGCTGCTGCGCATGGGTATGCTCATGTGAGTGACCATGCCCCATGTCATGCGCCAACTCACGATAGCTGCAGCCATCGCAAGGCAAAGTGCTCTCGGCGCGCCCCGCCTTGAGATCTTCCACCCGCTGCTCAAGCAGGGCAAAGATCTCGGGCTCGAAACCGAAATGCTCGCCACAGGCAAACCGGATCTGCGGATACTGGCTGCGCAGATGCGCCACCTGGCGATGGATGCGCTGCATCAGCGTGCCGGTGTAGAGGTAATAAGGCAGCACCACGATCTGGGTCATGCCCAGCAAGGCCTGACGCTGCACCACCCGCTCCAGGCGGGGCCAGGTGATGCCGGTGAAAGCCAGATCCACCAGCTCGTGATCGCCTTCCTCCTGCAACCAGCGCGCCATCTTGGCCATGTCGCCATTGGCGGCGCGATCCGACGAGCCACGGCCGAGCAGGATGATGCCGGTGGTGGTCGGGTCCGGCACGTCCAGCTGCTGCATGCCAGCGCGCAGACGATTCTTGAGGATATCCAGGATCGGATCGCAAGCGCTCAGATGGGGGCCATACAGGAATTCGACCCCCGGGTAATGTTCGCGTGCATGCTCGATGGCTTCCGGGATTTCCATCTTCACATGCCCGGCTGCATTGAGGATCAGCGGCAGCACGAAGACGCGCCCGCTCTGTGCAGCCGCCGCGAGCAAGCCATCATGCAGCGATGGCGGAGCGAACTCGATGAAGCAGACCTCGATCCGCCATGCCGGCTGGCGGCTGCGCCACTGCGTAACGAAATCGCGGATTTCGGCGTTGCCGGATTCCTCGCGCGAGCCGTGGCCGACGAGGAGGATAGTCGTGGTGTTCATGCGCTGGCCTTTCTGAATCGATGGGTAAAGCGCGGGTCGTAAAGCTTGGAGCGTGCGAGTTCGGGCCATTCGCGTGCGCCCAGGGTGGGGCTTGCGATCACCATGGCCTGGCTCACGATGTGCGCTTCACGACACTGTTGTTTGATGGTGGCGAGCGTGCCGCGCAGGATGATTTCCTCACCCGGCCAGCTCGCCTTGTGCACAACGAGAATCGGCGCATCCTCCGCCCAGCCCGCTGCGCGCAAGCCCGCTTCGAGCTTGTGCATCAGGGTGATGGACAGGAAGATGCACAGCGTGCAGCGATGCGCCGCCAGCGCCGCAAGATCTTCACCGGGAGGCATCGGGGTGCGGCCTTCGATGCGCGTAAAAATGGTCGTCTGGGTGATCTCCGGCAGCGTAAAGCTTTCCACCGCCGCCGCCGCCGAGGCCATTGCCGACGAAACACCGGGCACCACGCCCACCGGAATGCCCAACGCATCCAGTGGCCGCACCATCTCGATCAGCGTGCCGTAGAGCGCCGGATCTCCGGTCTGCAGACGCACGACTACAGGATGGCGTGAGCTCTGTTCGACGAGCCACTCGGACATCTGCTCCAGCGTCATGTCCTTGCTGTCGGTGATCACACACGCGGATGGCGCCCAGCGCGTAGCGGCCTCGCTGACCAGAGAGCCGGCGAACAGGATCGCGCCGGCCGCTTCGATCAGGCCACGGCCCTTGACCGTGATGAGCTCAGGATCGCCCGGGCCGGCACCGACGAACCAGACCGTGCCGGACTGGCCGGCAGGCGTCTTTGCGACAACGGACATCGTCAGGCCGCGCTGCGCTGAACCAGCTTCTCATCCAGGCACAGACGCGCCCAGGCCGGCGTGTCCGTCTGCCCGGAAGCTCGCGTCAGCAGGCTGACAATGCCCCAGGTAAAGACCGGCTCCAAGAGCACCAGCGTCACATAGCTCGCAGCGAAGTGAGCCCACTCCACGAGTGGCGTCGCCACCAATCCCTGGCTGAGCCAGAAACCCACCATCAAGGTGACGCCTGAGTAATAGAAACCATCCAGCTTGAGCAGGGACGCGATCTCGCCATTACGGGCTGCCTCAGTCAGGCGGCGGCCTACGCTGAAGTGCGCTGCCAGCAGCGGCAGCATCAGTGAGAGCGCATTGACGCCCAGATGCAGCAGATCCTGCGGTTCGAATATCAGCCCCTGCGCCAGCAGCCCCAGGGCGAAGCCGAATAGCGTTGGCAGGAAACCGAACAACAGGTAGATCGGCATGGCGCCAACAAAATGCAGTTCAGACGGTCCCACCGGCAGGTGATACATCTGCATGAACAGCGAGAAAAAACCTGCTGCCAGCAGGGTGCGCAGCCACAGCGCCGGGCGCAGCAGCAGGCCCGGCAACTGGCTGACCAGTAGCGCGCTGGCGACGACATTGGCGCCGAGAATTGTGGAAGCGGCCAGTTGGCCCGGTTCGATATGCATTGCGACTCTCCTTTGCGCCCCCACCGGGCGCTGCGTAGTGGATGAAACGACGCAGGCCGGAACGGCCAGGAGAGAAAGAAGGGATGAACATCATGAGCTGCAGCCCGTGGTGAGGGACACCGGATGGGCACAGGCAGGGACGCAATGAGGCCCCTCATGACATGCACCCCATCGCCCACCGCAACGGCCTGCGTCAATGCATCAGGCAGGTCTCCGGGCTTGCGAGTGGTGGCCTCAAGGCACACCGGAATGAACCGCCTTCCCATACCCGACTGGATACAGTGGCCAGATCAGCAGCAGCGTGCTGACCGGTTCATTCTTGACTCGCTTACCGTTGCGGGGGCAGCGCCGGAATTGTCGCAACCCGAAGGCTGCACGCACCGGCTTCCCATTTCACCTGCACGTGCATGACACAGAGCAGGAACCTGAAGCTGCGATAAGTGTAACGACAAAGCGCTGCTTTCTGAAAGCGCCCGATGTTGTAGAGGATCTCTCGACCCTGGCGATCGCCTCAGAAAAGAATGTTTCCACGCCTGGAGACAATTTATGCAAGCGAATGTCGCTCGGGGCGTTGGTGTGCTCAGTACACGTCGCGCCGGTAGCGCTTTTGAGCGATCAGCAAGTCCAGCCCTTCACGCCCAAGCAAGGCTTCAAGCATGGCATCCACGCCACCCGCCATGCCCTGCAAACTACCGCAGACATGAATCACTGCGCCTTCACCCAGCCAGCGCATGAGGCGTGCGGACTCGCCACGCAGAAAGTCCTGCACATGGCCGCCGCCCGGCTCGCGCGAGAAGACACGATCCACCTCCAGCAAGCCCGCCTGCACCCAGACTCCGAACTCGGTTTCGCACACGCTATCGGTGGCACGATGGCGTTCCCCGAAGACCAGCCAGTTTCGCCCGAAGCCGCGTCGCACACGTTCGCGCAGCAAGCCACGTAGGCCGGCAATACCGGAGCCATTGCCGATGAAAATGCTGGGGCTATCGTCCTCAGCGAGAGTGAAGCTCGGATTTGCCTGCAGCCGCAGCGCCAGTTCGTCATCGAGCGGGCAATTCAGGGTCAGGAAACCCGAAGCCAGCCCGATACCCAGGGCATGATGATGCTGGCGTACGATTAACTGAAGACACCCATCTTCGTGGATCGACGCAATCGAGTAGCGACGTGGCGCCGGTAGATCCGGCTCAACGGAACATAAATGGGGACAGGGAAGGATCTCTACCAGTGCGCCGGGAGTCCAGTGTGGCAGCTCCCCTTTGGCTGGCAGCAGCGTGAGTTCGAACAGTGGCGAGCCACTGCTGCCAGGGTTGAGCAGCGTGCGCTGCGCAAGGCGCCACGGCTCCCAGGCCGGCGCGGCTTGGGCTGAAGCGCTCAGGCTGTCATCCCTCACACCAAAGCGCTTCAGCCCTGCAAACCAGTGCTCGACAGCCGCCGGCTCGGTTTCACAGGCAGGCGTAAGCGGCTGCCAGGCTTGAGCCCCGAAACGCAGCAAGGCGGCCTGCAAGCTGTGGCCGAAACCGCAGAACTGACGGTACTGCCGGTTTCCCAGTGCGAGCACTGCAAAACGCAAACGTTCGAGTTCCAGATCGGCCAAACCCAATGCTCGAGCAAAGCCGCGAGCCGTATCAGGCGCCTCACCTTCGCCGAAGGTACTGACCACGAACAGCGCCTGCGGAAAGCCCGCCAGCTCTGCCGGCTGAAGACTGGCAAGTGGCCTCATCACCACAGCGCGGCCAGCGGCCTGCAGCGCGGCGGCAGTGCGCAGCGCGAGCGACTCGGCGCGGCCGGTCTGACTCGCCCAGGCCACCAGGATGGACTCTTCCGCCGCTACGCCTACGACCGGCAAAAGCGCCTTGCGCTGACGCTCAGCCTCGCGCGCGCCACGCCGCCGCGAAAGATAGAGCAGCCAGCCAGTCACCCCCAGCACCGGCAGTGCCAATGCCGAAAGCATCATAAAGAGTTGCACGGCGAGACCGAAGTCGCGCCCCATATGCAGCGGATGAATCATCGCCAGTACACGCTTGCCCGTGCTCTGTTCGGCAAAGCGCTCGTCCTTCTTCAGCTTGCCATCGAGCGCGATGAGCATACGGTTGCGCTCGCGCTGATGCGCGGCATCCGGCAGCAGCCACAGGATTTCGAGCGCAGCCGACGCGGTTTCCGGCGGCCGTACGCGCAACTCGCGCCAGGCCGGCACCTTGTCGGCAAAGCGCTGCCAGGCGAGCGAAATGTCCGGCACGGCTCCATTAAGATCGGCCTTTGGCGGCATCTCCTTCTTCACGCGGGGCGCGCGTTCAATACCGGCCCAGCTGTCGACAGAGCTGCGCACGCTATCGAAGGACCAGTAGATTCCGGTAGCTGTAAGCAGCAACCAGGCCGGCAGGGCCCAGGTTGCCAGCACCGCATGTAGGCTCCAAAGGAAGGGCCTACCCTTCAGGCGTGGGTTGAAGCCAAGCCAGGTGCGCAAGTCCAGAGGCCTGCGGGGCCAGCGCAGGTAAAGGCCCGACGCGATCAGCAGCAACAAGCTACTCGACAAAATGCCGGCGACGACTCGCCCCGGCTCACGTGGCAGCAGAAAAAAGCGGTGCAGGCGCTCGATCCATTCAAAGAAAGCCTGGCCACGCGCTTCGCCAAGCAGTTGGCCGGTATAGGGATGGACATAGAGCGGCAGCAGCTTGCTCGCCCCAGGAGGCGTCTGCAGCAGCAGTTGCACGCTGCGCCCCGCTTCGGCAGAAAAAATAGCGGTGGTGATTCGCTCGCCACTGGGCAGCGGCACCACTGCAGGCAGAAGCAGCGGCGGTGCGAGCATGGGCACCGATTGCACCGGCACGCTGCGCAGACCCGGATTCAGCATATCGAGGATCTCCTCCTCGAACGACATCATCGCCCCGGACAGCCCGATCAGCATCAGGAGGCTGCCGGCAGTGATGCCGATCAGCCAATGCAGCTGAAAGAAGCTCCAGCGCAGGATTGCGCTCACCCCGCCGGCAGACCTGCTCATCTCAGAGATCGATCTTCATGCCGAGCTTGACCGTGCGCGGCGCCCCAGCTGCAAGTCGGGTACCGGCACCAGCCCAGTATTCTTTGTCAGTCAGATTCTCGATGTTGAGCTGCCAGCTTACTGCCCTAGAGAAGATGTGAGTCGCATAACGCGCACCAGCAGCGTAGAGCGTCACCGACGGTAGCCATGCCTGGTTCAGATCATCAACGGGACGACGCCCTGTGTAGTAGCTGCCCCCATTGAGTGTAAGGCCCGGCACCCAGGCCACATCCAGCGTCAGGAAGGCGCTCGCCGTCCGGCGGGCAGCATTTTCGGGCAGCTTGCCAACGTAGGCCGCCGCGCTCTTGCGGAAACGCGGATCCAGCCATTGTGCCGAGGTGAGCCAGCCCAGATCCCGTGTGATCTTGCCCTGAGTCGAGAGTTCGAGGCCGCGATAGCGTTGCTCGCCATCGGCCACGTAGTAACCATCGGTGCCGGTGTAGGCACCGGGCCGGTCGATCTGGAAGATTGCCGCAGAGAGCAACGTATCCCCCAGCACCTGCCAGCGCGAGCCCAGTTCGTACTGCTTGCTCACGCCAGGCGCCATCCGCTCACCCACGTTGAGCGCGCCGGTCGGGGCTGTGTCACCCTCCTCCAACCCTCGCGCATAAGAGGCGTAGAGCGAGAGCGAAGTGAGCGGACGATACACCGCGGCAAGCATCGGCGTAGTTTTGCTGACGTCATAGTGGTTGTCGGCCTGGTCGCTTCGATACAGCGAATACCGCAAACCACCGATGATTTGCCAATGATCAGACAGCGCAATGCGGTCCATCGCGTAGAAGCCGGTATCGGTGGTATTGAGCTCGGCCGTGGTCGGGCTGGTTGGCGTGGCAGCCCACACGACAGAACCGATCGAAACCGGACTGTAAAGATTCTGTGAAGCCACGGTGTAGGTGGTGCTGTAAATCGCGTCTTGCGACTTGTCCGTCTGCGAGAGCCCTAAGGTCAACTCGTGACGCCGGCCAAACGCGTCAACCGTGCCGAAAAGCTCGCTCTTCACTAGATCGGACTTCACCAGCGAATGCTGGCTCGTGCCCTGGATGCGGCCAGCGCCAGTCGCCACCGTGGCCGCGCTAGTGAAACGGAAGGTAGCCAGATTGCGATCGCGCGAGGTCTGCGCATGGCCACCTTCGAAGGTCAGCGTCCAGTTGTCGTCCAGCGCGTAATCGGCTCGGAGCAAGGCGTTCACTGCATCCGTCTCGAACTTCGAGTCACTCGGGCCGACGCTCTTCTTCGGGTCAACCGGATGCGGCAGCGTAATCACGCCATTGACTGCTGTCGGCAGCGTAACGCCGACCTGCTCGGTGGTCTTGCGGTGATCGTATTCGAGGTCCGTTTTCACGCGCAGGCGGTTCGACACCTTCCAGTCGAAGGCGGCCGCAGCAAATCGGCGATTGCCGGAATCCACTCCGTCGAGATAGCTGCCCACTGCGCCACCACCCGCATTCAGCCGCAGCCCATACTGGTCATTCTCGCCATAGCGACGACTCATATCCGTGGCCAGTATCGCGGTGCCATACTGATCAAGGTTCATCGATACGCTAGTCAGGGGCTTTGCGGTCGGCCGCTTGGTCACATAATTCACGATGCCCGCCGGCGCAGCAAAGCCATAGTAGAGCGCGGACGCGCCCTTGAGAACCTCAACACGCTCCTTGTCCTCAAGCATGGCCTGCCCGAAGTTCATGATCGGCAATGAACCGTTCAGCCGGTAATTGGTGCGGTTCTCCACCGCGATGCCACGGATAACCAGCTGATCCCAAGTTTCTCCGCCATTTTGCTGGCGCGTCACGCCGGCGGTGTTGCGCACGGCGTCATACAGGCCGCTGGCAGCCTGCTGATCAAGTGCTTCGCGTGTCACCACATTTACCGTGGAAGGCACATCCATCACATCCAAACCGCGGAAGCTGCCTGCCTCCACCGTATCGGCACGCAGACCACGGGCACTCTGGCCAGTGACGGTGATCACGCCCAGTTCGCTGATCGGAGCTGAGGCGCTGGCGGTAGGTTCAACGGCGCGCGCTGCCAGGGAGAAGAGTGCAAGGAGTACGGCCGCATGCTGTTTTCGGCATGCGGGCAGGACAGACAGGCTGTTCATGAAAAGAGGTTTCCTGCTGGAGTGGAGGACGGCACGAACACCGCATCGTTCGCGGCATGCGAACAATGAGAATGATACGCATCTGCACTCAAGTCAAGAACTATGACTTTCGTCGTAGAAGAGCACACCGGCAAAGGAGTCCACAACTAAGTCGCACTGCACCCTAGGAACAATCACACGCAGTTCGCGTGAACATGTGCGCGCGAGACTCGCTCTTCAAAGTGGGCAGACAGGCTCCGGTTTTGACGGCACCATCAACTCACGCCAGACAGAGCAGACAGGAAAATAAGAAACAGCAACAAATCAGAAGCTTGGGATTTGTTTTCTGAGAAAGATGCTGAACCTATTCGGTTTCCGAAAAGTCCCCAGCACATCGGCAGGTAATGAATAACCCACTGCAAGACTTGAAAACCTAGTGGTGCCCAGGAAGGGACTCGAACCCCCACGTATTGCTACGCCAGAACCTAAATCTGGTGCGTCTACCAATTTCGCCACCTGGGCCTTGAGGGGGCTGCGAGCGCAGCACACCGAAAGGAGGCGCGCATTATAGCCCGGCCGAAGCCTGCTGAGGGCAGCTATACTCGCTGCCCTCATGAGCGTTGATCATTACGAGAACTTTCCGGTTGCTTCCATCCTCCTGCCACGCCATCTGCGTGAGCCAGTGGAGGCCATCTATGTTTTCGCCCGCACAGCGGACGATATTGCTGACGAAGGCGATGCGTCACCTGCAGAGCGCCTGGCGAGCCTCGCCAGATACCAGCAACAGCTTGATCAGATAGAAGCCGGCAGCACACCGGACGAGCCGCTGTTTGCCCGTCTGGCGCTGAATGTGCGCCAATGGGCCCTGCCGATCCAGCTTCTGCGCGATCTGCTTGACGCTTTTGCGCAGGATGTGGTCAAGAAGCGCTATGCCGACTTTCCGGATTTGCTCGACTATTGCCGCCGCTCTGCCAACCCCGTCGGGCGGCTCCTGCTGCATCTCTACGCCGAAGCTACAGATGAAAACCTGCACCGCTCCGACCTCATCTGCTCCGCGTTGCAACTGATCAACTTCTGGCAGGACATCGGTATCGATTGGCGCAAAGAGCGCGTCTATCTGCCACAAACAAGTCTTGTGCAGTTTGCGGTCAGCGAAACGCAAATTGCTGCCGCAGATTGCGATGCAGCCTTTCGGGCGCTGATGCAGCATGAAGTGCAGCGCGCCCGTGCCATGATGCTTGAGGGCTCCCCCCTCGCTGCGGCGCTGCCGGGCCGCGTCGGCTGGGAATTGCGACTGGTGGTTCAAGGCGGACTGCGTATCCTCGAGCAGATCGAAGCCGTGGATTACGATGTGTTCCGCCAGCGCCCAGAGCTGGGCAAACTGGACTGGCTGCTGCTCGCCTGGCGGGCTCTTTGGATGAAATGACATGACTCCCGACGAATATTGCGAACAGAAAGCCGCCGCCAGCGGCTCATCCTTCTACTACAGCTTCCGTTTCCTCACCCCGGATCGGCGCCGGGCAATCACCGCGCTGTATGCCTTTTGCCGTGAGGTGGACGATGTGGTCGATGAGACCCACGATCCGGAAGTGGCAGCCCGCCAACTTGACTGGTGGCGCCTGGAAGTCAGCAAGATTTATGCGGGCGAGCCCGATCATCCGGTCGGCAAGGCGCTGGTGCAGGTCGTCCGCGACTTTCGCCTTCCGCAGGAGCAACTGCTCGAAATCATCGATGGCATGCAGATGGATCTGGAGCAGGCGCGCTACGCTGACTTCAAGGACTTGCAGCTCTACTGTTATCGGGTAGCCAGCGTGGTAGGCCTGCTTGCGGCCGAGATCTTCGGCTACACGAATCGCCAGACGCTCAAATACGCTCACGACCTGGGCATTGCCTTCCAGCTCACCAATATCATCCGCGATGTGGGCGAAGATGCCCGCCGCGGACGCATTTACCTGCCGGTATCCGAGCTGGAGCAATTCAATGTCCCGGCGAAAGACATTCTCGATGCGCGCAGCAGCGAAAACTTCCAGCGCCTGATGGCCTTTCAGATCGAACGCGCGCAGAAATACTACGATCAGGCCCTGGCTCAACTGCCGGCGGAAGACCGCAAGAGCCAACGCGCCGGCCTGATCATGGCGGCAATCTATCGCGAGACCCTGCACGAAGTGGAGGCTGACGGCTGTCGCGTGCTGACACACCGGGTTTCGCTGACCCCGCTGCGCAAGCTGTGGCTGGCGGTGAAAGCCTGGATCAAGAGCTGAAATGAGCACCCGCGTCGCCATCATCGGAGCCGGCTATGCCGGCCTAGCAGCCGCTGTCGAACTGACCCGGGCCGGCGTTGACGTAACCGTCTTCGAAGCTTCTCGCGTGATGGGTGGCCGTGCCCGCGTAGTGGAGAAGGATGGCTTCCGGCTGGACAACGGTCAGCACATTCTGCTCGGCGCCTATACCGAAACGCTGCGCCTCTTGCGCTTTCTGAAAGTAAATCCAAAGCGCCTGCTGAGCCTGCCTTTCGTGCTGCATGTGCCAGGGCGCCTCAACCTGCGTGCGGCCGCCCTGCCCGCTCCGCTACATCTGGCTGTTGGCCTGTTGCGCAGCCGTGAGCTCTCCTGGGCAGACCGTTTTGCAGCCCTGCGCCTGATCCGCTTCCTGAAAAAAAACGACTGGAAGCTTGGTGAGGACTACCCGGTCAGCACATTGCTCAAGCGCACCCGGCAAACGCCCCTGCTGTGCGAGCTGATGTGGAACCAGCTGTGTGTGGCGGCACTCAATACGCCGCCCGAACAGGCTTCCGCTCAGGTATTTGCGAATGTGCTGCGCGACTCGGTCGGCGCCTCTGCCTCAGCTTCCGAAATGCTGATCCCGAGGGTCGACCTCTCGGAACTACTGCCGGTGCAGGCCGGAGTGTACTTGGGCACGAACGGCACTGCGATCCACACCGCAAGCCCGATCAAACAGGTCAGCCTGATTGATGGGCGCTTCTTTCTGGAGGGAGATCCGGGGGAGAGCTCGCACTACAGTCATGTCATCGTCGCCACCGCGCCCTATCACGCCAGCAGTCTGCTCGGTAATTTTGCCGAGCTGACTTACCTGCGTGGTCAGATCGATGCCCTGTCACATGAACCGATCACCACCGTATATCTGGCCTACGATGAGGACGTCAGCCTGCCCGAGGCGATGATCCAGCTTTCCGGTTCGGTCGTGCAGTGGCTCTTTGACAAGCAGCGCAGCACCGGCGAGAAAGGGCTGTTGGCAGGCGTGATTTCGGCCAGCGGGCCTCACACGGCACTCTCGCGCGAAGAACTCGCACTGCAGGCACATCAAGCAGTGGAAGCCCTGTTCCCCCTGCGCAAGCTGCCAGCACCTCGCTGGAGCCAGGTCATCACCGAGAAACGCGCCACCTTTGCTTGCCGCCCGGGCGTTGTACGCCCACTCACCATCACACCAGTCAGGAACCTCATGCTGGCGGGCGACTACGTCAATTCCCCCTACCCTGCCACCATCGAGGCCGCAGTGCGTTCCGGCCTCAATGCGGCTCGCCAGGTACTGCGCAACCCGGCCTGAAAGCAAGACAGCAAGGGCCACCGCTGCACGTGCAGGGATAGCCTTCTACCGTCTATTTTGCAGCACAGCCGAGCAGGCTACTTCTTTCCGCCGGGCATCTGGGCAAAGGAAGAGAACGCGTCGCTGGAGGCCTTGGCGACCTGCTCCAGCGTCTTGCGGGCGGTATCAAAAGTGTGCTGCAGGGCTTCAGCAGCGGCGTGACTATTGAGCGGCATGCCCTTGAGCATCTGCTGCATGGCATCGAACATTTCCTGGCCGCCCTTGTTGAGCTGATCACTCACCAGATGGC
Organism: Uliginosibacterium sp. TH139; assembly: GCF_002855595.1. Classification (NCBI taxonomy): domain Bacteria; kingdom Pseudomonadati; phylum Pseudomonadota; class Betaproteobacteria; order Rhodocyclales; family Zoogloeaceae; genus Uliginosibacterium; species Uliginosibacterium sp. TH139. Next base: position 100,780 of record NZ_PKRR01000007.1, on the reverse strand, counting down.
CCAGTTCGGCCTGCATATCGGAGGTAATCTCGGCAATGCTGCGGCTACAGGAGAACATCTTGTCCGCCGCATGCTGCGCATAGCGAGCCCGCAACTCCATTGCGTCCTGCGGTGATTTGGCCTGAGCCAGCGCCTTGGCGCTGTTCACGCCGTCATCAAAGATCTCGCGGGCCACATCCACCTGCAATTGCAGAATGCGCTGTGAGTTCTCAATGGAAAGCTGTGCGAGGCGCATGGCAGATTCAAGGTTCTTTTTCTGCATCTGGGCCACTGCGTCTTCCGGTTTCGTTGGCATACAAAACTCCTCTTGTCAGGAAAACACTCACAAAGTTCTGGCCTTGCTGCAACAGGGATTGCCCCAGCAAAGACCCTCTCCTACTTTACGGCCGCAGGCGGCCGGACTTGAAAGCCCGTCATGCGGGCCCCATGTTTCCATCAGACAGATACAGGAGCCCCAGCCATGCGTTTCGACAAGCTCACCACCAAATTCCAGCAGGCCCTCGCAGATGCTCAGAGCATTGCCGTGGGTCACGAAGGCCAGTACATCGAACCACAACATCTGCTTGCTGCTCTGCTGGCTCAGGAAGACGGTGGCACCGCCTCCTTGCTGACCCGAGCCGGAATGAATGTACCGGCGCTGAAGACCGCATTGGACCGCGCCATCGACCGCCTGCCACAGGTGCAGGGCGGCAATGGGGAAGTACAGGTTGGCCGCGATCTCGCCAACCTGCTCAACGTGACCGACCGCGAAGCCCAGCAACGCGGCGACCAGTTCATCGCCAGCGAGATGTTCCTGCTTGCGCTCGCCAAGGACAAGGGCGACACCGGCAAGCTTTTCAAGGAACACGGCGCCAGCCAGAAAGCACTGGAAGCCGCCATCGAAGCCGTGCGCGGCGGTGCCAGCGTGAGCGACGCCGAAGCCGAGTCTCAACGTGAAGCATTGAAGAAATACTGTCTGGACCTCACCGATCGTGCCCGTCAGGGCAAGCTGGACCCTGTGATCGGACGCGATGACGAAATCCGCCGTGCGATCCAGATCCTGCAGCGCCGCACCAAGAACAACCCGGTGCTGATCGGCGAACCCGGTGTGGGCAAGACCGCCATCGTCGAAGGCCTGGCCCAGCGCATCATCAATGGCGAAGTGCCGGAAACCCTCAAGGGCAAGCGGGTGCTGTCACTCGACATGGCGGCGCTCCTCGCTGGCGCCAAGTATCGCGGCGAATTCGAGGAGCGTCTGAAAGCCGTACTCAACGACATCGCCAAGGAAGAAGGCCAGCTCATCATCTTTATCGACGAGCTGCACACCATGGTCGGTGCTGGCAAGGCCGAAGGCGCAATGGATGCCGGCAACATGCTCAAGCCCGCGCTGGCGCGCGGCGAACTCCACTGTATCGGCGCAACGACGCTGGACGAATACCGTAAATACATTGAGAAGGACGCCGCGCTGGAGCGCCGCTTCCAGAAGGTGCTGGTCGACGAGCCCTCGGTGGAATCCACCATCGCGATCCTGCGTGGCCTGCAGGAGAAGTACGAACTGCACCACGGCGTGGACATCACCGACCCGGCCATCGTGGCGGCGGCCGAGCTGAGCCACCGCTACATCACCGACCGCTTCCTGCCGGACAAAGCCATCGACCTGATCGACGAGGCCGCCGCGCGCATCCGCATGGAAATCGATTCCAAACCCGAGGTGATGGACAAGCTGGAGCGCCGCATCATCCAGCTCAAGATCGAGCGCGAAGCCGTTCGCCGCGAGAAGGACGAAGCCTCGAAAAAGCGCATGGACCTGATCGAAACCGAGATCGCCAGGCTGGAGCGCGAATACACCGATCTGGAAGAGGTCTGGAAAGCCGAGAAGGCTGTGGTGGTGGGCTCGCAGCACATCAAGGAAGCCATCGAACAGCTCAAGCAGCAGATGGAAGAAGCACGCCGCAAGGGCGACTGGCAGAAGATGAGCGAGCTTCAGTATGGCGAATTGCCCAAGCTGGAAGCCCAGTTGCACGCGGCCGAAGGCGCGGAGACCTGTCGCCCGGCCAACAAGCTCTTGCGCACCCAGGTCGGCGCAGAGGAAATTGCCGAGGTTGTCTCACGCGCCACCGGCATCCCGGTCGCCAAGATGATGCAGGGCGAACGCGAAAAGCTCTTGAAGATGGAAGAGAAGCTGCACGAACGCGTGATCGGGCAGGATGAAGCCGTGCGCCTCGTGAGCGACGCGATCCGCCGCTCCCGCGCTGGGTTGTCTGAAGAAGGCAGGCCCTACGGATCCTTCCTCTTTCTCGGCCCCACCGGGGTGGGCAAGACCGAGCTATGCAAGACACTGGCCGGCTTCCTGTTTGATTCCGAGGAGCACCTGGTCCGCATCGACATGAGCGAGTTCATGGAGAAGCACTCGGTCGCCCGCCTGATCGGCGCGCCGCCCGGCTACGTGGGCTACGAAGAAGGCGGTTACCTGACCGAGCAGGTGCGCCGCAAACCCTACTCCGTGCTGCTCTTCGACGAAGTCGAAAAGGCCCACCCGGACGTCTTCAACGTGCTGCTGCAAGTGCTGGGCGACGGCCGCATGACCGATGGTCAGGGCCGCACCGTCGACTTCAAGAACACCGTGATCGTGATGACTTCGAACCTGGGCAGCCAGATGATCCAGCAGATGGCCGGCGAGCCTTACCCGGCCATCAAATCAGCCGTGATGAGCGAGGTGAAGACCTTCTTCCGTCCCGAGTTCATCAACCGCATCGACGAGGTGGTGGTTTTCCATGCGCTGGGCGATGCGCACATCAAGTCGATTGCACGCATTCAGCTGGAGAACCTCAAGAATCGTCTGGCCAAACTGGAAATCGGCTTGACCGTGACAGAGGCTGCGCTATCTGAAGTCGCCAAAGCTGGCTTCGATCCTGTTTTTGGCGCCCGCCCGCTCAAGCGCGCGATCCAGGAGCACATTGAGAATCCGCTGGCCAAAGAAATCCTCGAAGGACGATTTGGCGCAAAGGATACGGTTGTGGTGGATGACGGCAATGACGGTATCCGTTTTCACAAGCCAAACTGAGAGGAAATTAAAAAGGCCCGGCAAACCGGTAATGCAGTCCAGTTAAGGCTCTTTAATGTGCCTAGTTAGATAGCGATGAGGTTTGGCTTTGACTACACGAGGGCATTCTCGCCCCCGTTGTTTTTCAACGATGGCCAATTGCAATTGCTGGCGCAATCAATTGCACACCTTTGCAGTTATGCCTCAGCGCTGGACCGTGGAGCGCTCGTTTGCGTGACTTGAGCAGTCTCGCCGACTGTGAAAAACGCGGAGCGTCAGCTCAATACAAGTCCCCAGTTCATACACCTAGCACTCTTAACCTTGCTGCTGAAAAGATCGTGAACAGCTTCTTAGTACAGCACGCTGCGTCAGTTGGGCATTGCCTTTCCGCCAACACGAGCTAAGCTTGGGATGCGTTTCAAGCGCTTGCTACTTTGCTTGGAACGATTCACAAGAGACAGGAGGCTTTATGGTTCTTAGTCCGCCGCAGTCAGTGGCGAGAGTTCAGTAAAAGTCCGACGGCTGACCGCCGAATACCTGGGCCGTGAGTGCCTTGGTCAAAGACCTGCGAAGCCCAAGCCCGAAACGCTTGGGCTTCATGTTTTGGTGCCGATAGGGTTTGACGCGACTGCAGCATCTAACCTCTCTGTCGATGCAAATCCTGATCGCGCTCGCGCTGCGTTCAGGCGGCCCCAACGCGGACGCAACTGCCCTCAACAGCCAAAACCCGAACCCTTGAGCCTGCACTCAGTTTCGCTTCGGCAATACATGCCCAGCGATCCGAACCGAGCACCGGACGCTGAAACAACACTTCGCCCGGCACATAAGGCTCGACAGCCTTTACCAGCAGCCCTATCTCGCCAAGCGCTTCGGACGAGCTACCGACACGCAGATCATCCGGCCTGCGCCGGAAAAACCGCAGCCAGCCGAAGGTAAGCGCGGTCGAAAGCACCGCCCACAGCAAGAGTTGAAGTGTCATCGGCATGGGGATGAGCAACACCAGCAAACCCAACGCCAGTGCCGCAACACCCAACCAGATCAAGACCAGTGCCGGCAAAGCAAGCTCGGCCACGCAAAGCGCAAAGCCGATCACGATCCAGTGCCACCACAGAATCGACATGAATTACTTGCTTCCACCAGCGGCAGTCGCCGCCAGCTCAACGACATTGGAAGCGTCCTCAGCATCCCCTAGACGGGTCAGTTTGCCTTCAACCGACGCCCCGCAATCCATGCGCAGTTGCCGATAGCTGATATTGCCAGTAACGCGGGCACTGGCTTGCAGCTCGAGGAAATGTGCAACCTCCAGATCGCCGACGATGGTGCCGTTGATCACCGCGTCGTAGGCACTGACATTACCGTGAATACTGCCCTGATCACTGAGCACGAGCAGGCTCTTTGCACCACTTCGCGGCAAAACGTTGCCACGGATATGTCCGTCCACACGCAAACCATCAAGGAAATGCACATCCCCCATCACTTCCATGTTGCCGGCGATCAGGCTGGAAAGCTTGGTCAGTTCGATCGGACTATCTTTCTTTTTTCCAAACATAGCGAGACTCCGGATTCGTTACTGGCCGCCCTGCGCGCCAGTAGCCGCATGACTGCGATAAAAACTCAGGTTCTTGTTAGCCTGCTTGAGCGCTTCAGCCTGACTGGCTGCTTCGCGCTCCAATGATTCTCGGGTTGCTCGCTCATGCCCCAAACTCATCTTGAGCTCTGAGAGTTCAGCCTGCAGCTTGGCATTCTCTGTCTTCTGGGCAGCAAGCGCTTCGTGAAGTTGCAAGGCGGGCGCGGCACTGGAAGGCATCAGGAAAAAGCCTCCGGCCCCCATCAGCAGGACGCACAGTGCGAAAAGCATCAAAAACCGTTTTCGCTGCCGCGAAGTGTCGATGGTCAAGGCAAAAGATGCACCACTAAGCGTACGGGTAATGCGGTCAGATTTACGCTCAGACATTCGGAACCTTATCGCCGATATTCAGGTAATACATGGGGTCCACAAAACGTCCGTTGTGCAGAATTTCGAAATGCAGATGCGGTCCGGTCGAACGGCCAGTTGTCCCGACGGCCGCAATCAATTGTCCCGGCGTGACCAGGTCGCCTGTTTTTACGTGCATCTTCGAAGTGTGGGCATAGCGCGTGAGCAAGCCGTTGCCATGATCGATCTCGATCACAAAACCAAGCTCTGACACCCAGCCAGCATTCTTGACCCGGCCACCACCCGCAGCATGGATGGGGGTACCAGACTCAGCCTCGAAATCAAGGCCCGAATGAAAAGCTATCCGACCAGTAAACGGATCAACCCGATTACCGAAGCGCGAGCCGATACGCTGATCCTGCAGCGGCTGCTGTGTGGGCAAGGCCATGTAATTGACACTGCGTGTTGCCGCAGCGGCTTCGACCTTGCGCAGCAGATCCTGCAGGCAAGTCAGTGTCTTTTCTGCGCCTGCAATCTGAATTTCGCTCGCGCCCCCTTGGCCAGCAGCAGACTCACACAATTGCGCCGCGAGTACCCGCCCTCCCGCTCCACCCTTGGCCGGAGAGCCAACTCCGGCCTGCACAGCGGGCTTACCGGTCTTGAGTTCGGCAACGCGGGACTCAAGCATTTCAAGTGCTGTAAGTTTTTTCACTAGAGACCGCGCCTCTGACTCCAGCGTCAACAAACGCCCGCTGACATCACCAAGGCGATCAAAAGTAAAGCGTTCTTTGACTGGGTCAGTCTGCCTCGCTTGAATGCCTGGCATCTGCTGCGCCGGACCAAAATGCTGGCCCAGCACCCAACCCAAAGCAAATGCGCCGCCTGCAAGACAACTACACAGCAGGCATGCGCCGGCCACGACTCGTCTCAGACTGAGCATGCGCACGCCAGACTGCGCCACCCCCTGCGATGTATGCAGAATAAATGCCATCGTATCCCTCCCTGATGCGCCGTGCGATCTTGCTTGCTGCAAATCGCAGCCGGTGAGAATTAGATGAAAAAGCTCACCGAACTCAGGTTGTAATTCAGACTTACAAGATAAGGCTCTTGCAGAGCCTGTCATCGGCAGAATCCGTGGGATATTAACACTTCGCCACACAAAAAAGGCAAGCCACCCCCCGACCAGAGGAGACTTGCTTGCCTTGAGCGTTGCTGAAACGGGGTCAGTGCCGGCTATGTTCAGCCAGCTTTAGCCAAGTATCCACGACGGTATCCGGATTCAACGAGATCGTCTGAATCCCTTCATCCATAAGCCATTCAGCGAAATCAGCATGATCCGAAGGGCCTTGACCACAAATGCCAACGTATTTCCCTAGGCGATTACAGGCTTTAATTGCGGCCGACAACAGAACTTTGACCGCTGGATCACGCTCATCAAATGCATGAGCCACCAAACCCGAGTCACGATCCAGCCCCAAGGTGAGTTGCGTCAAATCATTCGAGCCGACGGAAAAACCATCAAAGTATTCGAGGAAACGCTCAGCCAGCAAGGCATTAGAAGGAATCTCACACATCATGATGAGTTTAAGCTCGTCCACTCCACGCTTCAGTCCGTTTTCTTCGAGCAGACGCACTACTTCGCGCGCCTCCTCCAGCGTACGCACAAAAGGCACCATCAATTGAACATTGCTAAGCCCCATTTCTCCGCGTACTTTTTTCATTGCCAAGCATTCCAGCTCAAAACACTCCCTGAAACTGTGAGCGATGTAACGTGATGCACCGCGAAAACCAAGCATTGGATTTTCCTCTTCCGGCTCATAGATTTCCCCTCCGAGCAATTTCCGATATTCATTCGATTTAAAATCGGAGAGCCGGACAATCACGGGCTTGGGCCAGAATGATGCCGCGATAGTAGCGACTCCTTCAGCCAGACGCTGGATGAAAAAATCCCGAGGAGAATCATAACCTCTTGATTTTCTTAAAATCTCCTCCTGAACACTAGCCGGCATTTGCTCAACCTCGAGCAGCGCCTTGGGATGGATACCGATCATGTTATTGATCACAAACTCAAGCCGTGCCAGCCCAACACCAGCATTCGGAATTTGTGCAAACTCAAATGCCAGTTCCGGATTACCTACGTTCATCATGATTTTTACGGGGATCTCGGGAAGATTCCCCATATCAGTACTAACAACCTCGTATTCGAGCCGCCCACGATAGACATAGCCGGTATCACCTTCTGCACAGGAAACCGTGACTGAATCTCCCTCAAGCAGGACCTCGGTGGCGTCTCCACACCCCACAATGGCCGGAATCCCTAATTCACGCGCAATAATGGCGGCATGACAAGTGCGCCCCCCGCGATTGGTCACAATTGCTGCCGCCCGCTTCATGACCGGTTCCCAGTTCGGATCAGTCATGTCCGTCACGAGAACATCCCCCTCCTGGACCCGATTCATTTCTGCAGCACTAGCCACGATGCGTACCGGCCCCGCCCCCACTTTCTGGCCGATGGCACGTCCACTCGCAAGCACGCGGCCATGTTGCTTAAGTCGATATTTCTGGCGCACCAGAGAATGGGCCTCCTGTGATTTGACCGTCTCAGGGCGGGCCTGAAGGATATACAGCTTGCCATCCTCACCATCCCTCCCCCATTCGATATCCATCGGGCGGCCATAGTGCTTCTCAATGATGCAGGCGTATCGAGCCAGCTCAAGCACTTCGGAATCAGCCAGAGAAAACTGCTGACGCTCCGCTTCGGCCACATCCAGCATCCGAGTGGAACGCCCGGCTGCCGTCGCTTCGGCAAATACCATCTTGATAAGCTTGGAGCCCAGACTGCGGCGAATCACTGCATTCTTGCCAGCAACAAGCATGGCCTTGTGCACAAAGAACTCATCAGGATTCACTGCACCCTGTACAACGGTTTCGCCCAGCCCATAAGATGAAGTGATAAACACCACGTCATGGAAACCTGATTCGGTATCAAGCGTGAACATCACCCCGGCAACTCCTTTATCGGAGCGCACCATACGTTGCACACCCACAGAAAGTGCAACATCGGCGTGAGTAAAGCCTTTATGTACCCGATAGGCTATGGCGCGGTCGTTATAGAGCGAGGCGAAAACTTCACGAATGGCGTGAAGCAAATTCTCGAAGCCACGGATATTCAGGAAACTTTCCTGCTGCCCCGCAAAGGATGCATCAGGCAAGTCTTCGGCGGTGGCTGATGAGCGCACCGCAAAACTCCCATCACCGGCCTTGCTCAGACGCTCGTAATGAGCCCTTATTTCTTCTTCCAGCGGCGCTGGAAGAGGGGTTTCAACAATCCATTGACGAATGCGCGCACCCGTTGCGGCCAAGGCAATGACATCTTCAACATTCAGGCAGCCAAGCTCGGCATTGATCCTGTCAGCGAGACCTTGGTGAGCGAGAAAGTCTCGATAGGCCTGGGCCGTCGTAGCAAAACCACCTGGCACTCTGACACCCGCGCCATTAAGTTGGCTGATCATTTCCCCGAGTGAAGCGTTTTTACCGCCGACCAAAGGAACGTCACTCATCCGCAGGTTTTCGAAAGGGATGACATGCTGGCTCATGGGAAAACCTCTCTGTTGTTTGGGGTTGGCTTATTGATTACTGACGTATTGCGGATCATTCTATAGAGCGAATTGCTGCAATGCATCAGAAAGAACCCCTACGGTCAATCACGCATCAAGTGATTGTTAGGAAAGGATTTTGTTCATGAAAGAACACTCTCTGCGAACCGTTTTTTTCATCTCCGACGGCACGGGCATCACCGCTGAGACACTCGGCCACAGCCTGCTCGCACAGTTTCCTGACTGCCGTTTCAGGCATGTCCGGGCACCTTTCGTGGACAGCCTCGACAAGGCTCACGATTGTGTCAGGCAGATTCGCGCAGCAGCACTACGTGACGGCTTGCGGCCGATCGTAGTCAGCACATTAGTCAACGCCGAAGTAGTAGCCGCCTTGCGGGGGGCCAATGCGCTGTATCTCGATCTCTTCGAGCAGTACATCGGGCCGCTGGAGAGTGAGCTGGGCATGCGTTCAACACATACAGTTGGCCGCTTTCACGGAATTGCCGAGAGCGAGGACTACAAATTTCGCATCGAAGCCATCAACTTTGCACTGGCTCATGATGATGGACAGAGCAACGCAAAGTTGGCCGAGAGCGATGTGATCCTTGTCGGAGTTTCACGCTCAGGAAAGACACCGACCAGTCTTTATCTGGCAATGCAGTTCGGTGTAAAAGCTGCAAATTACCCGCTTATCCCGGAAGATTTCGAACGCAATAAACTACCAGCAGATCTCACCCAGCATCGCAACAAGCTCTATGGATTAACCATTACACCAGAACGACTGTCTCAGATCCGACAGGAACGGCGCCCCAACAGCAAATACGCGGCCCTGGACAACTGCCGACAGGAGATCGAAGCGGCCCAACGCCTGATGCGCCGAGAGGGAATTCCATTCATCGAATCGACAACCCGCTCCATAGAGGAGATCTCTGCAAAAATTCTGCAGGAGGTTCGAATCAATCATTCCACATACTGAAATATAGGTATTTACCCCTATGCCCGTGCAATAAAAACTGCGCGGGCTTTTTAATTTTTGATTTGTGCAGCGCACTCATCAAAGGTGTTTGAGCACCGTCAACCCTAATAGGCAGGCACATACGAACAATGCGATCACCCGAAACGTTGACTCATTTTTTACACAACGTTCCTTCGGGCAAGCATACAAAGTGTCTTGTTGATAGATGCACCTAAGAGGAGACGGTTATGTCATTTGCAAGTTTGGCCGAACAGGCTGGCGCACGAGCATTAGCGCGCAGCGGCAAGGCCCTAGTAAGTCGTTTTCAGTGCCTCCTGGCGCTGGCATTCGGCGCAGTTTCACTTCCGGCCATAGCAAACGGCGGCGAGGCCAACCTTGTCCTGCCGAAGCTCAATGACCCGGCACTTGCTACGTTCCTCAATGGTATGACTGGTAGTTCGCTGCTGGGCTGGGGCCTTCTGATCTGTGTGCTGGGCCTGATTTTCGGCGCTGTGATCTACAACCAGGTCAAGAACCTGCCTGTTCATCGCTCAATGGCCGAAGTTTCTGAACTGATCTACGAAACCTGCAAGACCTACATGATCACGCAAGGCAAGTTCCTGCTGATCCTGGAAGCCTTCATTGCCGTCATCATCATCGGCTACTTCGGTTTTGTCGCTCAGAATGCCCAGGGCGGCGCAGGTCTGCCAGCCAGCGAAGTGCTACTGATTCTGGCCTTCTCACTGGTCGGCATCGCCGGTTCCTTTGGCGTGGCCTGGTTCGGCATCCGCATCAATACCTTTGCCAACAGCCGAACTGCTTTTGCTTCGCTGCAAGGCAAAGCTTTCCCGGTGTACGCGATTCCGCTGAAGTCCGGCATCTCAATCGGCATGCTGCTGATTTCGACCGAACTGCTGATCATGCTGGCCATCCTGCTGTTCATCGATCCCTCGCTGGCCGGCAAGTGTTTCATCGGCTTCGCTATCGGTGAATCCTTGGGCGCAGCAGCCCTGCGCATCGCAGGCGGCATTTTCACCAAGATCGCCGACATCGGCTCCGACCTGATGAAGATCGTCTTTAAAATCAAGGAAGACGACGCCCGCAATCCCGGCGTGATCGCCGACTGTGTGGGTGACAATGCAGGTGACTCCGTTGGCCCGACCGCCGATGGCTTCGAAACCTACGGTGTGACGGGTGTCGCACTGATCTCCTTCATCATGCTGGCTGTTCCGGAAGCAGCCACCCAGGTTCAATTGTTGGTGTGGATCTTCGTGATGCGCGTGATGATGATCATCGCCTCTGGCGCGTCTTACCTGCTCAACGAAGCTTTCGCCAAGGCCAAGTACGGCAAGGTCGAAAAATTCGATTTCGAGCATCCGCTGACCTCGCTGGTCTGGGTGACCTCCATTGTTTCCCTGATCCTGACCTTTGTGGTTTCCAAGGCCCTGATCGGTGACCTCAGCATCAACGGCGTGGCCTACACCAGCCTGTGGTGGCAGCTGTCCCTGATCATTACCTTCGGCACCTTGGCCGGCGCGATCATTCCGGAAATCGTCAAGGTATTCACCTCGACCAAATCCGGTCACGTCCGTGAAGTGGTAACGGCCTCCCGTGAAGGTGGCGCCAGCCTAAACATCCTGGCCGGTCTGACAGCAGGCAACTTCTCGGCGTTCTGGATGGGGGTGATCATCGTCGGCCTGATGACTGGCGCTTACCTTGTATCGCAGGGCGAGCTGGCTCACGTGATCAACCCTGACCTGGCCAAGGGCAGCATCATGGCCGCCGTATTCTCTTTCGGCCTGGTCGCTTTCGGCTTCCTGGGCATGGGTCCGGTGACCATTGCGGTCGACTCCTATGGCCCGGTGACCGACAACGCCCAGTCCGTCTATGAACTCTCCACTATCGAAGCCATTCCCGGCATCGAAGCGGAAGTGAAGAAGGATTTCGGCTTCGATGCGAACTTCGACAAGGCGAAGGACCTGCTCGAAGAAAACGATGGCGCCGGCAACACCTTCAAAGCCACTGCCAAGCCGGTACTGATCGGCACGGCCGTAGTGGGTGCTGCCACCATGGTGTTCTCGATCATCATGCTGCTGACCGACGGTCTGAACGCCGATGTACAGAAGCTCTCGATGCTCTACCCCCCCTTCCTACTTGGTCTGATCTCGGGTGGAGCAACGATCTTCTGGTTCTCTGGCGCATCCACCCAAGCCGTATCGACCGGGGCCTACCGTGCGGTTGAATTCATCAAGCGCAACATGAAGCTCGATGGCGAAACCAAAGCATCCACGGAAGACTCCAAAAAGGTCGTGGCGATCTGCACCCAGTACGCGCAGAAAGGCATGTTCAACATCTTCATGGCAGTTTTCTTCGGCACCCTGGCCTGCGCCTTCGTTGAACCCTTCTTCTTCATCGGCTACCTGATCTCTTTGGCCATCATTGGTCTGTACCAAGCTGTGTTCATGGCCAACGCCGGCGGCGCCTGGGATAACGCTAAGAAGATCGTTGAAACCGAACTGCGCGCCAAGGGTACCGACCTGCACGCGGCAGCCGTGATTGGCGATACAGTGGGCGACCCGTTCAAGGACACCTCCTCGGTGGCCATGAACCCGATCATCAAGTTCACCACCCTGTTCGGTCTGCTGGCCGTGGAGATGGGTGTTGGCATGGTTGCTCATGGCCAACAGACCTTGGCCTATGCGCTGGCCGCAGTCTGCTTGATGGGTAACCTGTTCTTCGTGTATCGCAGCTTCTATGGGATGCGGATTGAAGTGCTGAACACTGAGGCTCCAGAAGCTTCTCTTCAGGGCAGTAACGAAGTAGCTTTCGAATCGAAGTAAATCTGCGACCAGGGCCTCGGACCTGTCTCGAAAAACCGGCCCCTGCGCCGGTTTTTCTTTTTGATCGGGCAATCCGCTTGCAGGAAAACCCTAGCGTTGTTTTATAATTGGCCGATCTTACCCGGAGAAAAACATGTTCGTATTTGGCAAGGATTGCGTACTCGAAGATATGGGCGGTGGCGTCAGCCGCAAGATTCTGGCTCACAACGGCAAGATGATGCAGGTGGAGGTTCACTTCGCAGATAACGCCATCGGCTACATGCACAACCATCCGCATGAACAGCTGACTCACGTCCTGTCTGGTGAATTCGAATTCACCATCGGCGACGAAGTCAAGATCGTTTCGGCTGGCGACACTCTCTATAAGGAACCGAACATCATGCACGGCTGCAAGTGCCTGAAGGCTGGCGTGCTGCTTGATACCTTTACGCCGATCCGTGAAGACTTCCTGAAAAAGTAAGCTCTTTTGTGATCAAGTAAAGAAACCGGCCTTGTGCCGGTTTTTATTTTTCAGCATCTTTGTGCCATACGCAACCAGTCGCCCCACTGGGGCGGCACCTGCTCGAAACGTACACCGGTCAGAATGCTATCGGACTCAAGTACCTGATAGCACACCCTGCTGCGTAGGATGCACTCCCCTTGCCCCGGAATCTGCAGACGCAATCGTAACAAGGAGCCTGGCGCGAAGGCATGCGCCGAGCGCAGGCGCAAGCCCTCTTCGCTGACATCGACTGCGTGGCATGCCAGCAACTCCCCCGTCGTGCGCGTTACCAGTAAGGGCCAGTCAATGCGCCGGCGCAAAGCAGCACGCCGCTCACGCTCGCGTTGCGTAAGCATGGAGCAATCCGGCTCTTTGTCTGAAGCATCAAGCATTGGGTAAAGGCTCACTCAAGGGATGCCCCAGTATTGCCCCGTCACCGGGCTCGCACTGAAGGCCTGCCCTTTAAGTCTCTCAAGGGGTGTTCAGCACAAGCGGCCCAGTACCGACAGGCTCCGTCGAAAGGTAGAATGCTGCTTTGCGAAACCCACTGGTTTCCTCCCGTTTTCCATTCCGGACCCTATCCCGTGAGCGCACCCGACAAGAACGCTGCCCCTGCCGCAGCGCAAACCACCAATTTCCTCCGAAACATCATCGATGCTGAGCTTGCCAACGGCAAATTCGCGCAGCGTGGCTGGGCCGGCCAGCCTGGCGAGGGCAGCCTGCATGACGCAGCGGCCCCAGACCCCGCCCGGATCCGTACCCGCTTTCCGCCGGAGCCGAATGGCTATCTGCATGTAGGCCACGCCAAGTCGATCTGCCTGAACTTCGGTCTCGCGCGCGATTACGGTGGTGTGTGCCACATGCGTTTTGACGATACCAATCCGGAGAAGGAAGATCAGGAGTACGTCGACTCGATTCTCGATGCAATCCAGTGGCTGGGCTTTTCGTGGGACGCGAACGGCACCCATCATCAGTATCAGGCCAGTGACTACTTCGATTTCATGTACCACGCCGCCGAGCTGCTCATCGAGCGTGGCATGGCTTACGTCGACCAGCAAACGGCCGATGAGATGCGCTCCAATCGCGGCACGCTGACCGAAGCCGGCAAGAACTCGCCTTGGCGCGATCGCCCAATCGAAGAAAACCTGCGCCTGTTCCGCGAGATGAAGGACGGCAAACACGCCGAAGGCAGCATGATTCTGCGCGCGAAGATCGACATGGGCTCGCCCAACATCAATCTGCGCGACCCGGCGATCTACCGCATCCGTTTTGCCGAACACCACAACACCGGCAACAAGTGGTGCATCTACCCGATGTATACCTTCGCGCACCCGATCGAGGATGCGCTGGAGCGCATTACTCACTCAATCTGCACGCTTGAGTTTGAGGATCAGCGCCCCTTCTACGACTGGCTGCTCGGCCAACTGCGCGACGCCGGCATGTTTTCCGAGCCGCTGCCGCGCCAGATCGAATTCGCCCGTCTGAACCTGACCTACGTAATCACCAGCAAACGCAAGCTGATGCAGTTGGTTAACGAAAAGCACGTGGAAGGCTGGGACGATCCGCGCATGCCCACCATCGTTGGCCTGCGTCGCCGCGGCTACACGCCCGAAGCCATCCAGCTGTTCTGCGAGCGCATCGGTGTCTCCAAGGGTGACAGCTGGATCGACTACAGCATTCTTGAAGGCGCCTTGCGCGATGACCTGGACGAAAAAGCTCCGCGCGGCATGGCTGTGCTCGATCCGCTCAAGCTCAAACTTACCAACTGGAACGCACTCTTTGGTACCGGGCACACAGAGCCCTGCTCCGCCCCGGTCCACCCTCACCACGAAGCCATGGGCGTGCGTAAGTTCAATCTGACCCCTGAAGTATGGATTGAGCGTGAAGACTTCCAGGAAGTGCCTGAAAAGGGCTTCCGTCGCTTGTTCCCCGAAAACATGGCACGCCTGAAGTACGGCTATGTCATCAAGTGCACGGGCTGCGAAAAGGATGCCGACGGTAACGTAACGGCGGTACTCGCCGAGATCGTGCCGAACACCAAGAGCGGCACGCCAGGCGCTGACAGCGTCAAGGTCAAAGGCGTGATCACCTGGGTTTCCGCCTCCGAAGGCGCACCTGCGGAGATCCGCCTGTACGACCGCCTGTTCACCGAAGCTCAGCCAGACGCTGGTGGTCGCAACTTCCTCGATGCGATCAACCCTAACGCGAAACGCGTAATCCAGACCTGGGTCGAGCCGGGCCTGACAAACGCTACAGCGGGAACCAGCTTCCAGTTCGAGCGTCACGGTTATTTCGTCGCCGACCGCAAGGATCACGGCCAGAGCGGAAAACTTGTATTTAACCGAACGACCACGCTGAAAGACAGCTGGGGCAAGTAACCCCGCTCAGGAAGGGGCTCGCAGAAGCCCCTTTTTCACGCCTCACGAAAGAGAAAACCATGGCCGGAAGCAGTCTGCTCGTCTTGATCGACGATATCGCCACCCTCCTTGATGACGTAGCCCTGATGAGCAAGGTTGCGGCCAAAAAAACGGCCGGTGTGCTGGGAGATGATCTTGCACTCAATGCCCAGCAAGTAACTGGCATTAATGCTGATCGTGAGTTGCCGGTGGTCTGGGCGGTAGCCCTCGGCTCGCTGCGCAACAAGCTGATCCTGGTGCCATCCGCCTTGCTGATCAGCGCGATTGCTCCCTGGCTCGTCATGCCACTGCTAATGATCGGGGGTGCATATCTATGCTTCGAGGGCTTCGAAAAAATTGCTCACAAGTTTCTGCATGCTCAAGAAGAAGCTTCCGAGCATGCCGAGCGTCTGCAAGCCCTGCAAGACCCCAGCATCGACATGCGGGCCTTCGAGCGCGAAAAGATCAAGGGGGCCGTGCGCACCGACTTCATTCTTTCAGCCGAGATCATTGTGATCGCGCTGGGCACGGTGGCCAATGAGCCTTTCATGAGTCGCCTTCTGGTACTTGCGACGATCGGATTCGTAATGACTATCGGGGTGTACGGCTTTGTGGCCCTGATCGTGAAGCTGGATGACGCGGGCCTCTACCTCAACGCAAAACAGAACATCGCGGCACGCAAGCTTGGTCAAAGTCTGTTGTGGTTTGCCCCGTGGCTGATGAAAGCCCTCTCAGTGGCCGGCACAATAGCGATGTTTCTCGTCGGTGGCGCAATCGTGCTGCACGGCATTCCCGGCAGTCACGCCCTGCAGCAGCAGATCGAGGTCTGGGTGCATGACATTCCCCTGCTTCCCAGCCTGCTACCAACGCTGGTCAATGCCCTCGCCGGCCTCCTCACAGGTGCGCTTTGCGTGCTGCTGCTCAGCCTTCTAGCCCCCCTGATCAGCGGCCTGCGCAAGGCGCAGTAAAAACCCCAGGCGCGGCTGGACGGGGGCGGAGTGCCCGCGTATCCTGCCTTCTCGGTTGTGCCCACTACCAACCGAGCATCGTTCTGCTCCGCGTAAATGCGTTCACGCACTGCCAGCCCGCCAGGACTGTGCGTTCCGTCCCGCCCATTTCCCCGCCGCACAACTCCGATTCACGCGCCTTCCGACATGGCAGGCGGCAAGAAGCAGGTAGAGCCAGTGCCGGGTTATCAGGTCAAGCACGAAAACATTTCGGTGGTCGGTGTCGCCGATCTCCACATCCGCTCGCTGCTCGATCGTCAGCAGTATTCAGATCCGAATGGCGAAGCCGAAGCGCTGGGCGTGCCGCCCGCAAGCTGGCCCCTGTTCGGTTTGCTCTGGCCTTCCGGCCAGATTCTTGCGCGTCTGATGGCCGAGCGGATAGTCACTACCGAACGCATTCTGGAGCTGGGTTGTGGCTTGGGCCTTGCCAGCCTCGTCGCACACCGCCGCGGCGCGGATATCACCGCCAGCGACTTTCACCCACTCGCAGCCAGCTTCCTGCTGGAAAACCTGCGTCTCAACGCAATGAGCGCTCTGCCCTTCGTGCGCACGGGCTGGCAGGACGACTGCACCGAACTGGGACGCTTCGGCCTGATCATCGGCAGTGACGTGCTCTATGAGCGCGACGAAGCCGGCGTGCTGCCAGCCTTCATTGAACGTCATGCCTACGCTCAAGCCGAGGTGCTGATCGTTGATCCGGACCGGGGCAACCGTCCGCACTTCAATCGGCATATGAGCACACTGGGCTTTGCTTTCAGCGACACCCGCGCCGACTGCATCCATCCCGATGGCAGCCGGTACAAGGGGCGAATCCTGCGCTATCGGCGATAAAGCGCCGCCGGCGTGCAGGCGGCTGCGCTTTCTGGTTCAATCCGGGAACTCCAGCAGCGCGAGAGACTGAATCATGGACATCCTGATCACCGGCGGCACTGGCCTGCTTGGCCGCGCCTTGTGCAGTGCACTGCTTGCCAATGGGCATCGCCTCACAGTCCTCAGTCGCCGCCCAGAAAAGGTTCCCAGCCTCTGCGGCGAAGGCGTGCGAGCGCTGCGCAGCCTGGATGAATGGTGGCCCGAAATGCACTTCGATGCCATCATCAATCTCGCTGGCGCACCCATCATCGACCGCCCCTGGAGTGAAGCCCGCAAACAGACCCTGTGGCGCAGCCGGGTCGGCCTCACGCAGCAACTCGTAGCGGCCATTGAGCGCGCGCGACACAAACCCGGCGTACTGCTGTCGGGTTCAGCAATCGGTTATTACGGTGATTGTGGCGACGCCACCTGCTCCGATGCCATCTACAGCAATCCTGGCGCCCAGGACTTTGGCGCCCGCCTGTGCGCCGCCTGGGAAACAGCCGCCCTCGCCGCCGAATCGGCCGGCACCCGTGTATGCCTCTTGCGCACCGGGCTTGTACTGACACCTCACGGGGGACTACTGGCTCGCCTGCGCTTGCCGTTCAGCCTGGGACTCGGTGGGCGCTTGGGAGGCGGTCAGCAGTGGATGAGCTGGATCCAGATCGAAGACTGGGTTGGCGCAGTACTTCACCTGCTCGACACAACATCAGCGCGTGGGCCCTACAACCTCACCGCCCCACAGGCGCTGCGCAATGCTGACTTCACAGCGGAACTGGGTGCGATGCTGCAGCGTCCGACGCTCTTACCAGCACCGGCTTTCGTTCTGAAACTTCTGCTTGGTCAGCGAGCCTATCTCTTGCTGGGTGGTCAGCGCGTATTACCGGACCGCCTGATAGAAACGGGCTACCACTTTCGCCATCCTGAAATCCGTGGTGCGTTGCGCAGCGGCCTCTAAACTTCCTGCCTGTGCATATGCCCCGCCGTCGCATCGCCCACCTCGACATGGATGCCTTTTATGCCTCTGTCGAACTGTTGCGTTATCCGCAGTTGCGTGGCCAACCCGTCGTTATCGGGGGGCGCAGCGTGGATGCACCACGGCAAACGGCGGATGGCAATTGGCATTACGCCCGGCTGCGCGATTACGTTGGTCGCGGCGTGATTACCACTGCGACCTACGAAGCCCGTGCGCTGGGAGTTGGCTCTGCAATGGGCATCATGAAGGCGGCTCGACTCGCTCCCAATGCCGTACTGTTGCCGGTAGATTTCGAAGCTTATCGTCACTACTCGCGCCTGTTCAAAGCCGCAGTACGCGCAATCGCACCACTCATGGAAGACCGCGGTATCGACGAGATCTACCTTGACCTCACCGAGCTACCAGGAGAAACACGCGCGCTCGGCCAAAGCCTCAAGGATGCGGTGCGCGCAGCAACAGGCCTCTCCTGTTCCATCGGCATCAGCCCCAACAAGCTGCTTGCCAAGATCTGTTCCGACCTCGAGAAACCGGACGGTCTTACCGTGCTGGAGATGGACGAGATTCCCGCTCGGATCTGGCCTCTGCCAGTGCGCAAGGTCAACGGAATCGGCCCCAAAGCCGAGGAGAAATTGGCCACCCTGGGCATTCACAACATCGGCGAACTGGCAGCCTGCTCTCCGCGGTGGCTGCAAGAGCACTTCGGCAGCAACTACGGGGGCTGGCTCCATGATGCAGCCCACGGCCGCGATCAACGCCCGGTGGTGACCTATTCCGAACCCAAGTCAGTCAGCCGCGAAACCACCTTCGAACGTGATCTGCACGCTCGAGCCGATCGCAACCAGCTCTCCGAAATTTTCACCAGCCTGTGCCAGCGCGTGGCGGGTGATCTGGAACGCAAAGGCGTGCTCGGACGCACCATTGGAATCAAACTGCGCTACGAAGACTTCTCAACAGTTACGCGGGATCTGCGTTTGCCCGAGGCCACCGCAGACGCCGGCATGATCCGCCGTGCTGCCGGTGAATGCCTCAAGCGCGTCGAGCTTGGAAAGCGCCTGCGCCTGCTAGGTGTGCGGGTCAGCCAACTGGAAAGCCGATCACAGCAGAACTCAACGGGCCCGCAGCCGGGCGAGCAAGCCGGCCTGCCATTCTGAAAATCGGCGCACAACTCAGCAATAGCGATCAGCCCTGCTGCCCCACACTGAGCTAGGCTTGCCAATCCATCCAACCGTCGAGTCACACCATGCCTTCCCTGCTCCGCTTCACCGGCATTCTGGCGCTGCTAGGCCTTGTGGCCTGCGCCAAGCTCCCGGCAGACCCAGCTGCCAGCCCAAAGATTCGCATCACTCTCGTAGGCGATTCCACCCAGACCGAAAAGCAGGGCTATGGCACAGGCTTCTGCGCCAACCTCGTCAATGTTGATTGTGTAAACCGCGCCAAAGGGGGTGCCAGCACCAAGACCTATCGCCGGGATGGCCTGTGGGCAACGGCACAATTTCCGAAGCCGGACTGGATGCTGATTCAGTTTGGCCACAACGATGTGCAGAGCGCCTCTCACGGCGATCGTGAAACCGATCTTGCTACCGAGTACCCCGCCAATCTGCGTCGCTACATCGAAGAGGCCAGGGCCACCGGCATCAAGCCCGTTCTGGTCACTCCGATCGCGCGCCGCTACTTCCAGGCCGACGGCAAGATCGTAGATGACCTGCCGGGCCATGTCGCTGCCATGAAAAAAGTAGCCGCCGAGATGAATGTGCCCCTGATCGATCTACACGAGATCAGCCAGCGCTACTTCGAGCAACTGGGAGAGATCGAAGCCCACAAACTAGGCCCGACCAAGGCCGGCCCCAATGGCACGACGGTGCCGGACAAAACCCACTTCAACCAGCAGGGCTCGTATGTGCTCGGCCGTATGGTGGTTGAAGCCATGGGGCGCACAGCGCCCGAGTTGTCTCCCTACATAAGACCTCTTGCCGCCAAGCCCTGAGCCAGGCTTTTCAGGGCACAATCCGGGCGACACGCCATTTGCATGATCGTTGGAGATTCGCCCCATGATGCTCGAAGACACTCGCCCTGCCCTGCGTATTGCGCACGACGCTGCCACCCCGGCTGAACGCTGGGGGGCACTGCGGGCATCCGAGGCCGACTGGCAGGCCTTTCGCGCCATGTGCGAAGCACTACGCGGCACTTACTTTGGCTTCCCGGTACAACGCTGGCTTGCTTGGGGGCTGTATCACACGGTGTATCGCAAGGTAGGCAGCTTTCTCGCCGACAGTGACTTTCTGGCAGACGAAGTCGGCGTGATGAGCCGTGCCGAAATGGCGATCATGCAGCGTCAATACACCTTTGCTCACCTCGCTTCGAATTTCGTCAAGCCCGGTTGCTCCAGCACCTGCGTCCGCACAGCAGAAGGCTGGCGCCTGATGCGCAGCCTGGACTGGGGAAACCTGAATGTCATGGCTCCGGCAGTGCGCGCTTACGAGTATGTGAATACGGCCGGAGGTGTCACGCATACCGCTGGCGTACAGGGCATGGTCGGGGTTCTGACCTTTTGTCGCAAGGGACTCGCGGGCAGCATCAACTTCGCTCCGAACCCAAAGAGCCTCACGCCGATCGGACGCGGCATCGATCCGCTCTTCCTGCTGCGCCTGCTGGTTGAAGACCCGAGTATCGATACGCTTGAGGCTGCGGTCGAACTGATCACCCGCACCAAACTCTCGGCCCCGGTATTCATCACCCTGTGCAGTGACAAGTCGGACGCAGCCGCCGTCATCGAAATAGCCCGCGACGGCCGCTATAACGTGCGCCTTGCCAAAGATGGACTGCTGGTACAGACCAACCATTTCGATCCGAATGGCCCGTTTGGAGAGCAGAATCCGACCCGGGTAATGCAGGATGGCAGCCCTTGGGAGTGGTACTACAGCGACTTGCTGGAAAACTCGCAACGCCGCTCAGCAGATCTGGAGCAACGCTTGCGTCACATGGTCGGAGCTCCAGCGACCGATGTGGAAATAGCTTGTCGCGAAGCGTACAGCGTCCCCCCTACCTGGAACCACGAGAGTATTTACTGGACCTTCGCGGCCCCGGGCGAAGGCAGCATGAAACTCTGGGTGCGCGATTGCGCGGGGGATTACCCCCACGCAATCTGAACGCGGGTGCCGATCAGAGGAAAAACTCTTCCAGACGCTCGAATACGCGACGATTCGCTGCATGGCGCTCGACGCGGATCACGTCCTCAAGCTTCTCGAGTTGAGCAATCATCTGCGGCAGACGCGCATCGTCATACACCAGCAGCCAAATGCGGCTCTCCGCCCCATCTCCCACGGGCATGCACAGAATGCCTTCCACGTTAAAGGCGCGTCTGGCAAACAGACCACAGACGTGAGACATCACGCCCGCATGGTTCTTCACCGTCAGCTCCAGAACCACCTTGTGCACTTGCCCAATCACTTCTGCATTCATCTCAGCCTCCAATCATTTCGGTATTGGCTGCGCCCGGAGGCACCATCGGGAATACCTTCTGATTCACGTCGATCGAGCAATGAATCAGACAAGGCCCCGGCGTTTTCAACGCTTGGGCGAGCAAAGCACGCGGATCTTCGGTCTGATCCAGATCGAAGACCTGCATGCCAAAGCCCTCGGCAATTTTCTGAAAATTGGTATGGCGACGATAGTCTGCAGAGAAGATGCGTTTCCCGTAGAACAGATCTTGCTGCTGGTGCACGAGGCCGAGCGACTGGTTGTTCATCAGCACAACTTTGATGTTCGCCCACTCTTCAACTGCGGTATCCATCTCCTGGATGTTCATCTTCAGGCTGCCATCGCCTGAAAAACACACCACCGTTCGCTCTGGCTGCTCCAGCGCCGCACCGATAGCTGCCGGCATCCCGAAACCCATGGTGCCAAGCCCCCCCGAAGTAAGCCACTGACGCGCACGGCGGAAGGGATAGGCCTGCGCCACCCACATCTGATGTTGTCCCACATCAGTCGCAATCACCGCTTCGTCATCAAGCAGATCCGCCACAGCTCGCACCAGCCCGTAATGGCTGCGAGGATCTTCTACACCCGGCAAGGCCAGTGGATGTGCGCGCTTGAGTTCATTCACGCGCGCCACCCATTCGCGGCGCGGGTTGCTCAGAACCTTGGTAGACAACTGCTCCAGTACCCTGGCCACATCACCATGAATCGCCACGTTCGGACGCTTGATCTTGCCAAGCTCGGCCGGATCGATATCAATATGGATAATTCCGGCATTAGGACAGAATTTTTCGGCGTTTCCTATGGCCCGATCATCGAAACGAGCCCCCAGCACGATCAGCAGATCGGCCTCTTCGAGCGCATAGTTGGTATAGCGCGCACCGTGCATGCCCAGCATGCCCAAAGAGAGCTCGTGATCGACTGGCATAGCGCCAAGCCCCATCAGGGTCATGGTGGTCGGCAGGCCAGCACGCTCGGCGAGTGCCACGGCAGCCGTGCAGGCCTCGGCCGCAATCACCCCGCCCCCCAGATAAAGCACCGGCGTGCGGGCCGCATTGATCAAGCCAGCCGCGCGCTCCACCAAGGCAGCCTCCACGAGCGGCAGGGGATCACGGCGAGCCGGCTCCGGCAAGGCTTCGAGTTCGATCACGGCAGTGAGCACATCCTTCGGCACATCCACCCACACCGGTCCCGGGCGCCCCGACTCCGCAAGGCGGAAAGCGTCTGGAATCACCTCAAGCAAATCCCACACATCGCGTACCAGCCAATTGTGTTTGGTGATCGGGATCGAAATGCCATAGGTATCTACCTCCTGAAAGGCATCTGTGCCGATCATGCTGCTCGGCACCTGGCCGGTGATGCACACAAGCGGAATCGAATCGAGCTTGGCATCAGCAATAGCGGTGACCAGATTGGTGGCGCCCGGACCACTGGAGGCGATGCAAACGGCCGCCTTGCCAGACACACGCGCCATGCCCTGAGCCATGAAACCAGCCCCTTGCTCATGACGCGCCAAAACGTGATGAATTTTCGTACTCTGTGAAAGTGCGTCGTAGAGCGGCAAGGCGGCACCGCCGGGAATGCCGGCAATCCGGGTAATGCCTTGCTGCTCGAGCAGCCTGACGATCAGCTGTGCCCCGTTCAACTGCATGGTGTACTCCTGGTTCTGGTTGGTCTGTAGTGCCGACACGCCGTGGATGGGCATAAAAAAACCCCGCCCGGCTCGCGCCGGCGGGGTTGAATCTCTTGAGTCTGACTCGTCCCCGTTACGGCGCGTTGCCGCCTACGCCTACTACTACGCGTACGACTACGACTGCCACAAAAGCGGCAGGGGCAGAGCGCAGGACGGAGCAGAAAACGGAGTTCACGAGAATTGCCAAACCGAAGTGAGAAACGCCATCCAATTGAAGCACAGGGGACGACAACACACAAGTGTCCGAAGCGCCCGGAATAACCCTCAGGAAACAGCAGGCTTCATGGCAGGCAATACTTCATATCGTCCTGGCAGCAAGGGTTCTGGCCTTCAGAATTTCTTCATCCCGCAAGCATCTGCGCATGATTTTGCCGACGTTGGTCTTGGGTAATCCGTCACGAAACTCGACCAGATGCGGCACCTTGTAGCCAGTCAGGTATTGCTTGCAATGGGCAATCAGCTCCTTTTCCGTCAGCCCGGGCTGCTTGCGCACTACGAAGACCTTAACCGCTTCGCCTGAAAATTCGCTGGGCACGCCAATCGCAGCCACCTCCGCCACGCCCGGATGCGTTGAGACAATATCCTCCACTTCGTTCGGATAGACGTTGAAACCGGAAACGAGGATCGTGTCCTTCTTGCGATCAACGATGCGCACGAAGCCCTGTTCGTCAATCAGCGCTACATCACCAGTACGCAGATAACCGTCACGGGTCATGACCTGTGCCGTATCGGCCGGCGCATTCCAGTAACCGCGCATGACCTGCGGACCCTTCACGCACAACTCACCGGGCTGGCCAAGTGCGACTTCGCAATCATTCTCGTCACGCAGAGAGATATCGGTAGAGGGTACGGGCTGGCCGATCGAGCCGTTGTATTCAGTCTGGTCGATCGGGCAACAGCACACGCCGGGTGAGGCCTCAGTCAGACCGTAGGCTTCAATCAGAGTACTTCCAGTCAGTGCGCGCCAGCGCTCGGCAACAGTCTTCTGCAGCGACATGCCTCCGGAGAGCGACATCCGCAGATTGGAGAAATCCAGGGTCGGAAACTTTGGATGGTTCATCAACGCATTGAACAGGGTGTTGACCCCCGAAATCACCGACCAGGGATATTTCCCGAGTTCCTTGATGAAGCCGCCCATGTCACGCGGATTGGTAATCAGGAGATTACGCGAACCGATCATGAAGAACACGAAGCAATTCACGGTCAGCGAAAAGATGTGGTACAGCGGCAAAGCAGTCACGATCAGCTCGCCCCCCCAGCGAAGCCGGGACCCGACCCACACATGGGCCTGCAGGAGATTGGCAAGAATATTGCCATGGGTCAGCATCGCGCCTTTGGAAACGCCAGTCGTACCGCCGGTGTACTGCAGGAAGGCGATGTCCTCACGTGTCACCTCTACCGGGCGCAGAGTCTGCCGTGCGCCCAGACGCAGGCTCTCGCTGAAGCGGCGAGCCCCAGGCAACTGCCAGTGCGGCACCATTTTTTTCACCCGGCGCACAACGAAGTCAACCAGCGAGCCCTTGAGCATGCCCAGCATCTCGCCAAGACTGGTGACCACCACATGCCGGACATCGGTGTTCGCAATCACGCTCTGCAGCGTATGGGCGAAATTCTCCAGAACCACGATGGCCTCAGCGCCGGAATCCTTGAGCTGATGTTCCAGTTCACGCGGGGTGTAGAGCGGATTGCAATTGACCACCGTATAGCCTGCACGCAACGCACCGAACATGCATACAGGGTATTGCAACAGATTGGGCATCATCAAAGCGATGCGTGCGCCCTTGGGCAACCCCAATACGCCCTGCAGGTATGCTGCGAAGCGTGCAGACAGCGCATCGACCTGACGATAAGTCAGCTCGGCACCCATGTTGATGAAGGCGACTTTATCCCCCCACCTTGACACACCACGGGCGAAGAAATCCGCCAGTGAGCTGTATTCAGTCAGATCGATCTCGGCGGGCACCCCGGCCGGATAGCTCTTCAGCCAGATTTTCTCCATCGGCTTTCCTTGCTGATATTGCGGCGCAGCAAGGCTTTGGGGGCCTTTGCGCGGGCCCGAAGCATACCCCAGAGCGCGTTGAACGAGGCTGTCAACGATCAGAGCAGTGCATGCTGGGCTTACCGATCGGCAAAACCTCATCAGGCCAGTTGCGGACGAAATTGCGCAGGATCAGGCTCTCGAAGCCTTGCGCCTCCAATACTGCTCGCGCCACATCGTGAAAAGACACCAGCCCCTGCAGCACGCCAGACTCCACTACAGGCAGATAGCGCTGATGGTAATCCACCAAATGGGTGCGCAATTCGTACAGATCCATGCGCGGATCCCCCACAGCCGGATCACGCAGCATCGCGTCGGCGACTAAAACGCCCTGCCAGAGTGCCCCAGCAGCGTTGATCGCCGCCAGCGCCTCGCGGAAAGTAAGGATGCCAACCAAGGCGCCACACTCAATCACCACCAGCGAACCGACATCCTGCTCGCTCATCAAGGCCAGCGCATCGGCCAGAGTTTTCTGCGGCGAGATCGTGTAGAGCGTCTTGCCCTTGATGGCCAGTACATCACTCAGCAACATAGGGACCTCCACAACAGCTCAAGCTTGCTCGAACTTGATCGCTCCGGACTCTGAGAGCACCAGTAGTGCATTAACTCTGCACCCTGGAAAGATCGCTCGCATCACTTCACGATAGCCCTCGATCTGCTGTGTGTAATCCGCGAGCAACACGCCTGTCAGGGCATACCCAATCGTGCAGAGCAGCACCAGGGCAGCGTCCTCAGCGTCCGCCCAGCGATCAATGCGTCCGACTTTTCCATCCGCCGGCACGGAAGGCGTCTCATCCCAGGTATGCCGATAGCAGACAGAATCAAAGAAGCGTCGCAGTGCCAGACGCTCCGCAGCGCTCAAGCTCTAGGAACACGCCCGGCAAGGGCCAGCCGGCAAAGTACGCTTCGAGCCAGATGCAGGGCCTTGCCTAGACAGGCTTCCACCGCCACGCTCAGTTGCGGATCAAGGGCAGTCATGGCCGTGGAGTCTTTGCTGGTGACCCATCGAAGGCAATAGGGAGACGACGTAGGCGGGGCGGAAGGTAGAATCCTCAGACTTTTTCAAATAATGTAACAAATGCCACCCACCCGAATCTGTCTGGTCCGCCACGGCGAAACCGCCTGGAATGCCGAGCAGCGCCTGCAAGGCCATGAGGATATTCCACTGAACGCACGAGGACTGACGCAAGCAATTGCTGCCGCACAAGCCCTATCGTCACAACGCTTCGCCGCCATTTATTGCTCCGACCTGCAGCGCGCTGCCGTCACTGCAGCCACCATAGCAGCGCTGCATGGTACTGAGGCCAGACTCGAGCCGCGCTTTCGCGAGCGTCACTTCGGAGCCTTGCAAGGCCTCACGCGTACGGAAGCAGAAGTACGCTATCCGGGCCTCTACCCCCGAATCCGAATGCGAGAGCCCACAACCGTTCCGCCTGACAACGGCGAATCCCTGGCAGCCTTTGCCGAGCGAATCAGCTCTGTCTTGCTAGAACTTGCCCTGCGTCACCCGGGAGAAGATCTGCTCGTCGTGAGCCACGGTGGCTGTATGGACATCATGTACCGGCTGGTCACCGGCAAGCCGCTGGAGGAGCCGCGGGATTTCCCACTAAGCAACGCCACGCTGAACTGGATCAGCTATGAAGCTGGCAACTGGGCTCTGCTGAGCTGGGACGAGCGCAGCCACCTGCAGACGAACTGCGACGAAATCTCTGCCTGAACAAGCCCTTGCCTCTCGCCCGGGCAGCCATGCCGGGTTATCATTCGCCTTTATCCCCCTCCGCTTTATGGCCTGACACCATGTTCTCCAGAAAAGACTCCCTTGCCAAAATCGATCCCGAGCTGTTTGCATCCATTTCCGATGAAAACCAGCGTCAGGAAGATCACATCGAGCTGATCGCCTCCGAAAACTACGTGAGCTGTGCGGTCATGGAAGCGCAGGGCTCGCAACTGACCAACAAGTACGCCGAGGGCTATCCCGGCAAGCGTTACTACGGCGGCTGCGAGTACGTGGACGTGGCCGAGCAGATTGCCATTGACCGCCTCAAGGCGCTGTTCGGCGCCGACTGCGCGAACGTGCAGCCGAACTCCGGCTCGCAGGCCAACCAGGCCGTGCTGATGGCCTTCGCCAAACCTGGCGACACCATCATGGGGATGAGCCTCGCTGAAGGCGGCCACCTGACCCACGGCATGCCGCTAAACATGTCCGGCAAGTGGTTTAACGTCGTCGCCTATGGTCTGGATGCCAAGGAAGAAATCGACTACGACAAGATGGAAGCCCTGGCCCGCGAGCACAAGCCGAAAATCATCGTTGCCGGTGCTTCCGCTTACGCCTTGCGTATCGATTTCGAGCGTTTCGCCAAAATTGCCAAGGAAATCGGTGCGATTTTCTGGGTGGACATGGCGCACTACGCTGGCCTGATCGCCGCGGGTTACTACCCGAACCCGGTGCCGCACGCCGACGTCGTCACTTCTACCACCCACAAAACTCTGCGCGGCCCGCGCGGTGGCGTGATCCTGATGAAGGCCGAGCACGAGAAGGCCATCAACTCCGCGATCTTCCCAGGCCTACAAGGCGGCCCGCTGATGCATGTGATCGCCGCCAAGGCCGTCGCATTTAAGGAAGCTGCTACGCCCGAGTTCAAGAAGTATCAGGAACAAGTAGTCATGAACGCTCGCGTCATGGCCCGCGTGCTGGGTGAAGAACGTGGCCTGCGCATCGTTTCCGGCCGCACCGAAAGCCATCTTTTCCTGGTTGATCTGCGCAGCAAGAAGATCACCGGTAAGGAAGCCGAGGCTGCGCTGGGCCGTGCCCACATCACGGTCAACAAGAACGGCATCCCGAATGATCCGGAAAAACCCTTCGTCACCAGCGGCATCCGTATCGGTAGCCCGGCCATGACGACCCGCGGCTTCACGGAGATCGAAGCCGAACGCGTTGCCCATCTGGTGGCTGACGTGCTTGATGCGCCGAACGACGAAGCGGTCGCCGAGCGCGTACGCAATGAAGTCTCGGTGCTGTGCAAGAAGTTCCCGGTGTACGGCGCGTAAGCCGCTTCAATACATACGGTGCAAAACCTGATGCGACCGGATTCTGGAACGGATTTCTCCCGTACAGACCGGTCGCGTTTTCATTTGGCAGGCCCTTCACAGCACGAGCACGCACAATGAAATGTCCGTTTTGCGGCACCCCATCGACCCAGGTCACCGACACCCGTGAAAACGAGGAAGGCGACCTGATCCGCCGCCGCCGTCGCTGCAACGAATGCGACAAGCGCTTCACCACGTATGAGCGCATCGAACTCAAGATGCCGCAGGTGGTAAAGAAAAATGGCAGCCGTGCGGAGTACGAGCGCGAAAAACTGCTGGGCAGTATGAAGCTCTCGCTGCGCAAGCGCCCGGTGACAGCGGAAAGCGTTGAAGCCGCGCTGGATCGCATCGAAGGCCGCCTGCTTTCCTTGGGTGAGCGCGAAATTCCCAGCGAAAAACTGGGAGAACTGGTGATGCGCGAATTGAAGCGTCTAGACAAGGTCGCCTACATCCGCTTTGCATCGGTCTACCGCAACTTCGAGGATGCGGAGGAGTTCTCCGAAGCCATCCGCGAAGTCACTACCCCCGCGAAACCCCGCCCACGTAGCCGCAGCT
The DNA here is from genome assembly GCF_002855595.1 of Uliginosibacterium sp. TH139. Lineage (NCBI taxonomy): Bacteria > Pseudomonadati > Pseudomonadota > Betaproteobacteria > Rhodocyclales > Zoogloeaceae > Uliginosibacterium > Uliginosibacterium sp. TH139. Next base: position 71,896 of record NZ_PKRR01000007.1, on the reverse strand, counting down.
AACCGTGTTCCAGCCTGAAGATGAGCGTTTCATGGCCCGCGCCCTCGAACTTGCCGCGCGCGGCCTCTACACCACCATGCCCAACCCGCGCGTGGGTTGCGTCATCGTGCGCGAAGGCAAGATCGTCGGCGAAGGCTGGCATGAGCGTGCTGGGGAAGCGCACGCCGAAGTTCATGCCCTGCGTCAGGCCGGCGCGCTGGCCAATGGCGCAACGGCCTATGTCACGCTAGAGCCGTGCTCGCACTTCGGTCGCACGCCCCCCTGCGCCCAAGCCCTGATCAACAGTGGTGTGCGCCATGTTGTGTGCGCCATGCAGGACCCCAATCCGCTGGTCGCCGGACGCGGGCTGCAAGGCCTGCGTGAGGCGGGGATCGAAACCCGCTGCGGGCTATTCGAAAACCAGGCCCGTCAGCTCAACGAAGGTTTCGTCGCCCGCATGGAGCGCGGCCGCCCCTGGCTCCGAATAAAGTCAGCCGCCTCACTGGATGGCCGTACCGCACTCGCCAATGGTGTGAGTCAATGGATCACCAGCCCCGAAGCACGACTTGATGGCCAACACTGGCGAGCACGCTCTTGCGCCATCCTGACCGGCATCGGTACGGTATTGGCCGACGCCCCTCGCCTCACCGTGCGTGATATCGAACTTGTGCGCCAGCCACTTCGAATCATCGTCGACAGCCAGTTGCGCTGCCCGCCCGATGCAGCCGTACTGGCTGATGGCCGCGCCCTGATTGTGACCTGCTGCGCCGATGTAACACGCCATGATGATTTCACAAGCCAGGGGGTCGAAGTACTGCAGCTCCCCGGCGCTGACAATCAAGTAGACCTCAGCGCCCTGCTCCGCGAACTGGGACGGCGCGGGATCAATGAGGTCATCACCGAAGCCGGCGCACAGCTTAACGGAGCCCTGATCACTGCCGGCCTAGCTGATGCCTTGCTGCTCTACCTCGCACCCAACCTGCTCGGCAGCGGCTCGCGAGGCATGTTCGACTTGCCGGCGCTCGCTACGCTGACTGAGGCTCCTCGACTCACCATCAACAGCCTTGAGCCTATCGGCCCAGATCTGCGTATCCAGGGGCAATTCAAGCACAACTGACAACTTGTGTTTCCGCATGTACTGACGCTGTGGCACAGATCACGCCGTAAGAAAACTTCTTACAAAACAGCAAGCGAAAAAAGTAGAGTTCGCTCAACAGAACTACTACTAAAGCGCTAAAAATGATTCCCGCAGTATCCGCCTTCGATTCCGCCCTGTTTGTTGGCGGAAACGCTCAAGTCCCAAACATCGCCCCCGCAGCGGCTAGCGCAACCACGAACCTCAGCTCAGGGTTTGGACAGCTGGCCGATGCTCTAATCCTGACCAGCCTGCTAAATCAGGATAAGGAAGACAACAGCGATCGCATGGTACTTGGCGAATTGATTATGTTCGGCGAGGCGCTTACGGCTGCCAGCAAAATCAGCCAGCAACTCGATTCGCTATTCGCCGGCATTAGCCAGTTGAGTGGCGTATCCGCCATCCAGTCAGCCTGAACGAAAGCCTCAAGCCGGCGACCCGCACACCGTGCAATGTGGGTCCTGCGCATAACGCATTTCGCGCCAACGCATTGCCAGGCCGTCTAGCACCAGCAGCCGCCCCACTAGAGGCTCACCACAGCCAGCCAGCAGTTTGAGTGCCTCGGCCGCCTGCATGGATCCGACAATGCCCGTCAGCGGAGCAAAGATGCCAGTGACTGCACAGCGCATTTCGGCCACATCCTCCCCTTCAGGAAACAGGCAGTGGTAGCAAGGCTTGCCTGGCTCACGCAGATCAAACACTGAAACCTGTCCATCAAAACGCACCGCGGCACCGGACACCAGCGGCTTGCAGGCGGCGACACAGACGCGGTTGATCGCATGGCGGGTCGCAAAGTTGTCGGTACAGTCCAGCACCAGATCAACATCCTGCACAAGCGAAGCCAGCGCCATTTCATCGAGTCTGGACTCCACTGCGCGCACCTGCGTGAGGGGGTTCACAAGAGCCAGGCACTCTTTGCCCGAGGCAGCCTTGTTCTGGCCGATCGAATCGGCTACATGCAGAATTTGACGTTGCAGATTCGAGAGATCAACGGTATCACCATCGCACAGAACGATCTCTCCCACTCCAGCAGCGGCAAGATACATTGACGCCGGCGAACCCAACCCACCTGCGCCAACGATCAGCACCCGGCTTGCCGAGATGGCCTCTTGCCCCTCAACACCCAATTCGGGCAGCAAGATGTGGCGGGAGTAACGCAGAAGCTGTTCATCATTCATCGCAAAGCCGCTGTACCCAAGCAAAGATGCAAGTGTAGCCGGTGAACGTAAAAGCCCGCAGACCTTGCAGCTGCGGGCTGTGGATCACGGTGCGCTTCAAAGCGCTGGCTTTGCCGGCTCGGCCTCTGCCTTGCGGCGCCGTGCTGGCTTGCGCCGTACTGCACCCGGATCAAACTCGCCATCAAGTGATTTGAGCGCGTCCTTGCGGGCCTTGAGGGCCATCTTGAAAGCACCTTCCTCACCATACTTCTTGACGGAGAACTTCACCCGTTTGCGGCGCCCATCCGGCAGCGGCCAGGAGGCCACCCAGAACCAGCGCTGCTTTTCTTCCGGCAGATCGCGGGTTTCGGAGGCACAGTAGCGGCATACACCAACAACACCAGAACGATTGTTTTTCTTGACGATGTTGGAGTACTCGCGCATCGAGAAGGGTGGATGTTTTGCGATGACTTCATCACGGTACTGCTTGGCTGCCAGAAAGGATTTCTGCTTGCCGCCGTGCACGCCATCGCTGAAATGCTTGCGGAAGATCTGGCCGCGCCGCTGAACGGTGACGAGCCAGCCGTGGGTACGGCTGACTTCGTTATCAACGCGGCTGATTCCGTACACACTGCCTCGGCTCACTTCAATCCTCCATCTGCTGTTCATTGGAACGGCGGCGATAGAGGAGATTTCGGCCTTGAATGGAGAAACTTTAGGGACGAAAGGGCAAACGGCTCCGTAAAAGGAGCCGCCGCCACTGTCATCAGGCACCCGGACGTGCTTCTTCCGGATTCAGATAACGGAAAGGAAGACCAACAAAGACTGCGCCACCAACGATATTGCCTGCAGTGCTGAAGACTAGGTTGTAGAGCGCATCACGAAGATCGATGCTGCCGTTGCCGAGGAGCGACATCGAGAACGTACCCATGTTGGCTATCGAGTGCTCAAAGCTCAGATAAAGGAAGATGAAAACCACCAGAATCATGATCGAAATCTTGGCTATATCTTCCTTCATCGACAGTGCCAAACGCACGGCAAGGCACACCACCCAGTTGGCAAGAATGCCTTTGATGAAGATGACTAGCGCGCCCTGATGCACCTTGTGTGCAGCGCCGACATAAAGAGCGTGATCAGCAGGCAGTTCTGCCAGGGTTCCGGCGCCATACAGCAAGCCAGCGACGATCAGTGCCCCCACAAGGTTACCGGCGTAACAGACCGTCCACAACACCGAACTCTGGAACCAGGTGGTACGCCCCTCTGCGGACGATACCGCGAGGTACATGTTGTTGCTCGTGAACAATTCGGCATTCGTAAATACGATGATCGAAAGACCCACGCCGAAGAAAGCGGAAGCGATCACTTTACCGAATGGAGATCCATGCAAGTTATGTGACAACGCCCAGTACACGAAGACCACGATGGACAAATACATGCCAGCGAGCACCGCGCGCATCAGATAGCGTGCGGGGTCGCGTTCGAGCAAGCTCATCTTTCGTTGCCCGCTGGCGGCGGATTTTTCTACAAGGGGACGATCAATCATGGATTCGGGCTCCGGAGCGGTCGTATCGACCTGTTGTTGCGAGGGTGCTGCATTGCATCACATCACAAATGCGTTTGCCTTGATCCAGACAAAACGCCAACGCACTCCAACTCAAATACGCTGTCGAACCTGCTCGAACAAACAGACGGCTGCTGCTGCACCCACATTCAGAGATTCGATCATGCCAGGCATAGGGATCGTCACCCTCCTGCTTGCAAGCGCCAGCAAATCTGTTGGCACCCCTTGACCTTCGGAGCCAAACACCCAAACACTAGGCACGCTCAGATCAAGTGCGTAGAGCGAGACGCTATCGTCCGCCAGACTCGTAGCCAGCACCTGCCGACCGCAATTGGCTAAGCGCTGCACAAGATCGCAGCCCTCTTCAATGACAAGCCGGAACTGTGCCCCCATCCCCGCGCGCATGGCCTTAGGTGACCAAGCCTGGGCGCATTGCCGGTCCAGCCACGCCTGACGACAACCGGCCGCGGCAGCTGTGCGAAGCAGCGTGCCGAGATTGCCGGCATCCTGCACGCCGGCCAGTACCAGCACATCATCAGTGCTATCCGTTTCCCGTCGCGGCCCATGCAACGGGATCTCAGCCAGAATACCGGTGGGAGTCACGACCGGACTCAATGCTTTGAAGAGCGCTGGAGCCAACACCAGCACTTCCGGAGACAATCCCCGCTCTCCCAAAGCTGCCAGCGCACTGCGCACAACTGGCGAATTTTCCATACCCTCCTGCAACAACAAACGACTCAAGGGCCAGTCGCTCTCAAGAGCTGCCTCCAGCAGATGCTCACCATCTATCAGGGTCGCTGCCTCGGCGCGACGGCTGCGAGCGTCTTCGGCAAGTCCCTTCAGGCGCTTGAATTGAGCGTTGTCACGTGAAGAGATGTGCTTCATGCTCCGTCGCCGAAGAGATTACCTTGCGCCAGCAAGCTTGCGACGGGACCGAAGCTGCGCCGATGCACCGGGGTTACCCCATGGCGGCTCAGCGCCGCGAGATGTGCAGGAGTTGGATAGCCCTTGTGTGCGGCGAAACCATACTGCGGATAGACGCGATCCAACTCTTCGAGCTGTGCATCACGATGGGTCTTGGCCAAGATGGACGCGGCAGAAATAGCAGGCTCCAGTGCATCGCCCTTGACGATCGCACGTACTGTCATCACAAGGCCAGGAGGCACCCGGTTACCATCGATCAAAGCCAAACCAGGAGCTCGGGACAAACCCTCGATAGCACGCCGCATGGCAAGCATGGTGGCGTGCAGAATATTAAGACGGTCAATCTCCTCAACACTGGCCTCAGCCACCGCCCAACTCAGGGCGCGCGCCTTGATTGCCAGCGCCAGCCTGTCACGCTGGCCTGGGCTGAGCTTCTTGGAGTCCGCCAGCCCCTCGATCGGAGCCTGCGGATCGAGGATCACTGCTGCAGCCACCACACTCCCGCACAGCGGGCCACGCCCTGCCTCGTCCACGCCACATATCAGTAGATTGCTCATGAACGCCCCAAGGCAGCGAGCACTACTGCAGCGGCTTTATCCGCGTTGTTCTGACGCAGGCTCAGATGCATCTGTTCGAATTTTCCAGCCAAGGCTGCACGAGCAGCCGCGTCATCCAGCCACTTACCAAGCGCAGCGGAAAGTTTCTCGGGCGTGGCATCGTTCTGAAGCAACTCTGGCACTAGGAACTCACGCGCCAGGATATTGGGCAAACCCACCCAGGGAAGATAACCCATGGCCCGCACGATCTTGAAAGTCCATTTACCAACTTTGTAACTGATGACCATTGGGCGTTTCAGCAAAGCAGCTTCCAGTGTTGCCGTCCCACTTGCCACGAGTACTACATCCGAGGCAGCCATCGCATCATGAGCATGCCCAAACATCAGGCGTATAGGCAACTCACCCGCACCGGCCTCATGTAGAGCCTTTTCGAAAATATCCCGGGTACTGCGCGTAATCAGAGGCACGAGAAACCGAAGTGCGGGACGCTCAGCAGCCAAACGCTTGATGGTTTCCACATAGATCGGAGCTAGGCGGCTAACCTCACCATTGCGGCTCCCGGGAAGGATCGCAAGGACTTGCTCTTCAGCATCAATCTGCAGAAGTTCGCGCGCCTTGAGTCGCTGATCTTCAAGCGGAAATACATCGGCCAGAGGATGCCCGACAAAGCTCGCGGCGATGCCTTGCTTGGCATAGATTTCAGGCTCGAATGGAAACAGGCACAACACGTGCTGCGCAGCCCGTCCAATCTTGTACACCCGGCCACCACGCCAAGCCCAAATCGAGGGACTGACATAATGCATGGTACGAACACCTGCTCGACGCAGCTTGCGTTCAACCGGAAGGTTGAAATCCGGCGCGTCGACTCCGATAAAGAGATCCGGTGGCTCCTGCTTAAGGCGCCGCAACAGACCGCTCCGAACGCGCAGAAGCTCAGGCAAACGCTTGAGCACGTCGACAAAACCCATGACCGCGAGAGTTTCAGCCGACCACCAAGACTGCAGACCGGCCGCCTGCATGCGCGGACCACCGATACCGACGAACTCGGCATCAGGCACACGTTCACGCACGGCAGCGATCAGGTGTGAGGCCAGCAGATCCCCCGAGGCCTCACCGGCCACCATGGCGATTCGCATACTGCCTCCTGGATTCAGCGGATGATGCCGCGCGTGGAGACCGCGAAGAAATCAAGCAGCAACTGCAGCTCCGGTACCCCACCCACCGCAGCAGAGATGCTGGCCTTGGCTTCTTCGAGCGACAGATTCTGACGATAAATCGCCTTGTAAGCACGTTTGATCGCCATGATCGCCTCGGACGAATAGCCGCGCCGCTTCAGGCCCTCGCTATTGATGCCATGCGGGGTGCAAGGGCTGCCGTTACTGATCACGAACGGCGGAATGTCCTGCGTAATAATAGAACCACCGCCAGCCATGCAGTGCGCACCAATAATGCAGAACTGATGCACTGCAGCCATACCACCAAGAATGGCGAAATCACCCACATGCACATGACCGCCCAAGGTCACATTATTGGCCATGATCGTGTTGTTACCGACCTGGCAATCATGTCCGATATGCACGCTGGCCATGAACCAGTTGTCGTTCCCGATGCGCGTAACCCCCGCATCCTGGGCGGTACCGATGTTGAAGTTGCAGTACTCGCGGATCATGTTGCGATCGCCGATCTCCAACCGAGTCGGCTCGCCCGCATACTTTTTGTCTTGCGGAATCTCGCCCAGCGAAGCGAACTGGAAAATCCTGTTTTCGCGCCCGATCCGGGTGTGCCCCTTGATCACGACATGCGAGGCGACAACACTTCCCTCACCGATCTCGACGTGCTCACCGATAACGCTATAGGGGCCGATTTCAACACCTTCCGCAATCTTCGCAGAGGGATGGACGATGGCTGTTTCGTGAATCATGCGATTTGCTTGATGGCGCACATGAGATCGGCTTGAGCCGCGATTTCATCGCCGACCCGGGCGATGGCCGAATACTTCCAGATACCGCGCATTTCACGCTCAAGCTTGGCTTCGAAGGTCAGCGTATCACCCGGCAGAACCGGGCGCTTGAAGCGGGCATTGTCGATCCCGGCAAAATACAGGATGGTGTTCTCATCCGGAATGGCTCCGCGCGACTTGAAGGAAAGAATCGCTGCTGTCTGGGCCATTGCTTCGATAATCAGTACACCAGGCATGACGGGCGAATGAGGAAAATGTCCAACGAAGAACGGCTCATTGATCGTCACGTTCTTGATCGCCGTAATGCGCTCCCCAAGCGTCATTTCGATCACCCGATCCACAAGCAGGAACGGATAACGATGCGGCAGATACTTCATGATTTGGTGAATATCCATCCCACTCACTTCTTCTTCTCCAATTCTTCCAGTTTCTTTTCCATGTCTCGCATGCGCTCATACATCGCTTCAATTCGCTTGAAACGCGCTGCGTTGCGCATCCAATCCTTGTGCGGCTCAGCGGGGAACATGGCGGTATAAACCCCGGGCTGCTTGATATCCTTGGTCACTGCCGTGGCGCCAGAAATCAGAATGTCATTGCCGATCTCAATATGACCGTTAACACCGACCTGCCCCGCCAGCATGACGCGACTTCCGACACGCGAGCTACCCGCGATGCCGACCTGTGCCGCCATCGCAGTGTTGTCACCAATCACGCAATTGTGTGCAATGTGGCAAAGGTTATCGATCTTGACGCCATTCCCGATAACCGTATCATCCAGCGCGCCGCGATCCACCGTGACATTTGCGCCGAGTTCGACACCATCGCCGAGCACGGCACGGCCAATCTGAGGAATTTTTTCCCAGCGACCGTCCTTGTGCCGAGCGTAGCCAAAACCATCGCTTCCGACCACAGAGCCCGCGTGCAGAATGCAATTCTTTCCGACGATACAATCTGCATACACCGTTACATTTGCGCGCAACGTGCTGCCCTCTCCGATCGAAACGCCTTGCTCGACAACACAGCCGGGGCCAATCACGACATTTTCGCCCACAATGCAGCCCTCTCCGACATACGCCATTGCCCCAACACTGACTGAGTCGGGCAACTCGGAGAGAACGAGCGCGCGCGGGTGAATCCCCGCAGAAGGACCCTTCGCAGGATTCAGTAATTGAGCCACGCGCGCAAAATAAAGATGAGGATCCGCCGCAAGGATACGCGGCAAGGCAGTTTCTTCAGCCATTGAAACTGGCAAAATCACTGCAGCAGCTTGGGTACCCACCAAGGCTTGGCGATATTTAGGATGTACAACAAATCCGATCTCGCCAACTGATGCACGCTCAAGTGGCGCGACCTGAGAAATGGACACGCTTGCATCACCCCGCAGCTCGCCACCCAGCAACTCAACGATTTCTTGCAGACTAAAATTCACGCAGCTCACCTGATGTCAGAGAGGGCCTTAAGCACCTTCTCCGTGATATCAATATTCGGGCTGAAATAGACCGCCTCCTGCAGGATCAGATCAAACTTCTCGCGCTCCGCGATCTGCTGGATCACGCGGTTGGCCATATCCTGAATCCCGGCAAGCTCTTCGTTCTGGCGTTGTGCGTAGTCTTCTCTCAACGCCCGCTCCTTGCGCTGGAAGTCACGGCTGAGATCAGAAAACTCACGCTCCTTGCTGCGCCGTTCTGTATCCGGCAGAGAAGGAGCGTTTTTTTCCAGCGCAGCCTGCATGGACTGCATCTGCGATTCAATCTTACGCAGCTCGGTCTGTCGTTTATCGAATTCGCGCTCCAAGCGCTTCAAGGCACGCTGTGCCGGAGCAGACTCTCGCGTAACCCGCTCAGCATTCACGAATCCGATCCGCATCTGTGCCGTAGCCATACCAGGCAGGGCCAGCACCGCGCACAAGAAAGCTACAACCAGCACACGCATTGCTCGCTCCTCTTTGCTTAATTGACCGCACCGATCATGAACTGAAAGCGCTGGGTTTCATCACCAGACTTCGGTTTAATCGGGAAGCCCAGACTGAATTTGAGCGGCCCAATCGGCGACATCCATTGAAAACCAAGGCCGGTACTGTAGCGCATCTCTTGAGCCCCAAAATGCGCATCACTCACCCCCCAAAGGACGCCGGCATCAAAGAAAACGCTCAGACGCATGCTGCGATCCTTTTCTTTGACTCCTGGCATTGGGAAAAAGAGTTCAGCAGTATTCACCCAACGCTTGGTTCCGCCCAGCGTGTCGCCCGTCTCATTGCCACTTTCATCGGTCACTTTCGCACCGAGAGAATTATCCTTGTAGCCCCGAATAGTTCCAATACCACCAGCATAATAGTATTTGTAAAACGGGACCGGTTTTCCACCATAACCGGTTGAATAACCAAAATCTGTACTCAGCATCAGTGAAGAGTCAGTACTGACCGGCACGTAATCCTTTAGCTGATATGTGAATTTCACATACTGCATCTCTGCAGGTGGTGTAGCAATTTCCATGTTGACCTTCTGGTAAAGGCCACGCATCGGATAGAGATAGCTGTCACGCTTATCGCTGGACCAACCTGCAGTCCATGCCAAGGTCGTATTATCCTCGCCGAACTGCTTGACAAAGTCTTTGTACTGCTGAGGGCTATCGTCGTAAACGGTTGTAACCGTGTTATCAACTGAAACGCCCAGATGAATACGTTGATCCAGACCTATTGGAACGCCAAAACGAACCCCTCCCCCCTTAGCGTCGCTGGCATAACGGCCAACAGAGAGCGAATCAGTATCAGTCTTGCGCTCATAAATATCGAAACCGCGACTGACACCGTCTACTGTCCAGTACGGATTGTCATAACTCAGCGACGCAGTGCGATTGACCTTGCCTGTATTGACAGCCAGCGACAATGCATTCCCGCTACCGAACAGGTTATTCTGGGAAATCGACGCCATAAGCCCGAGTTTATCCGTCGCAGAATAGCCCAGACCAAGGGAAAGCGAGCCGGTTGAACGTTCCTTGACGTTCACATTTAGATCAACCTGATCTGCAGCATCGGTCACCGGCACTGTATCGATTGACACATCCTGAAAAAACCCAGTGCGATCGATGCGCTGCTTGGATTTATCAACGCTGGCACGATCGAACCAGGCGCTTTCCATCTGAAGCATTTCACGGCGCACAACCTCTTCCCGTGTCTTGTTGTTACCGACCACGTTGATTCGATTAACATATGCACGGCGTGCAGGATCCACGAACAAGGTCAGCGAAACCGTTCGATTGGCTTCATCAAGTTCCGGTACCGCATTCACGTTGGCAAATGCATAACCATCGTTCCCCAGACGGTCAGCAATCGCGCGAGTTACGTCATTGACTTTGGCGCGGGAGTAAACATCGCCAGCCTTGAGTGTCACCAGCGCGCGCAACTCTTTTTCCGGCACAAGCAACTCGCCAGCCAGCTTCACGGAACCGATCCGGTACAACTCACCTTCATTGATGGCAAGTGAAACGTAGACATCCTGCTTGTCTGGCGTAATGGAAACCTGGGTGGACTCAATCGAAAAATTCAGATAACCGCGATCCAAGTACCAGGAACGCAACTCTTCGATATCCGCAAGCAACTGTTGCTTCGAATACTTTGCATTGCGAAACCAGGAGAATATGCCGCCAGACTCCTCGAGACTCATCAAGCCAAGCAACCGGTCTTCCTTGAAAGCAGATGCGCCGATGATGCGGATATTCTTGATGCGAGCAACCTGGCCCTCCTTCACTTCGAAGTTGATGGCCACACGATTGCGCTCAAGCGGTGAAACCGTGGTTCGCACCTCGGCACCGTAGTAGCTCTTGGTCAGATAGAGGCGCTTGATTTCCTGCTCGGCCTTTTCCAGCTGGGAACGGTCGAAAGTGCGTGACTCAGCAAGTCCAACCTCTTTGAGGCCCTTGAGCAGATCCTTAGCGTCAAACTCCTTGTTGCCGGAGAAGGCGATCTGCGCAATTGCTGCTCGTTCGTCGACAATGACGACCAGCACATCTTTTTCAACCTCGATACGCACGTCACGGTAAAAACCGGTGGCGTACAAAGCCTTGATGGCTTTGGCGACGGCATCTTCGCTAACTGAATCGCCGATCCGGATCGGCAAGTAGTTGAACACCGTACCAGCCTCGGTACGCTGAACCCCTTCAACGCGGATATCCTTGACAACGAAAGGCGAGTAGGCAAAGGAAAGCGGAGACAGGAGTGCTAGGACTCCAATCTGGATTGCAGTAAAAGTCTTTGACATCAGCCGAAAAATACCCGATTGAGATCGTTGAAAAAGGCCAGTGACATCAGTAGTGCAAGGATGATCATCCCCAGCCGTTGCCCGAGCTCCTCAAGCCGCGCTGACAGAGGCTTTCCCCGGATGTACTCGATCACATAATACAGTAAGTGTCCCCCATCCAGAATCGGCACAGGCAGCAGATTCAGCACACCAAGGCTGATACTCACCATCGCCAGAAAACGCAGGTAAGTGTCAAGCCCGGCGCTGGCACTCTGACCTGCGTAGTCAGCGATGGTCACCGGTCCGGATATGTTGCGTAAAGAGACACGCCCAGTCAGGATGTGCCCCATTACCTCAAGCGAAAAACGGCTCGTATTCCAAGTCTGAGTAATCGCCTGAAACACCCCCTCGAACAGGCCGTAGCGCACCTCGATTGAATCGCGCTGCAGATCAATACCATCTGTCTGCACCGCAACGCCGATGCGGCCACGCGTGCTCCCAGCCTGGGCTTCAGGTCGTACGGTCAATTGCGTTACAGACTCGCCACGCTGCACTTCCAGCAAAACGTCTTTTCCGGCAGAGGAGGCAATCCGCTCAACGAACTCAGCCCATATCTCAATGTGCTGAGCATTCACGGCCAGGATGCGATCTCCAGCGAGCAATCCAGCACGTGCGGCAGGACTGGCCGGCAAGGGCTTGCTAAGCACTGGTGGAATTCGTGGAGGCGGCAGCACGAGCCCCAGTTGCAACATCGGGTCGGCTGCGCGCTCGTCAATCTCGATGCCAGCAAGCGGCAGGTTCAAAGAGGTAAGCTCAGCTTCACCACGCTGCACATCGAGCACAAGCACTTCTTCACTCAGCGCGTTCTGCAGCAATCGTGCACGCAACTCACTCCAGCCACGCACATCCCGGCCATCCACGCGCAGGACGACGTCGCCTTCACGCAATCCGGCCTGGGCAGCAACTGTCGCAGCTGGCACAGCACCAAGCCGGGCCGGCAGATCGCGGGTACCGGCCCAAGCCAGACAGGAATACACCAGCACCGCCAGCAGAAAATTCGCTAACGGCCCCGCTAGCACGATGAGGCTGCGTTTGCCAACGGACTGAGTGTTGAATGCACGCGCTAACTCGCCGTTCGCAACCGGAGCCTCGCGCTCATCCAGCATACGAACGTAGCCTCCAAGTGGCACAGCTGCCAGTACAAACTCAGTCTCATCCTTGCCGAAACGCCGCGAAAACATCACTGGACCAAAGCCCAGAGAAAAACGCAAAACCTTAACCCCGCACCAGCGGGCAGCCAGAAAATGGCCGCATTCGTGGATAGCCACGAGGACGGCGATAGCCAACAAAAAAGACAAGGCGTAGTGCAGGATGCTCATGCTGTAACCGTTTCGAGACAACGAATCTGCACACGCGCGCACTCGCGAGCCCGTGCGTCTGCCGCAAGGACAGCATCAAGATCATTCAGCTCAACCACCTCCGCCGAATCCAGCACAGCCTCAACCACGCGGGCAATCTGATCAAAACGCAGGCGACGCTCAAGGAACGCAGAAACAGCCTCCTCGTTCGCCGCATTGAGAAGCGCAGGGGCGCTCCGTCCAGCCTTCAGTGCTGCATAAGCCAGCCGCAGACAAGGAAAACGCCCAAAATCTGGCACTTCAAAATTAAGACGAGCAATACGGGTGAGATCCAGACTCTCGACGCCCGAGCAGATCCTCTCCGGATAAGCCAGTGCGTGAGCAATCGGGGTGCGCATATCCGGATTACCCAATTCGGCAATCACAGAACCATCTTCGTACTGCACCATGGAATGGATCACGCTCTCCGGATGGATCAACACATCAATCCGCTCTGCATCGACACCGAAAATCCAGCTCGCCTCAATAACCTCCAGCCCCTTGTTCATCATCGTGGCGGAATCAACTGAAATCTTGCGTCCCATAGACCAGTTCGGATGTGCACAAGCCTGTTCCGGGGTCACTGTACGCAGCAAAGCCGGCTCCAACTGACGGAAAGGACCTCCCGAGGCCGTCAGCACCAGTTTGCGTACACCACTTCCTTTCAGGCCGTAGGCAAACCCTGCAGGAAGCGACTGGAAAACGGCATTGTGCTCGCTATCGATAGGCAATAGCACCGCGCCAGATTGACGCAACGCCTTCATGAATACGTCGCCAGCCATGACCAAAGCTTCCTTATTGGCCAGCAAGACCCGTTTGCCACTTCGCGCTGCAGCTAGACAAGAGCCCAACCCAGCCGCTCCGACAATCGCCGCCATGACGGTGGTGACGTCTGAAGCGCTTGCGATCATCTCAAGAGCCTCTGGTCCGTACAGAATTTCCGGCAACACTCTGCCAACCAGCAAACGCCTCAGCTCAAGCGCCTCACCAGGACCGGCCACAACAGCAACGCGAGGGCTAAATTGCAGACACAGCTCTGCGAGCTTGGCGACTTGACGGTGGGCACTCAGCGCAAAGACTTCATAGCGCTCCGGATGCCGGCTCACTACATCCAGCGTGCTGAGGCCTATCGAGCCCGTCGCGCCCAAAACAGTCAGAACCTGCTTCACGCCAGAACTCCTCAGGCCAGCTGAATAAACAAAAGCAGTGTGCCTGCGCAAGGCATGAAAGCCAGCATTGCATCAATCCTATCCAGCACTCCACCATGCCCCGGCAACAGACTTCCTGAGTCCTTAACACCCGCTTCACGCTTGAGCAAGGATTCATACAGATCGCCCATTACACATACCGCGACAGCCAACAGCGAGAAAATCAACATGAGCGGTAGGTTCAGTGCATTCCGGATTGCTGGCACAAAAAACCACAGCAGCAAGCAAAAAACCAGCACTCCAGCAATCGCTCCACACACACCTTCCCAAGTTTTACCTGGGCTGATTTCGGGCGCCAGCTTGCGTTTGCCAAAACGCCTGCCAGCAAAGAAGGCACTAATATCAGCTATGCATACCACCAGAATAGCCGCCACCATCAGCAGAGGATCGGCACGCCGTAGCTCCAGCATTGCCATCCCACAGGAACTCAACATCAGAATTGCAGCGAAGTACTTCCAGTACCAACCAGCCGGCTCCATACGAAAATACAGAAAGGTTGGCACAGAAAACAGCCAAAACGAAACACTGATGAGATACAGCGCAGCAAGCAAAAACGGAAGATCTTCAATCAATTCACGTGGCGTGCTGGCGCAATAGAGTATCGGCAGCACGCTTAGCAATGCGATCACAAGCTGACCAAGCACGCCAATCTTGACAAGCCCGCACCACTCACGCACAGCAAGCAGCACAACCAGAGAGATTAAAGCTCCCCAGGCCCAATCAGGCAGAAAAAAAATGGCCAGAATGATGCCCACACCCAGCATCAGTGCGGTAATGACGCGCTGCTTCAGCATATTCAGTCCTGTTTGTCGGGGCCGCTGGCCAGTTGCTCACTGGTGCGACCAAATCGACGCTCACGCTTGCGATAGGAATCGATCGCCTGTGCAAAAGCAGCCTCATCAAAATCTGGCCACAGACAATCGGTGAAGTAAAACTCGGTGTAAGCCAGCTGCCAGAGCAGGAAATTGCTGATGCGCTGCTCACCACCTGTCCGGATATAGAGATCAGGCTCCGGAGCGTCGGCCAGACATAGATGCGGGGCCAGATCTTCTTCCGTGTATGCCCCCTGCTTCTCGGGGCTGGAGGCCAACATGGCATTGACAGCATTCACAATATCCCAGCGTCCACCGTAGTTGGCGGCGATGGAGAGGGTGAGTGCAGTATTGCCGCCAGTCTGAACTTCAGCTAAGCGGATGGTTTCGATCAGTTCAGGATCAAAACGAGAAAGATCGCCAATCACGCGCAGGCGAATGTTGTTCTTGTGGAGTTTTTTGACTTCTTCACGCAGAGCCTGCATGAAGAGCTGCATCAGGAATGAGACCTCATCAGCCGGACGGCGCCAGTTCTCCGAACTGAAAGCAAATAATGTCAGGTGCGAAACCCCCTGATCGACGCAAAGCTTGACAACCTTGCGCACGGTATCCAGCCCTCGCTTGTGTCCTGCAACCCGGGGCAACAGGCGCTTGCGCGCCCAGCGCCCATTCCCATCCATGACAATGGCAATGTGCGCAGGAACATCATTACGCTCAGGAATGCCGCGAGTCGAACTGATGAGACGAGAGAGCATGAAATGGCGAACCGGACAATTACGGCGCGCGCATCAAATCTGCATTAGCTCTTGCTCTTTCTGAGCGAGCAGCTTGTCGGCTTCAGCGATGTACTTGTCAGTAAGTTTTTGCACGTCATCCTGCGTGCGTCGTTCATCGTCTTCCGAGATTTCCTTCGCCTTAACAGCTTCTTTCAGGCCGTTGTTGGCATCCCGCCGCAGATTACGGATAGCGATACGAGATTCTTCAGCTTCGTGACGGACAACCTTGATGAGATCCTTGCGGCGCTCTTCGGTCAACATGGGCATCGGTACACGTACCACATCCCCCATGGTCGAAGGATTCAATCCCAGATCAGAATCGCGAATAGCCTTCTCGACCTTGGCAATCATGGGCTTTTCCCACGGCTGCACGCCGATGGTACGCGCATCCAGCAAGGTCACATTAGCAACCTGGTTGATTGGCGTGGGATTACCGTAGTAGTCAACCGTCAGGTGGTCCAACAGGCCGGCATGAGCTCGCCCTGTACGAACCTTGCCGAGGTTGGCCTTCAGGGCCTCAACGGACTTTTGCATCTTCTGTTCGGTGGTTTTCTTCAACTCGGCAATCATCATCAGGCCCTCAAATATGCACCAGCGTACCTTCGTCTTCGCCCATAACCACGCGCATCAGCGCACCAGGCTTGAAAATACTGAAAACCTTGATCGGTAACTTTTGATCGCGACACAGCGCGAAAGCAGTGGCATCCATAACTTGCAGATTGCGCGAAATAGCTTCATCGAAGGAAATTTTCGTGAAACGAGTCGCCAACGGATCCTTGTTCGGGTCCGCCGTATAGATGCCATCAACCTTGGTTGCCTTGAGCACAATCTCGGCTTCCATCTCGGTGCCACGCAAAGCAGCAGCCGTATCAGTGGTGAAGAAAGGGTTGCCAGTACCCGCCGCAAAAATCACGATCTTGCCTTCTTCAAGGTAACGGATCGCCTTGTTACGGATATAGGGCTCAACCACCTGCTCCACATTCAGGGCTGATTGAACACGGGCAGCCACGCCGGCCACACGCATTGCATCACCCAGAGCCATGGCATTCATGATGGTCGCCATCATACCCATGTAGTCGGCAGTGGCGCGGTCCATACCGGAAGCCGCGCCAGCCATGCCACGAAAAATGTTGCCACCGCCAATCACGATGCCTACTTCGACACCGAGGCGAGCCACTTCCGCCACTTCCGCCACGATGCGGGACACCACACCCTGGTTGATACCGTAAGCATCATCGCCCATCAGGGCTTCGCCGGAAAGTTTAAGAAGAATTCGCTTATAGGCAGTGGGCATTTTTAGTACTCCGATCAGCGTGCAGCAGCGGCGGCAGCTGCTTGAGCAGCCACTTCAGCAGCAAAGTCATTGACCTTCTTCTCGATGCCTTCACCCACCAGGAACAGGGAGAAGCCAGCAACCGAAGCAGACTTGCTCTTCAGCAATTGCTCAATTGTCTGCTTGCCATCTTCAGCCTTCACGAAGACCTGGCCCAGCAGAGTCACGTCCTTGAGGAATTTCTGCACCGAGCCCTCAGCAATCTTCTCGATCATGGCTTCCGGCTTGCCGGCTTCCTTGGCCTTTTCGATTGCAACACGGCGTTCGGAGTCAATGGCAGCAGCATCGACACCAGAAGCATCCAGAGACTTCGGCTTGGAGGCAGCGATGTGCATGGCGATATCACGCGCCAAAGCATCTTCACCGCCGACCAGATCCACCAGGACGCCAATCTTGGCGCCACCGTGAATATACGCAGCCACCTTGCCCTTGGCTTCGACGCGTTCGAAACGACGGATACTGATGTTCTCGCCAATCTTGCCAACCAGCGCGGTACGCACGACTTCAACGGTCGAGCCATCCAGCGGCAGCGCCGAGATAGCAGCCACATCAGCCGGGTTCTGAGTTGCAATCAGTTCAGCCACAGACTTGGTAAAGCCCAGGAAATCATCGTTCTTGGCAACGAAGTCCGTTTCGCAGTTCACTTCAACGATTGCTGCCAGCTTGCCGTCAGCCGAGATATAGGTGCCAACAATGCCTTCGGCTGTCACACGGGCGGCCGCCTTGGAGGCCTTGTTGCCCAGCTTCACGCGCAGAATTTCTTCGGCCTTAACCATATCGCCGTCAGCTTCGGTCAGAGCCTTCTTGCATTCCATCATGGGCGCGTCAGTCTTGCCGCGCAGTTCAGCAACCATGCTTGCGGTAATAGCCGCCATGCTTACTCCTGAATTCTGTAAGTTAACTTCAAAAACAACAGGCTCGCTTGCGGTCCGACAAGCCGGACCACCAGCGAGCTTGCAGCAGACTTATTACGCCTGTTCGGCGCCTTCTTGCACTTCGACGAATTCGTCGGAAGCAGCGGCGACGATATCCTGCACCATGTTGTTCTTGCCTTCCAGCACAGCATCAGCCACGCCTTGGGCATACAGACGGATAGCGCGGGACGAGTCATCGTTACCCGGGATCACATAGTCCACACCTTCCGGCGAGTGGTTGGTATCAACCACACCGATCACCGGAATGCCCAGCTTCCTGGCTTCAGTAATCGCAATCTTGTGGTAACCGACGTCGATCACGAAAATCGCATCCGGCAGGCCAGCCATATCCTTGATACCGCCGAGGCTCTTGGTCAGCTTTTCCAGCTCGCGCTTGGCCAGCAGGGCTTCCTTCTTCGACAGACGCTCGACCGAGCCGTCTTCGAACATCTGTTCCATATCCTTCAGACGCTTGATCGACCCCTTGACCGTCTTGAAGTTGGTCAGCATGCCGCCGAGCCAGCGCTCGTCAACGTAGGGCATGCCAGCGCGCTGGGCTTCTTCAGCGAGGATTTCGCGAGCCTGGCGCTTGGTACCCACAAACATCACATTACCCTTGTTGGCGGCCAGTTTCTTCACGAAAGCCATGGCTTCGTTGTACTTAACCAGGGTCTTTTCGAGGTTGACGATGTGAATCTTGTTGCGATGGCCAAAAATAAAGGGGGCCATCTTGGGGTTCCAGAAGCGTGTTTGGTGGCCGAAGTGGACACCAGCTTCCAGCATTTGACGCATGGTCACTGCCATTTTGATACTCCAAATATCAGGGTTAGCCTCCGTTCGCCGTGCCGCGCAATGCGCAGTCTTGCTGCCCCGAAGAGACAGACCCGATCCGGCGAACGTGTGGATTTTCCGGCCACCGAGAGAAGCTCTGCGGACGACCAGCCAAGTCCGAACTGGACTTAGCCAAAGATTATAGCAGCGCAAAGCCCGTAGCCTCAAGCAACTCAGCGCATTCAAGCTGGCGCACAGGTTTGCCCGGTATTGCCTTCTGGGTTAGCCTTGACACTCCCCCGATCATGAAACAGCTGTTCACAATGAGCATTGTCATCAAGAGCGCTGACGAAATAGAACGCATGCGCGTCGCTGGCCGTCTCGCCGCCGAAGTACTGGATTACATCGAGCCCTTCGTCCAACCCGGGGTCAGCACCGAAGAGCTCGATCGTCTGTGTCATGACTATATGGTCAAGGTACAAGGTTGTGTGCCGGCGCCGCTGAATTACGCGCCTCCCGGTTACTCCCCATACCCTAAATCGATCTGCACCTCGATCAATCATCAGGTATGCCATGGTGTGCCCGGCCCGAAAGCCTTGAAAAAAGGGGATATAGTCAATTTAGACATTACCGTCATCAAGGACGGCTTTCATGGCGATACCAGCCGTATGTTCATCGTAGGCGGAGAGAGCAGCATTCTTGCGAAGCGGCTCTGCCAAATCACCCTGGAATGTCTGTGGCTGGGCATTGCACAGGTACGCCCTGGAGCACGCTTGGGCGACATTGGCCACGCCATCCAGCAACACGCTGAAGGCGCAGGTTTTTCGGTGGTTCGCGAATTTTGCGGCCACGGAATCGGACGAAAATTCCACGAAGAGCCGCAGGTCGTCCATTACGGGCGCCCCGGCACGGGCTCCGAACTTCTGGAAGGCATGATCTTCACTATCGAACCGATGATCAACGCTGGCAAAGCTGCCATCTCTGAGCTGCCGGATGGCTGGACAATCATCACCAAGGATCGTTCGCTGTCAGCCCAGTGGGAGCACACTCTCCTGGTCACAGCTGACGGCGTAGAGGTTATGACCAGCTCTGCCGGAGCGCCGAAGGCTCCGGATTGGATTACAGGCAGGCCGATCATTATACCGGCCTACCCGTCCATTCCTCGCAACTGAGTCGTCCGTATGAATCGAGAAATTGTCGAAAGGCTGCGCGCCCGCCTACTGCAAGGCCAGCGCTCGATCCGCAATGAATATGAACAGCACGGCACCCCAACCAGGATGCTGCACAGCAGATCAAAGCTGGTCGACGGCATATTGATCGAACTCTGGCAGGTGACCGGAATGCCAACCGATGCCACGCTGGTCGCAGTGGGCGGCTATGGCCGTGGAGAGCTTTATCCTTGCTCTGACGTCGACATCCTTGTCTTACTCGGAGGAGACGCAGATCCTGCGCTGAGCGAACGCATCCAGCAGTTCATTGGCCAACTCTGGGATCTTGGTCTGGATATCGGCCACAGCGTGCGCACCGTGGAGGAGTGCATTGAAGAAGCCACCCGCGACGTCACTGTGCAGACAAATCTACTCGAATCTCGTCGCCTCACGGGCAGCCAAGCGCTCTATCGGCATTTTGTTACCGGAACTACTGGCTGCTTTGACCCTGAGAGCTTCTTTCACGCCAAGCGGGCCGAGCAAGAACAGCGCTACAACCGCTTCAACCACACGCCTTACGCTGTCGAACCCAACTGCAAGGAGAGTCCGGGCGGCTTGCGTGATCTTCAGACCATCATCTGGATAGCGCTTGCGTCAGGCCTCGGCACACGCTGGAGCGAGCTGGCTCGGCATGGCCTCATCACGCGTGAGGAAGTGAATGCACTACGCAAGAATGAGCGCCTCCTGCAGCAGGTGCGTATCCGCCTTCACTACATTGCCAATCGCCGTGAAGATCGGCTGATCTTCGATCATCAGGAGGCATTGGCCAAAGCCTTCGGCCTCAAGGCGACCAAGGCGCGCCGCGCTTCAGAAGTGATGATGCAGCGTTACTACCTGGCAGCCAAGAAAATCACCCAGCTCAACACTATCCTGCTGCAAAACCTAGGCGCTCGCTATCAACCGCTATCCTCCTGGCAGGCTCATAGCCTCAATGAACGCTTTCAAAGCCTGGGCGATCAGTTAGACATTGTTGACGACGCTCTCTTCGAGCGTCATCCCAGTGCAATCCTCGAAGCCTTTCTACTGATGGAGCAGCACGCCGAGCTCAAGGGCATGACGGTTCGGACTCTACGCGCCCTCTGGCACGCCCGCAAACTAATCACGCCGGCCTTTCGTCGTGATTCGACAAACCGCGGCTTGTTCCTACAACTACTGCAAGAGCCCCGCGGCCAAACTCATGAGTTCCGTCGTCTGAATCAGTACAGCATCCTGGGCACCTACTTGCCTAATTTCGGCCGCATTGTTGGCCAGATGCAGCACGATCTGTTCCATGCCTACACCGTAGATCAGCACATCCTGCAGGTGCTGCGTAACGTGCGCCGCTTCCTGATGGAGGAGCATGCTCATGAATATCCTCTGATGACCCGGTTGGCGAGTGAATTCGAGCGCCCTTGGCTATTGTTCGTCGCAGCCCTCTTCCACGACATCGCCAAAGGGCGTGGCGGTGATCACTCAACACTGGGAATGGCCGACGCGCGCCGTTTCTGTAGCGAACACGGCCTTTCGAAAGAGGACAACCAACTGGTGGTCTGGCTCGTCCAGCACCACCTGACAATGTCACAGATTGCTCAGAAACAGGACTTATCAGACCCGGACGTTATCCGAAAATTTGTTGCATTGGTCAGAACGGAACGCCGTCTGGCTGCGCTATACATCCTGACCCACGCCGACATTCGCGGCACCAGCCCCAAGGTATGGAATGGCTGGAAGGCCAATCTGCTCGAAGCGCTATTTCTGGCATCGCGCCAGTTGCTCCGCGGGAAACAGCCGGATCAAGTAATGGGTATTTCAGAGCGGCAGGAAGCCGTACGACAGAAGCTTCGCTTCTTCGGCTTGCGTCCAGACTCGGAAAGCGCCTTCTGGCGAGAGCTCGACACACTCTACTTCTTGCGCCACGACGCTGACGAGATCGCCTGGCATACGCGGATGCTGTATTACCGACCACGGAGTGAAGAGCCTGTCGTAAAAGCTCGACCAAGCCAAGTCGAAGCCGGCATCCAAGTCATGGTATATACCCGCGACCAACAGGATCTGTTCGTCAGGTTGTGCGCTTTTTTTGCGCGCATGGGTTACAGCATCGTGGATGCAAAGATTCACACCACCAGCAACGGCTACGCGCTGGACAGCTTTGTCGTCATGGACCCCAATGAGCGAGACAGTTATCGAGATGTAATCGCATTAATAGAGCATGAACTCTCCGCTAAGTTAGCGCGTACCGATGTGGTTGACGCGCCATCCAGCGGCCGTCTTTCACGCCAACTCAAGCACTTCCCGATCGCTCCCTCCGTCTCCTTGCAGCCAGATGAACGCGGGCAGCACTACATCCTGTCGATCATTGCAGCCGATCGCCCCGGTCTGCTATTTCTGATTGCAAGAATCCTGGCCGCACATGAAGTGAATCTCCACACAGCAAAAATTGCCACACTTGGCGAACGTGCCGAGGACACATTTCTGGTGAGCGGCCCCTTGCTGGGGAATAGCGCCAAAACAGTTCAGCTCGAAGCAGATCTTCTCGAAGCGCTGAAGATCTAGGCTGGACTACACGAGGCTGACTACGCCACTAATCGCTCAGCCAGCCTCGTGACGACAAAGAATAAGAGCCTCGACTTCACTCAGATCCTCCTTGCGCACGCTGCCGGAATCTTCCTGCAAACTAACACTCATCTCCGCGATTCGTCGCAACGAACGCAAGTCATCCTCCTCACCCCTCAAGCCCGCGCATGCACGCTCGAGCAAGGCATTCATAGCTAGTAGCTGAAGCCTACAGGCACCCAACTCAACCTTCCTTAGATCCACACACCCTCCTCTCTTGGAATCAGCACTCTGGATCAACAACTCGCAAAAGGCTCTCATCACCTTGCTCCGGGAGCCTCTTTCAGAAGCCAGAAAGATGACAGAGCTGCCTCCGGACTTCACGACTAGAACATAAGCGGGCCGCTTTACAGCGGCCCGAAACCGAGAAACACAGGAGTCTTGATACTGGCGCCTGTAAGGGAGTAACGTCCGCCAAGGAGAAATCTTGAGCCTGCGTGGCAATCCGTAGGCACTAGCCCCAGGAACAAGAGCTTTGGAGGGGATTTACACTTCAGACTTTCCAGAAAGGCCCCCATGGACACGCCAATCCGAATCGATCATCAACAACTCGCTAGACTTATCTCAAATGTCTTGGAACGAGCGGGAATGGAAGCCGTCATGGCAGCCGAAGAAGCATCAATAATGATCGAAGCGGACCTGCATGGAGTTCCTTCTCATGGTGTGCGGATGCTTCCAGGACTGCTCGCCGCGCTTAAAGACGGGCGCGCCACTGCCAAACCGCAGATCAGCCTGAAAACTGGCTTCGCTGCTACTTGCATGATGGATGGTGATAATGGCCCCGGCCGCAGCGTTTCAATCCGCGCAATGGATCAGGCAGTTGAGCGCGCACGCGAATTCGGCATTGGCGCATGCCTCGCCATGCATACAACGCATTGGGGGCGTGCTCATGCTTACGCCTGCCACGCCGCACAAGCCGGCATGATCGGTTTATGCACAACCAATGCCATGCCGACCATGGCCGCCTGGGGAGCCACAAGCAAGATTATTGGCAACAATCCACTTGCCATAGCGCTGCCACGCAGCAACGGAGCGGGGCCTCTTGTACTGGATATAGCGATGAGCCAAGCCGCTGTCGGCAAGGTCGGAACTTGGCTACGAGAGGGGCGGGAGCTGCCAGCGGGGTGGGGCCTTGATGCCAATGGACAGCCCAGCACGGACGCGAAAGCGATCCTGAGCGGCGCAGTGTTACCGTTTGGCGGTCATAAAGGTGCAGGTCTGGCGCTGATAATGGAACTCATGACCGCTGCACTGGCTGGCGGAGCTTTCGGCCATGAAATTGTAAAAAAGGATCGCAGCGGCCTCGATCCAAACTCCTGCAAGCTCTTCATCGCAATGAATCCGGATGCGTTTGGAGGGCTTGAAACCCTGCATGTGCGAGTGGACAGCTATCTAAGCTACCTTGGTGAAGCCGCCCGCCCATTTACATGGCCGGGCGAGCGCGGCTGGCAGGAGCGCAAGCACAATCTGCTTGCTGGCGTCCCCTTACACCCGGAAATTTTTGCACAGCTCCAGTCGCTTGGGCTGCGCATAGAAGCTTGATTTCAGCGAGACAGACCCAGACGCCCCTCTTCATATTGCGCGAGGAGGCCCCAGCTGCGGCCACGTCGGCGTACCACGTCAAGAATCGCCATCGGCTTGATTGACATCCGTACGGCCAATGCAGCCTCCCCAGTGATGGGCTTGCACGCTTGAGCCTGTGCAAGCAAAGGACTGTGAGCAACGACTGAATAGTTGTGTGACGACTTCATTTGCTACAACTCCTTGATTTCCTGAAATTATGGAACACCCAGAAAGGACAAAAACTCTTAAAGACGCGTAAATCCATCGCGAATCAAACCAACGGCAAGTCCTTCAATGATCAGTGCTTGGTCCTTGGTATTGATCACGATTGGTTGAAAATCCGGGTTTTCTGCAATCAACTCGACAATGCCGTGCGGGCGACGCTGCAATCGCTTCACTGTCACGTCATCCTCTACCCGAGCCACAACAATCTGACCATCCCGCGCTTCACTGCAGCGATGAACAGCAAGTAAATCTCCTTCCAGAATGCCCGCATTGATCATGGAGAGTCCGCGCACCTGCAATAAGTAGTCAGCTCTTGGGGAGAACATGCCGGGATCCACCGGCAAGTGACGCTGGATATGCTCCTGAGCCAGAATGGGCGAGCCTGCTGCGACACGTCCAATCAGAGGCAAGCCTTTCTCCTGCTCCTGCTCAATCGCATCCTGCAGCAGGCGGATACCACGTGCAGAGCCCGACTCCAGCCTGATAGCTCCTTTTTGCGCCAATGCACGCAAATGGCTCTCAGCAGCATTCGGCGACGCAAAGCCAAACGCTGCAGAAATTTCAACGCGGGTAGGAGGAATGCCGCTCTCGACAATTTTCCCGCGGATAAAATCCAGAATGTCCTGTTGGCGTCGGGTAAGTTCGCTATTCATGTTTGGCTCCTGTGCATAAATGTATTTTTATACAGTACTGTATAAAAAATCAAGTACATTTTTGTGCAACCGGTGTTTAGCACCTCACACTCACCATCAGGCGCTTAGAACTCTGATCATCAGGCACCAGAAATGAAAAAGCCCGCGCTTATGCGCGGGCTTTTTCATCAACAAAACTTGGTCAGTCTGCCTTCGTTGCTTCACGCGTCTTGACTTGCACTCCTTGGCGATTGCGGATACCGGCAATGTAAGCACGCAAGTCTTCCTGACCCAAAGTCAATGCAAACTGACGCCGCGCCTCCACCAACTCAGCCGGAGCAACTTCCGCCCCTTTATTCACCTTCTCGATACGGTACACCGAGTAGGCATCGCCATGAGCACTGCCTGCGTAGACCGGAAGTTTGTCAGTCGAAACCGCAAAAATAGCTTTGCGTGAATCGGCGCTCAACTCGGGGCTTCCACGCTTTACGCTCTTTGCTGATTTCCATCCTCCTGACACGACTTCGCCAGCCTGCAGTTTCTTGAGGGCAACCTCGCCGTCAGCCAAAGCAAGTCTGGAAGCCTCTTCGGCACGCGCCAACTCTTCGGCCTGCGACTTCACTTCATCAAAACTACGTGTCGCAACCGGCTTATGATCCAGAATGCGGGCAGAAATGACCACCCCATTTCCCAGATCAACCGCTTCGGTATTGCGCCGATTCTGCAGGGAGTCAGCCGAAAACAAAGCCGCCTGAAGTTTGGCGTTACGAAGCAGCGGAGGCAACGCCTCACGCGCCAGCCAATCGGTCTGAACCAGCGGCAAAGAGAACTTGTCCGCCACCGGCTTCAACGCATCCGGCTGCTCGTAAACCATGTTCCCGAACTGGTCTGCCAACTCTGCAAAGCGCTGATTACCCATCTGCTTACGCGCCCCGGCCATAGCATCAGCCTTGACTTCGTCATAACTCTTGGCTTTGCCGCCACGACTATCAGTCAGCTGGATGATGTGATAGCCAAACTCAGTTTCCACCAGGCCCGAAATCTCACGCTGCTTCAAAGCAAAGGCAGCATCCTCGAAAGGCTTGACCATTGCGCCGCGACCGAAAAAGCCCAGATCGCCACCCTTTTCGGCAGATCCAGGATCATCTGAAGCACTCTTGGCAAGCTCAGCAAACTTGGCCGGCATCGATTTCACTTGAGCCAGAATGTCTTCCGCTTTCTTGCGCGCGGCAGCCCGAACCTCAGGCTTTGCATCAGCAGGCACCTGGACCAGAATATGGCTGGCACGGCGCTCTTCCGAACCCTCAAATGCCTTCTGGTTTTCGTCGTACCACTTGCGGGCGTCCGCCTCAGTAACATTCAGATTACGCGTAATGCTTTCGAGACTCAGCTGAATGTACTCAAGTCTTACCTGCTCCGGCGTCTGGAAGCGCGCCTGGTTAGCATCGTAGTATTTGCGCGCTGCATCATCAGTCAACTTGACCTTGCTAGCGTAACCCGCAGCATCGAATACCAGCTCAGCCACGCTACGCTCTTCTGCTTCAAGCGCCAGGAAGTACTGCACACTGGGCGCAGGCGCAAATGCACTGTATGCAATCGGAAGCATGAGCTGTTGCTGCGCCATCCCTTCCCGTACTCGCTGCTCAAAGGCGGCTGGCGTTAGACCCATGGCACGCACCCTAGCTTCATACATGGGGAAGGAGAACTGGCCGTTTTCCTGAAACTCGCGCTCGCTCTTGATGTAGCTCTGCACGGCTTCCGCGCTGACCACCAAACGGCTATCAGCGATGCTGCCCTTGAGCGCCGTCTCGTTGATCAGGCGGTCAAGAACTGCTGTCTTGAATGCAGGGCTTTCTACGTAGGCCTTGTCAAACGCTCCACCCAGCTGCTCGCGCAAGGAGTTCTCCTGATCACGCACAGCTTGATCCAACTGGTAGCTCGAAATTTCCACCTTGCCCACCTTTGCGACCGCATCGGCACCCGGGCCGCCATTGCGGAAATAGGCATCAACGCCGAAGAAGGCAAAGGGCAGCGTAATCAGCGCCAGAAAGAGCTGGACAATTTTGGGATTATTACGAACGGCGTCAAACATGATTGATGAGCGACCAGTAAGAAGTTGCAGGATGAAGACCGGCACATATGACAAAGGCGAACCGTGGTTCGCCTTTGTCTTGAATCTGGCGGAGTGGACGGGACTCGAACCCGCGACCCCCGGCGTGACAGGCCGGTATTCTAACCGACTGAACTACCACTCCGCGAAAACCTGAAACACAGCAAGCACCGGATACTTGGTGGGCGCTGACGGGCTCGAACCGCCGACATCCTCCTTGTAAGGGAGGCGCTCTACCAACTGAGCTAAGCGCCCCCAACCGAAGCGCTACCAGCGCTCACTAAGCCGATCAGTTTAAAGCATCTTTCAATGCTTTGCCAGGGCGAAATTTAGGAACTTTTGCTGCCTTGATCTTGATCGCAGCGCCAGTACGGGGGTTACGGCCTGTTCGAGCAGCGCGTTTTCCGACAGAAAAGGTCCCGAAGCCGACGAGCGTGACATCATTGTTCTTCTTCAGGGATTGCTTGATGGCTGCGATGGCGGCATCCAGAGCCCGCCCAGCGGCTGCCTTCGAAATATCTGCCTGCTTCGCGATGACTTCTACCAATTCGGATTTGTTCACAACAACCCCCTCGATGTTTGAGCGTTGAAACTGCGATAGTCATTCCATCAATCGCCGGTACGATATCTCACTCCGGCGGCAAACCTTTGTCAGAACCGGTTTTATAACAAGCCCCCTCATTGATGGTCAAGCCGCAGCGCCGCGTAAGCCGCCGAAATGAGCTGGCTCTATCCAGGGCCCGACTCAGCGGGTCAATAAGCGCCGGTACAGATTTAGAGCGATTTCCTCAAGAAACAAGCGTTGATTAAGCGGGTGTTGCGCCAACGGACGATGGGCGTTCATCTCCCGATAGCAGTGCAGCCATGCATCCCCATTACCGCGCGCCAATTGCTGCAATTCAGCAGCATGATCGGCAAAAAAACGAGGCGACAAACCCTGAGCCACCCGCACCCCATCACTGAGCCAGCGCTGCAGCCAGGACAACAAAACACTCATCGTGAAGCCAGCCTCGGCAGCCCCTTTGGCCTTCAGGCGCGCTTCCCAGTCAGCAGCGAGGCGCAAAGGATCGCGCCCACGCATATTGGACAAGTCGGCTGCAAGTTGCTGGCGAGAGAGCTGCAGCGGTCCTGAGGCGAGTTCTCTAGCCGCCAATGGCAGACCACTGGCAAACCCGAGCAGCGCTGGATTGACAATGCCTGCACGCTTCATCCATCCCACGGCCTCAGCGGTATCCGGACGCGGAAAGTCGATCACTTGGCAACGACTGCGGATAGTCGGCAACAAACGACGAGGCGCATGACTAAGCATCAAATACATAGCCAAGCCGTTCGGCTCTTCGAGCGACTTCAATAGGGCATTTGCAGCAGCCGTATTCATGGCCTCAGCCGGATCGACAATAACAATCCGGCGCCCCCCTGCATGCCCGCCCGCCCCCACTTCAAGCGAAGCCTGAAGACCGCGCACCTGGTCAATGACGATCTGGGTGGATTTCGCCTTTTCCTTTTTCCCCCCGTCACCACCCTCCCCTTCATCATCAGCCAGAGCTTCGTCAGCCGCTGGAATCAGGGTAAAAAAATCTGGATGATTCCCCGAAGCAATCCAGGTGCAATCCGGGCACTGACCGCAGGCGCTCCCGTGAGCACCCGGCTGCTGACACAGCAATGCTCGCGCCAGATGCTCGGCAAACAAACGCTTGCCACTTCCTGATGGACCACAAAACAACAAGGCATGCGGCAAGCGCCCATCACGCGCCCGCAGATCACGCCACAAGGGTTGCAACCATTCCGGCAAAGCTTCAAGACTCATGCGAAACGCTCCTCCAAATGGACCAGCACATCCGCACAAACAAGCTCTGGCTCACGCGCTGAATTGATCACGACAATCCGCCCGCCACTTTGCTCTGCGCGCAAGAGATAAGCATTGCGCACCCGCTCGAAAAAATCTCTTTGCTCGAGTTCAAAGCGGTCTGCATGCGCCCGACCACTGACCAAACGCTGTGCCGCGATTTCAGGCGGCAGATCAAACAGGAAAGTCAGATCCGGCTGAAGCCCAGGATGCACCCACGCCTCCAGCTCCAAAAATTTTTCCGCGGGCAGCCCCCGCCCGCCACTTTGATAGGCAAAAGTCGCGTCGCTGAAACGGTCGCATACAACCCAAGCCCCTCGCTTCAAAGCTGGCTCGATGAGTTGCACCAAATGCTCGCGACGCGCCGCAAACATCAGTAAAGCCTCGGTTTCGAGATGCATGGATTCGTGTAGCAGAAGTTCGCGCAATTGTTCCCCAAGCGGCGTACCACCAGGCTCTCGCGATTGCACGACCTCGTAAGCGTGCGAACGCACCCAGTCTATGGTGGCTGCAATCTGGGTACTCTTACCAGCACCATCAATACCCTCAAAGGTGATGAAACGGCCACGCATCGTCATGATTTCCTGCCTGCTCTCTGGTAGCGCGCCACAGCGCGGTTATGTTCATCCAGCGTACGTGAGAACTCGCTGCTGCCATCACCCCGTGCCACGAAGTAAAGATAATTGCTGGGAACGGGATTCAAGGTAGCCTGCAAGGCAGCCTGTCCCGGCAATGCTATGGGAGTAGGTGGCAAGCCGGCGCGTGTATAGGAGTTGTACGGAGTATCGGCCTGCAAATCGCGCCGGCGAAGATTGCCATCGAAGCTAGCTCCCATGCCATAGATGACAGTAGGGTCACTCTGCAAGGGCATGCCAATGCGCAAGCGATTGATGAATACCGACGCTATCAAAGCCCGGTCCGCGGCTCGACCCGTTTCTTTTTCGACCACAGAGGCCAGGATCAAGGCCTCGTACGGCATCTTAAAAGGCAACCCCGCCGCTCGCTTTTCCCAAGCGTCCCGCAGCACCCCATCCATCCTCTGGCGAGCGCGCAGCAGCAAGTCGAAGTCACTGGCGCCGCGCGAAAAACTGTAGGTGTCGGGGGCAAAGAGACCTTCTGGAGTCTTACCAGCGAGATCGAGCCGGTGCATGAGCTCTGCATCGCTTAATTGGGCTGAGTCATGCTTCAGCTCAGGGTGAGTATTGAGCACGGCGCGCAGGCGGGCAAAACTCCAACCCTCGACAATCGTGACATCTGCGTACGCATTGGCGCCCGTCGACATCAATTGGACTAGCTCCCAGGCCGTAATCGGCTTGTCGATACGATAGCTGCCAGCCTTGATACGAATGGAGTGCCCTGAAAGGCGAGCCAGCCAGGTCAGCACTGGCGGCCAGACATTAATGCCTGCATCAGCCACCGTGCGCGAAACTTGCTTCATGGAATCACCACGCACAATCTCGAAATCCACGGCGTTGCTCCGCATGGTCAGCGGCTGACTACCTAACCACGCACCAGTCGCAAGCAGCAGAACGCTCAGCAATACACACAGCTTCAGGAAACGGACAAGAATGCGCAGCATCGACAATACGAAGGGCTTGAAGCCGGGCGGGCCCGGCGGCCTCGTATAATAACGGAAACCCCCAGACAGCCCCCTCCGGACAAATACCATGACCTCAGAATGGCAAGCATTTCTGCAAACCCAAGGCGCCAGCTTCGACGCGGCGTACGTAAGCTTTCTCCCCGCTCGTGACGAAACAGCGCTCGCTGCCAACGATACGGTTCTCACGCCACTGAGCCACCTTGGCCTGATTTCGGCTACCGGCGAAGAATCCGCCAGCTTCCTGCACAACCTCGGCTCAAATGATGTCAAGAAACTTCCGCCTGGACGTGCTCAGCACAACAGCCTGAACAGCCCCAAAGGCCGCATGCTGGCAAGCTTCATTGCCTGGCACAGCACGGATGGCTATCTGCTGGCACTGTCCGCAGACCTGCACGCCAGCATCCTGAAGAAGCTGTCGATGTACGTACTCCGCGCCAAGGTGAAACTTGCAGACGCCAGCAGCGAGCGCGTCCTGCTGGGGCTGGCAGGCACGGGAGCCGGCGCCGCACTTGCGGCGGCGGGGCTTGCTGAACCCAGTAACGCGCTGGATGTATCACAAGGAGAGGCGCGCGTGATCCACCTCGACGGATCACGCTACATCATTGATTGCCCTGCACAAAACGTTGAAAAGCTCTGGCAAGCATTGACCGGCGCCGGCGCCAAACCAGCCGGTACTGCGGCTTGGCGCTGGCTGGACATTCAGGCTGGCCTGCCACTGATAACATCAAAGACACAAGACGAATTCGTGGCCCAGATGCTCAACTTCGAATTGCTCGGCGGGGTGAACTTCCAGAAGGGCTGCTACCCCGGGCAGGAAATCGTTGCGCGCACGCAATATCTCGGCAAGCTGAAGAAACGCATGTATCGCGCGCATCTCGCCTCAGCCGACAATGCGGACATCGGCAACGATCTGTATGCGCCGGAGTTCGGCGCACAATCATGCGGCAAGCTGGTCGCGCTGGAACCCTCGCCTGTTGCAGGCGTGGATCTGCTGGCCGTGATGCAGATCTCGGCCTTCGAAGCTGGCGAAGTACATCTTGGCGCACCAGACGGCCCGCTCCTGAGCCTGGCCCCCCTGCCCTACTCGATCGACTAGGCCTCGATCAGCACTAGCGTACCGACCGGGACTAAATCGAAGAGCTCGATAACATCCCGGTTGCGCATGCGTATACAACCATGCGAGGCGGGCACGCCCATCGGCTCACTGTCTGGTGTGCCGTGAATGTAGATGTAGCGGCGCATGCTATCGACGCCCCCCAACCGATTGCTGCCAATTTCGGTACCGGACAGCCACAGAATTCGGCTCAGGATCCAATCCCGCTCAGGAAATTGAGCATGAAGCTGTGGCGTCCAGATTTCTCCGGTCGGGCGACGCCCCTTGAAAACCGCATCTTGCGGCTGCCCTCCACCAATCTTGGCACGAACAAGGTGCTGCCCGCGTGGAGTCTGATAACTCCCGGCCTTCTCGCCAACGCCAAGCGCGGCAGTCGATATGGCATAGCGGCGGATGGTGGCCCCTGCCGCATCATGCAAAGTCATACTTTGGGTTTTGATACTGACGCGAAGATCCACGCCCTCTGCCCTCAGGCCGTCATCACGCGCTGGCGTTTAGCCGCGAAAAAGGCCGAGAGCATCTGCCCGCACTCCTCTGCCAGCACGCCACCCTCTATGCTCGCGTGATGATTAAGGCGATTCTCTGCATAGAGATCAAATACGCTGCCGGCCACGCCGGTTTTCGGATCCTTCGCGCCATACACCACCCGGGCAATCCGGGCATGAAAAATAGCGCCGCTGCACATTGCACAAGGTTCCAGCGTAACGTACAACTCGCATCCGGGTAATCGATAATTGCCAAGATTCGTCGCCGCATCGCGCAGCGCCATGACCTCAGCGTGCGCGGTCGGATCATGCCGACCAATCGGGTGATTGAAGCCCCGTCCAACGATCTGGCCATCCAGCACCACGAGCGCACCAACAGGCACCTCGTCCAGCGCGCCAGCTTCACGCGCCAAGGCCAGCGCTTCGCGCATGAAGTTTTCGTCTCGCTCACTCATTTAGGCTCCTTGCGCTGCTTCCATACGGCGAGCATCAGGGTCAACATGCCCAGCAGGACCTCATCCAGAAAGGGAATGAAATCCGGCAACAACAAGTCCAACAGGAACAACCCAAATGTCAGCAAGAACAATTGAGGAAAACGCAGGCGTTGCGCAAACCCGAGCAGCGCGCCGGGCAGAAACCTAGCCATCAGGCGCGAGAAAGCAGGCATGGGCCGCGCCTTATTCCCACTCAGTCATCAACGAGCAAATAAAAACCTTGCTTGCCAATGGGTTACAAAACAAACAAGCTCCGATACCACGAAAAGAACCATGCCCAGAAAATTTTCTCTTGGCTCTCAAAATTATCACCACTCACCTCACTTGAGGCCTGGCGCACGCCGGGCATCCTCTCAACTACATCGGCTTCGATAGAGGCGCAGCCACCCTCTGCATCGAAAGCTCCGGCCACGCCTCACAGGCAGGAATGATACCAGCTGGCATCCACTCATCAGCCATCTTTCCAAGCTCAAAGACCATCATGGGCTGCGGTGCAGGTGGATCGATTCTTTGGCATGCTCGATCAATGGCCAAAAGCATTTCAGCTTGCTTGAATAGTCAGCCGCCCCTCCCTCGTGAATTCACAGAAAAGGCTTGCGTTCATACATCCGGGAGCTCTGTCTGAGCACATATCGACCACGTACGCATCCAGAGCTTCGATCGCGCAAGCATATCCATTGCGCTGACGAGGCCTTTATCATCTCGTCATGAGCAAAAATCCTGGTTGATCTCATGGGTGGGCAAGGCTGACCACGACTGCGCCGAAGGTGCGCGGGGTGACGACCTCGGCCCGGTTGCCTCTGCCATCAAGGCACACGCCCCTTTCGACAAGATCCACCTGCTCTCCAATTACGAGTTCGAACGCACCAAGGCTTATTGCGCCTGGCTTGAGAACACCACGGGCTGTGCGGAAACCGATCTTTATGGCGTCGATCTCAGCAGCCCGACGAATTACGCCGAGATCTACAGCAAGGTCTGTGCGGAGCTCAAAGCCCTCCGTTTGCCGAACAACGACGTCGAGATCACTTTCCACCTGAGCCCAGGCACGCCGGCCATGACGGCCATCTGGATCATCCTGGCGAAGACACGCTTT
Organism: Uliginosibacterium sp. TH139; assembly: GCF_002855595.1. Lineage (NCBI taxonomy): Bacteria > Pseudomonadati > Pseudomonadota > Betaproteobacteria > Rhodocyclales > Zoogloeaceae > Uliginosibacterium > Uliginosibacterium sp. TH139. The sequence continues at coordinate 38,215 of NZ_PKRR01000007.1, read as the reverse complement.
CCGGCCAAACTGATCCAGACCTCAAAGGAAAAGGGGCTGGAGTAGGTCGATTTCTTTTTCGACCTAGCCAACGAATACCTACCCGAATTTCTTCAGCGCAGCAGCGAACGCATCGAGCGGCTTAGCCAAGAAATCCCGGTTGTGGCCGAGTTCTCAAAGCTCATCCACCGCAGCCCGGTCATGCGCGAGCAAATCCAGCTCGCACAAAAGATTGCCGCTCACGAAGTCCCCGTACTGATCCTCGGCGAAACCGGCACAGGCAAAGAACTTTTTGCCGAAGCAATTCACGCAGCCAGCAGTCGTGAAGGCAAACCCTTCATTCCAGTCAATTGCGGCGCCATGCCCAAGGACCTCGCCAACTCCGAGCTCTTCGGTCACAAGAAAGGTGCCTTCACCGGGGCGGATTCCGCTCGCGCCGGCCATTTCCGCGAGGCCGAAGGCGGCACGCTGTTTCTGGACGAGATCGGCGACTTGCCGCTCGACTCACAAGTGCGCCTGCTACGCGCCTTGCAGCAGCATGAGATCACCCCGTTGGGTGAGTCGAAGCCCGTCAAGGTGAATGTGCGCATCATTGCTGCTACCACCGGCGCAGCTTGGTCGGAACCAAAATGCGCTGTTTCAAGTTGCTCGGCGAGCGCGTGATGGCCCGTGACTTTGATAGGCAGGTTGCGGAGCTGCAAATTCGCGCGGCGCTGCTCAACCGTTTTACCCAGCTCGGAACGCCTCAAACCGTGCGCGTGGCATAAATCCGTCTGGGGTCAGGGGATTTGCTGCCTTGATTCGATTTGTACAACAAAGCCTCTCACCCGGGAAATCCGCAGGGCTTAAGGAATCTTAAGAATCCCGCCGTTGCCGCAGGTTTTGAATAGGAATTAATCTCAATTCCATATCAAAACCTCAGCCTGTCATGGCCTATCCGCTCCCTGTCGCCAGCCTGCTCGCTCCTTTCGAGCGGCGCGTCCTCCACCCCTGGATGAATCGCAATGTACGCACCATTCCCGCGCCGGAATCGGTGTACCCTGCCTTGCTGGGCTACAGCCGGGCGCCGCGCCTGGCTTATCTGCACATTCCCTTCTGCGCCAACCATTGCCTTTTCTGCGGTTTCTATCGCAACAAGGCCGGCGAGTCAGTCATGGGCGCTTATGTCGATCGACTGATCGAAGAGATCGCGCAAGACGGGCAGCGTGAGGGCATCCGCAACGCGCCGATCCAGGCGGTGTTCTTCGGCGGTGGCACGCCGAGCGCACTTTCCGCCCAGGACCTGAACCGCATCCTCAAGGCGCTTCACGAACACCTGCCGCTGGCCCCGGATTGTGAAATCACCATCGAGGGCCGGGTGGCCGGTTTTGACGACGAAAAGATCGCAGCCTGCCTCGAAGGCGGCGCCAACCGTTTTTCCATCGGCATCCAGAGCTTCGACACTGCCCTGCGCCGCCGCATGGGGCGCAAGGCCGCGCGCGAGGAAGCAACGAATTTTCTGGCCGATCTGGTCGCCCGCGACCGGGCCACCGTTGTCTGCGATCTGATCTACGGTCTGCCGCTGCAGACCGATGAGATCTGGCGCAGCGACGTCGCCTTGTGCCATGACATCGGGCTTGATGGCGTCGATCTTTACTGCCTCAGCCTCCATGCCGGCAGTCCGCTCGCGCTCTCCATCGACAAAGGCGCCCTGCCACAGGCCGCAGACAACGCGACTGCCGCCCGCCGCTACCGCGAAGGGGGAGAGCTGCTCGAAGCAGCCGGCTGGACCCGGGTCAGCCAGGCCCATTGGCGACGCACCCCGCGCGAAAGAAACATCTACAACAACGCGACCAAAACCGGCGCGGACTGCCTGGCTTACGGCGCCGGTGCGGGCGGCATGCTGGCCGGCCACCGCTTCATGCAGGAAAGCGACAAGGACAACTACGAAGCCTGCGTGGCGAACGGGCAGAAAGCCATCAGCGCCATGCTTGCACCGCCTCCCCATCACCGCGCCTGCGGCAAGGTGATGGAAGCACTGGAGAACGGCGCGCTGGATCTTGCCGGGCTGGATCAGCTGGTCGAGCCCGGCTTCAGCCAGGCGCTTTCACCGCTCACTGAACACTGGTCCGGGCAAGGACTGACCGAACAGCGCGGCAGCCAACTGGCGCTCACCGCACACGGCCGTTACTGGCACAACAACATCGCCGCCCAGCTTTTTGCGCTGATCGGCAACTACATCGACGGGCCGCAAACCACGACCGGCAACATGCCGGAAGGCGGGCATCCCCCTGGCATTCCACGCCCCGTCCATCCCGCTTCAAAACCCCAAGGCCATCCTCATGAACATGTCACCTGAAACTTCCGGCAAGGCGCGGGAAACGCTTCGCGCCCTGCTGGCCAGCGACCCGTCCGGCATCCTGGAAAACATCGCCATCGAACACGGCATCAGTCTGCAGACGGTGTTTGAATGCCTGCCTGACGAGACACGCAGCTTCGCCCCCGGCAGCGAAGCCGAATCCGTGCTTCTGGATATCGCCGCATGGGGCCCGGTAACCGTGCTGGTGCACACCCCGGACGTGATCCTCGAATGCAAGGGGCCTTTGCCCGCAGGGCGCTTCGCTCACGGCTACTACAACATCGGAGGAGGCAGCCCGGTCAGCGGACATCTGCGGCTGGACCGCTGCGCCGCCATCGCTTTCGTGCGCCGGCCCTTCATGGGTGCGGACAGCTGCTCGGTGAATTTCTTCAATGCCGCCGGAGAGGCCATGTTCAAGGTCTTCGTCGGCCGTGATGACAAACGGGCGCTACTGGCCGATCAGATCGAACGCTTCACGGCGCTGCGCGAACGTCTGAGCACGGAGGTCGTCGCATGACACCCCAAACCCTGATCGTCTTCGGCGCGCGCCAGGGCGTCGGCCTCGAGCTGGTCCGGCTTGCCTGTGCTGCGGGCTGGAAGGTACGCGCCGTCGTTCGCCCCGGTTCGGAGCACGCAGCCCTGGCCGCCACCGGCTGCAAGATCCTTGAAGCGGACGCCTTGTCTGCCCCGGCCGTCTCGGCCTGCTTCAATGGCCGCACGCGCAATGCCTGGGTAGTGAGCACCCTGGGCGACAGGGAGGGCATCGTGGATGCCCCCGGAAACCAGCATGTGATCCAGGCCGCCCTGCAAGGCCAGGCCAAAGGCTTGCTGCTGGTCTCCTCACTCGGTGCCGGAGACAGCCGCGCCTATGCTTCCGCAAGCCTGCTCGCTGCCATCGGCCACATCCTCGAAGCAAAAACCCGTGCTGAAGATGCCCTGCGCAGCAGCGGCCTGCCCTTCTGCATCCTCCGCCCGGGCGGCCTGGTGGATGGCCCGGCCAGCGGCACCGCACAACTCATCCAGCCCCAGGATGTGCACGGTTTCGTCCGGCGCAGCGATCTGGCCGCGATCATGTTCAGGCTGCTCGACCATGGCCGCCTACTGGATCAGACACTGGCTGCAATCGATCCCTCCTGTCCGCCACCGGCCCGCTATGCACCCGTACGGGCAAACCCGGAAGCGCTCACTGCATGACGGTACCCACACCCTGCCCAGGGGCTTACAACTTTAGTGATAGCTTTGTTATTGAGAATGATTCTCGAATACAATGAGCCTCCATTCCAGTAGCCGTCTTTCCCGAGGCAGCCGGTCCGCCGTCGCCATGTTTGCGCATGCCTGCGGAAGGCTTGCAGCCTCCGGGACACGCCCCCCTCGGGCGAGCCAACGAATCTTTTACAGGCAGGGCAGAACATGCGTGTACTGATTGTTGAAGACGATACCCGGGTGAGCTATTGGCTCAGTTGCAAATTGCAGAATTGCGGTCACAACTGCCGTCTGGTCGAGGATGGCGAAACCGCGCTATGCCTCATGGAGAAGGAAGCTTTCGATGCACTCCTGATCGACCGCATGCTGCCGGGCATCAGCGGCATCGACGTACTCAAGGCCTTGCAGAATCGCCCTCACCCGCCGGCCATGGTGCTGTCGGCAGTCGACCAGCCGAGTGACCGGATCGAGGGGCTGCGTGCCGGGGCATCGGACTATCTCGGCAAACCCTTCGATTTCACCGAGCTGCTGCTGCGTCTGGAAGGGCTGGTGCGGCGCGGCCAGTCCAGCCGTGAAGCGGAGCACCTGCTGCATGTCGAAGACTTGATGATCGACCGCCGCAGCCGGCGGGTCAGTCGTGGTGGTCAGCCGATCGACCTGACCGAGAAGGAATTCGCCCTGCTGCTCGTGCTGGCGGAGCACCCCGGTCGCACCGTGAGCCGCGCCATGCTGCTCGAAAAGGTGTGGGGCTACCAGTTCGACCCGCAGACCAATCTTATCGACGTGCATATCTCCAAGCTGCGCGCCAAGGTGGATCGTGGCTTCCAGAGCTCCTTGCTGCGCACCATCCGTGCGGTGGGATATGTCCTGGGTTGAACGCATCATCCGCCTGATCGAGACCAGCACTTTCAGGCACGCCGCACTCAGCGCATTCGTCTTCCTGCTGATGGCCTTCGGCTCGATGCTGCTGAGCAGCCACCAGATCGAAAGCCTGCTGCTGGACCATGTCCATGGTCTGGTCCTCTCCGACATCCAGGAACAGGAACGCAAGACACTGAGCGACTCGCAGACACTGGCCAGCCGCCTGAACCGCGATCTGCCGCACGAAAAGGACGACAAGATTGCCCTGGTGCTCGGGCCCGATGGCACGGTGCTCTACGGCACCCAGAGCCTGCGTCAGGCGGTGGCGCGGAATCAGGCACCGGCAACCGGCTGGCGCAACCTCAGCATCCAGGGCACCAACACACCACCGATGCGGGTGGTCGGCATGCAGCTCCAGCTGGCCGATGGCGGGATATTCCTGAGCGCCTTCAACGTCTTGCCGATGCTCGAACGCGTGCGGGTGATCCCGATCGTGGCGGGTTCCGGGCTCTTCGCCGTGCTGCTCAGCAGCCTGGCCATCGGGCTGTACTCCAGCCTGCGCAGCATGCGCCGCGTGGACCGCATCCGTTCGGCACTGCGTGCCTATGTGGGCGGCGAGCGCGAGGTCACCGTACCGGCCAGCCCGAATGGCGATGAATTCGATCTGCTCGGCATGGACATCAACAACGTGCTGGCGCGGATCAGCCTGCTGATGGACGAGGTCAAAAGCGTCAGCAGCCATCTCGCCCATGAACTGCGCACACCGCTGACCCGGCTGCACAACCGGCTGGAGAGTGCGGCCGAGCGGGTCGACAGTGAATTGCGTGACGACATCCTGGCCGCCGTGGAAGAAGCCGAGCGGATCCAGCGGATGTTCAAGGCGGTGCTGCGCATCGGCGAGATCGAGGCCGGGCGCTGCGCGCACTCCTTCGAATGGTTCGAAGCACGCGGCCTGCTGGGCGATGTGATCGACTACTACCAGCCACTGGCGGAAAGCAGCGGCATCACACTGCGGCAGGAAGCCTGCGCCGGATGCAAACTCTTTGGCGACCGCGCCCTGCTCTTCCAGGCCCTGGCCAATCTGCTCGAAAACGCCCTGAAATACGCGGGCGAACATGCCAGCATCACACTGCTGGCCCGTCTGCGTGATGGCTGCGTCGAGATCGGCGTGGCGGACGATGGCCCGGGCATTCCACCCGACCAACGCGGCGAGGCGGTGAAACGCTTCCGCCGCCTGCATGGCAGTGAGCGCAGCGGCAGCGGACTCGGCCTGGCCCTGGTCAATGCCATCGCCAAACTGCACTCGGGCGTGTTGCTGCTGGAAGACAACCCGCCCTGCGGGCTGCTGGCCGCGCTGCGCCTGGCCCGCAACCACTGGGACGAAGAACGCGCCGGCCTGATCGACGCGCTGCGCAGCTGAAGACATCCTCCAGAACACGCGCCCCGAAATTTTCCCGCCTGCAGCAAGCATTGCACGCCAGCACCTGCGTGCATGCCTTCAGACCGGCATACCGTCCGCTTGGACAGAATCAACAGCTCCTGCCTTCCCGGAAAGAAACCGGGGATTGCCGCCCCCCCCCGGGGGCGATCCGTCATTTCCGGCAAGCGCATGAAGCGGCACGCAGAACCTTAGCGCTTGAACTGGCAAGCTTCTGAAGCACGCCAGCAGATCGTGAAGCGTACCTCCTCATGCAATGGCTGGAGCCCTGATATCAATCAGCGGCCACCACTTGCGGCTCGGGGCGCCGCCACAGCCAGATCGCACCTGCCGTCATGCCCAGCGCAGCGAGCACCACCACCCAGCGATGCGACACCACAAGCGCCATCACCACCAGGCAAACACTCAGCGCCAGCGAGGCACTGAGTTTGGCCCGGCGCGACACCAGGCCGCCGTTCTCCCAGTTGCGGATCAACGGCCCGAACAGGCGGTGCTGGCATAGCCAGCGATGAAAGCGCGGCGAGCTCTTGCTCGCGGCAAAGGCCGACAGCAGGATGAACTCGGTGGTCGGAATCCCCGGAATGACCAAGGCGACGATCCCCACCGCAAAGCTCAGCCCGGCCAGAAGCAGCCAGGCGATGCGCCAACGGGAAATGGGGGCTGCAGCGGCGCCATGCTCGCCGCGGACAAGGGCTTGTTGTCGATTCATTCTTTGTGTTCTGGTGCAGCCTCCGGACCGCCGGCCGGAGGCCACGCCACTGGCCTTCAATCCAGCTGGAAATGATGTTGCAGAAGTTCGCCGAAACGATCATAGGCGGCGTTCGCCCCGGCGATGACGTGATCATGGTCCTCGAACGCAATCGCTTCGCTATCCAGAGAGGCTACGAAGCGACGCCAGACAATGGCACGGCCTTCAGGATAAGCAGCAAGGTTGCGTGCCCCGAAGTCGGCCGAGAGACCCAGGCGGGCCTGCGCTTCCTTGAACAGGAAGGCCGCACCCAGGGTGGAGCCTTCCGACACATAGAGCCAGCCGAATGCTGCAGGCATGCTCACACCCTGGCTGGCAATCGGTGCCTCGGGCACCGCTGCGCCCAGATCGGTGAGATCGTCGCGCGAGGCTTGCTGGCGGCCACGGCTGTCGAGGTCCGGCACAGCAGCACGCACGGCCGGATCGCCGAACAGATGCTCGATGTCGCGCTGGAACAGGTACTGAGCTGCCACGAAGCGCGCATAGGCTTCACGGCTGGAGAACGGATTGCCACGCTCCATCAGCCGGTGCATGCGTTCATGCTGGGCTGCGGTCTCGCCCTTGAGACGGGCGGAAAGGCTGGCGATTGCGGTTGCGATGTCATTCATGATGGTTTTCTCTCGTGGGTGATCAATCGATATTCGAAGCCGGCGACCCCTGCACCGCAACCGGAACCTGAACCGGAACCGGTGAAACGCAGGCAATGCCGATATGCTTCCTTTTTACGACAGACCGCGCCTCGTGACACGTTAAGTTGTCTTCATGTTTTCCGGCCCCGCAAGGCTTTCCGGCCTGCCCGCCAGCGGTGCGCCACCTGTATCCGCGCATCTCAGAAACCACTCTCGCGCACCAGCACCGACAGCACGCGGCGCCAGGCCGCCAGAGCCAGGCTTTCAGCCGGTGCGGCAATACTCAACCGGCCGCGCAAGACCTGCGGCCGCGACAAACCGGCATGGCCCGCCTGCGGCATGAGCAGCACACGGTAGACCGGTTGCTCGGGCATCCAGATGCCGCCCTCCGTTTCGCCGCTGCCCATCGGCACGCGCGTGGCGGCAATGCCCCCGCCATAAGCCGAGACCAGCTCGGTGTGTCCGGCCAGACGCCGCGTGGCAGTGCGCGCGATCTCGCGGACCGTCAGCGGCAACGCGGCCACGCCGGGATCCTCGGCCACGAAGCTGGCGTCGGCACCGACCTTGAGCCGATGCAGATCGGCCTCCGCCACATAGGCCTCGACCAGCGCAGCCTCCGGTGCTGCCAGCGTGCCCAGCCACTCGCCCGCCGCCAGCCACTCCCCTTCACGCAGGGGTGCGGCCAGATCCACCATCTGCCCCGCAAAAGCCGCGCGCACGGTCAGTGCATCGCGCTGGCGCAGCAGCACGACTTCACGCGCCCGCGCCGCCTGCAGTTCGCTCTGCGCAACCGGTACGCTGGCCGATCCGGCCTGACGCATCGCCTGAAAGCTGGTCTGCCATTCGAGCATCTGGATACGCCGCTGCACCAGTGCCAGCTCATGCGCAAGTTCCGGCGCCTGCAACACAAAAAGCGGCCGCCCCTCGGCCACCCGCTCGCCCGCCGCCACCAGGATGCGGCCAACCTGGGCACTCACCGGCGTCACCAGTTGCGCCTGGCGCTCGGCGCGCAACAAGGCCGGTGCCTGCACACTGCCGCGCCAGGGCAACACCAGCAAAAGCAGCAGGATGATCAAGAGCGTCAGGGTGAGGCGGCTGCGGGCATTCCAGGCCGCTTTCCCCCGCTGCTGCAGCCGATGCCGCCATTGAAGCAACTCGCTCACGATAGGCCGGACCAGAAAGACGCCGATCTCCACGGCAAAGAGGGCAATGCCTAGCAGCTTGAAAGCAAAGTGATAGACCAGCAGCGCGATGCCAAGAAAGAGAAAGAAGCGATAGACCCACACGGCAAAGGCATAGCCACACAAGACTCTGGCCCGCCAGGGCGCAAACACCTCGGGCGAAGGCTCGCCCAGATCGAACAGCCATTCACGCAGCCGCCAGCGTGCCAGGGCAAAAGCGCGTTCTTGCAGGTTGGGCACATTGAGCGCGTCGGAGAGCAGAAAGTAGCCGTCAAAGCGCATGAAGGGGTTGAGATTGACCGCCAGCGTCAGCAGCCAGGTGGTGGTCGCCAGCATGAAGGCTGCGCTGCGCAGCATGCCATCGGGCAGAAAACTCCAGGCCAGCGTGGCCCAGGCGGCTATCGCGGTCTCCGCCAGCATGCCGGCGGCACCGATGCTCATCCGCTGGCGCCGCGAAGCCAGCCGCCAGGCCCCGGAGGTATCGGTGTAGAGCACCGGCCACATGACCATGAAGGCCACGCCCATGGTCGCCACCCGACAGCCGTGGTGGCGTGCGGCAAAGGCATGCCCAAGTTCATGGACGACTTTCGTCGCTGCCAGCACCAGGGCCGAGAGCGCTGCCCCCTCCAAGGTGAAGAAATGCAGGAAGGTGTGCACAAAGGCATCCCATTGCCGCGCCACCAGGAACAGGCCGAGCCCCCCGGCAAGCAGGGTGGCCAAGGCAAAGCGCCGATTGAAGAAGAATTGCCGGACCCCGGGCAACAGGCGCAACAGCATCGCGTCCGGGCGCAACAGCGGAAGCCGGAAAAAGAGATAGTGCTTGAGCAGCTTGCCCGCCCAGTGCTCGTCACGCTGACGCCTGGCCTGCGCCAGCAGCCCTTGCAGGGCCTGCGCCCCCTGCACCCGGACCAATGCGTTCGCCTGCAAGAAACGGGCGAAGGCCTGCACATCGTCCACCTCAAGCTTCAAGGCCGTTTCACGCGAGACCGCAGCGGCCACGGCCTGCGCACTGCCCAGCGACCAGCGCGCCAGCATCTCGGCCTCGGCCCGTCCCAACTGGAAAAACTGCGCCCGGCCCGGATCCTCCAGCGACCAGGCCGGTGCGCCATCGTGGTTGCGCGGCGCGGCATGCAGGAGCAACTCCTCGCGCAGCACGGGCAGATCATGGCTAGCGGCTGGCAGAGCCGCTGTCCGGGGCATAGGCATGTCCAGCAAAGCCTGGGGCGACATCTCAGACCCCCAGCCAGACGCGAGCCGCCGCCAGCGGCCGCCGCAGCAGATAAAAAACCAGCGCGCGGCGCTCGCCATAGAGCTTTGCCGTACCCTTCAGCCCCACACGCGGCGTGCCCTCACCCGCCGCCAGGCGGGCCCGCACCCGGTAGGCCAAGCTGCCATCGGCGGTCGGCGTGGCGCGATAAGCGACACGCAGAAGGCTGGCATCGAGCGGACTGGCGGGGGAGCTATTGAGGAACAGGCGCACCTGAGCCCCGGCCGGCAAGGCAATGGCATCGGCCACCGGCAGCAAGACTTCGAGCTCGACATCCTGCGGATCGGCGATCTGCAGGATGCGCTCACCCGGCTGCACCGGTTTGCCGACCCAGTCGGCAGGATCATCAAGGATCACCGTACCGGGCCGTTCGGCATGCAGCTGGGTGCGCGCCAGCGAACGGGTGTAGTAATCGAGGTCGGCCCCGGCCTGATCACGGCGACCCTGCAGCAGGGCCAACCCGGCCTTGCTGCGCTCGTCGAACAAGGCTTGCTGCTGGCCCTGGCGTAGTTCGGCTTCGGCCACCGCCAGCGCCTGCCGGGCGGCTTCCAGGCGGCCTTCCAGCTCACGGGCATCCAGCGCCACAAGCAACTGGCCAGCCTGCACCTGCTGATCTGGCTGCACCGCGATGCGATCCACTACCCCCTGCAAGGGCGCTCGGACAGCCAGCGGGGCACGCGCCACGATCTCTGCTGGAGCCAGCACCGATTGGCGCACCGGCAAGACCATCAACACCAGCAGGAGCGCCGCACCGGCCAGCCACCAGCTGCGGCGACGCTGCGGCAGACGCAGGCCAGCCAGCCAGGGGCTCCGAAGCGAAGCCCGCTCTGCGCGCAAAGCCTGCCAGGCATGTGCGGCAGCGTCCGCCAGCAAGGCCAGCACCGATGTTTCATGCGCCATCCAGGGTTGCTCGCGCAGCAACAGCAGTCCAGCCGAGGTATCACCGGATAACTTCAGCGGCAACCACCAGGCATGCGCGGGCAGATGCTCGATCCAGCTCGCCAATTCGTCTTCCGGTGGCGACAAGGGGCCGGGCGCGAACAAGGCTGGCGTGCAGCGCGCCAGCAATGCGGCCAGCCAGACATTGAAGGGCGCATTGGCCTCGGCCACGACCAGCCCGGAAAGCGCCAGGATCCGCCCGCCCCGGGCATTGCCCAGCCACAGCACGGCCTGCCGGTAGGGCAGCAACACATGGGTATCATTGACCAATAGAAAGTGCAGCTCATCCTCGCTGCGACAGGCACGCAAACGCTGCTCAAGCTCCACCAGCAAGGCTAGCAGCGCCTCCGGACGTGGCGATGGCGAAGGCTCGGACGGCCTCATGGCTTGCCAGCACCGGTCGGAGGGTCGATGCGCACACTGCCACTCATGCCATGTAGTAGAACAACTTCACCACGACCGCTGGCAGGATTATCCAGCCGGCCAATGACTTTCACCGACTGGCTCACCGGATCGATGCTGCCGGCAATGCGCTGCACGCGGGCCACATGGCGTTGCCCGGTCTCATCCACTGTCAGCTGCATCGGCATGCCCGGCTTGAGCCAGGCCAGCCAGCGCGACGGCACAATGGTCTGGACCTCGAAGGCGCTGTCGTCATACACGCTGAGCAGCTCCTTGCCTTCGGCGACATGCTCGGCAGCACGCACAAAGGTCTCGCCGACACGTCCGGCGAAAGGCGCACTCACGCTGCAGCGGCGCACCATCACCCGCTCCATGCCACTCTCTGCACCCGCGACGGCCAGCGCCGCACGGGCTTGCTCGACATCGGCCCGGCTGATCGATTTGAGCGCATCAAGCTGCTCGGCAACTTCCAGCTTCTTTCTTGCAGCCAGCTCGGCCTGCTCGGCCCGTGTCTGGCGGGCACGGTTGAGTGAGCAGTCATAACTCACAAGCACATCACCCGCCTTGAAACGCTGGCCTTCACGTAGAGGCATGCTACTGATCCGACCGGCCAGCTCACTGGTCAGCACGGCATAACGCACGGCCATCAGCTGGGCCCGTAAGCCACCCACGTCCTCGCGCGCGGCAGCGGTCGGGCCACCGGCCAGCGCCATGCCCGAACACAGGGCGAGCCACAGCAAGCCCAGATGGCGCAAAGCATTAACGCGCATCAGCCATGCCTCCACCCGCTGCCAGCGAACCCAGGCTGTGCCAGCGCTCGCCGCTGACCTGGCGTAGAGTCGGAGATGGCAGCACAGCCGCTACCGGGGCCGGCACAACGACGGCAGGCGCGGGCGCCGTGGCCACACTGGTGACGGTCGCCTCGGGCAGACGCGGGATCTCCAGCGCACCGGAGGCAATCACCACGTCAGTGCGACGGATGGCCGATGCTAGGCCTTCTACGCTGTGATCACCGACCTGCCTAGGCAAAGGATCGATACCGGCCGCCTGCAGCAACATGCCCTGGGCATTGAGCAGATCGGCATAGGCCAGATCCCGCGCACGCGCCGACAACAAGGCCTCGACGCGGGCGCGCGTCAGCTCAAGCTGGGTTTCGGCGCGGCTGCGACTGGCGTTCTCGACCTGACGATGGATATCGCGCTGCAGGCTGCTCAATTCACCGGCCCTGACGAAGACCTGCTCGGCGCGGCTGCGCTCCAGCCAGGCAATGTTGACCTGGGTGAGCACACTCATGCGCAAGGCCTGGCGTCGCAACTCTGCCACTTGCTCACGCCGCTCCGCACTGCGCGAGATGGCCGGCCAGGACAACACATTGAGCAGATTCCAACTCACTTGCACGCCGGCATCGGCCCACGAGTTGTTAACCAGGAAGTGATTGCTGTCGTGGTTCAGGCCGGCAAACAAGGACGCATTGGGTAATAGACGCAGCAGGGCCATGCGCGTCTCCAGCAATGCATTGCGCGACTGGTAAGCCTCTTCACGCAGTTCTGCCCGCCCCGTGATCGCCAGCGACTCGAATTGCTCGCGCTGATACGGCAAGGCGGGCACCTGCATTTTCGCGTCATCGACCGCGGCCAGGCTGAACTCTGCGCCAGGCGCCAGGTTCATCAGGCTGGCCAGGCGGGCCTTGGCCACCGAGAGTTCGGCATCCAGCGCTTCGAGCTGGCGCACAAAGCCAATCAGGTCACGCTGGTAACGCAGTGCGGCCAAGGGCGTGACCAGACGCTTGTCCTGGCTCTGGCGCGAGAGATCGAGAGCCTGCCGCGTTTCCGCCAGGGCATTGCTCACCTCGGCGCGCAAGCGTTGCGCCGTCACCGCAGTCCAGTAGGCACTACGCGCCTGGCGCACGATGTCAGCGACCACCCGGCGGCGGCGTTCCTCGGCCGCCAGCGCCTTGTTGCCTTGCGCCTTGGCGCCGAAATAGCTCAAGCCGAAATCCAGCACATTCCATGACAGCTGCAAACTGGCGGTATCGCCATTGCGCTCCTGACTGGTGGACGCTTCGAGCGATTCGCTGCCGGTGCGCAGGGACTGACTGGAGGAGCCGTAGTCATTGCTGCGCGTGCGCAGCCCGGCCTGCGCCGTCAGGCGCGGCAGCATGCCCTGGTTCTGCACGACCACAAGATCGTCCTCCAGTGCCCGTTCCATCAAGGCCAGACGCTGCTGCAGGTTGTACTTGAGGGTGCGGGCGACGGCTTCTTCCAGAGTCAGCGGCCCTTTCACGGGCTCCTGTGCGGCAAACATCAGTTGGCGATCAGCCTGGTCCTGGCGCAGCAGATCGTGTTGCGTCAGCGCTACAGGCGGTGTCACCGCACAACCGGCCAGTGCCGCCAGGCTGGCGACGGCCAGCAGGCGCAGCGCGAAGCGGGGGGTGACCGCCAGATGGCGGCTGGAGCTCTTGTTGGAATTCATCACGGTATTCAGCCTTCCACGGAAATTCGTTATTAGTGAGGATTTGCAGCATTCGGAGACTGCAGACTGGCGAGCAAGCGGGCAGCATCAGCGCGCAGATCAGGCACTGCATGCGTGCGTAGCAACTGGCTCAAGGAGGATTTGCCGGCAAGGCCGGGCGCAGCGCTGTCGGCTGCGGCGGCATCGGCTTGCAGCTCCAGCGGGATGCTCAGCGTGCGCCCGTCGAGGGTGCGGGCTTCGAGCAGCAGCCGGATCGCGCTGTTGCGATGACCGACGGCCACAATCAGGCCTTGTTCCTGGTCCAGGCGGATGCCGCTGTCCGCCGGCAAAACGCGCCCATCCGCCAGCCGCAGGCTGATACTGAGCAGCGGCTCGCTGCTCTGGAACAGACCACGCGGCAAGACGATGAACTGGCGGTTGCCACTGACATCGAGCTGCCAGCTGGCACTGAAACGCTCCAGGCGCGCCGATAGCCCGCCGTCGGCCGCCGCCAGCGCGAGTGGCGTGCGCTGACCATCGGCCAGCAAGGCTCCGGCTTCGGCTTGCTCATCCGCCAGACGCTGGGCCTCGGCGGCATCCAGCATGTCGAGCAGCGCACGCCCGCTTTCAGCAGGCTCAGGCTCGGGCGAGGTGGCCACACCTGCTGGCTCGCTTACGCCGAGCGATGTCGCCAGCCGCTGGAACAGCATCCCTTGCGCGGCGCTCAGCTCGGGCGCCTCGCGGACCCGCTCGGTGCTCAGTAGCACGACCGGCACCACCGTCGGGCTTTGCGCCAGCGGCAAGCTTTCCACCTGCACCGTCAGCAGAATGCTGCGCGTCGCACTACCGCCACGTCCGTCACCGACGCTGATCAGCAACGGATAGTCCCCCGCCTGCAACGGACTGCCGCTGAGGCTCAGACTGGTGGCGTCAAAACTCAAACCGCTGGGCAGGCCGCTCACGCTCCAGCTCAGGCTGTCGCCATCCGCGTCACTGAACAGATTGGCCGGCAGCGTCGCCTGATAAGCCTGGCCGACTGTGGCCGCGCTCAGGCTGTAGCTGGCCTCGCTAGCGAGCGGCGCGGCATTGGCCGCCTCAACGCTCAAGCTGAAGCTGCGCAGCGCCTGGGCGCCCGAGGGATCAGTCGCCGTCACGGTCAGCGTGTAGGAACCGCTGCTGCCAAGCGTGCCGGAGAGCGTGCGCGTCGCTGCGTCAAAACTCAGACCGCTGGGCAGGCCCGTCACGTTCCAGCTCAGCGTATCGCCGTCCGCGTCACTGAACAGATTGGCCGGCAGCGTCACCTGATAAACCTGGCCGACGGTGGCCGCACTAAGGCTGTAGCTGAGCTCGCTGGCGACCGGCGCGGCATTGGCCGCCTCAACGCTCAAGCTGAAGCTGCGCTGCGCCTGAGCGCCCGAGGGATCGGTCGCCGTCACGGTCAGCGTGTAGGAGCCACTGCTGCTGAGCGTGCCGGAGAGCGTGCGCGTCGCGGCGTCAAAACTCAGACCGCTGGGCAGGCCGGATACGGTCCAGCTCAGCGTGTCGCCGTCCGGGTCACTGAACAGATTGGCCGGCAGCGTCACCTGATAGGCCTGGCCAACCGTGGCCGTGCTCAGGCTGTAGCTGACCTCGCTGGCAAGCGGTGCCTGATTGCTCGACGCCAGGGTGGTGACCTGCTGGCTGTACGCGACACTATTGGCCTGCCCATCGTTGAACACCAGGCTGATGCTGTGACTACCGGCACTGCCGCTTGCATTGCTGTAGGTGATCTGGCGCAGGATGGCATTGGCTTGCGCCTGGCTCAGGCTGGCGCTGAAGCTCAGCGTGGCGCTGTCACCGCTCTGCACCAGGGTGGCGACCTCGCTGCCATTGAACAGGATGCTGGTGCCGCTGAGGCTGTAGCCTGCGCCATCCTGGAAGCCGAAGCGATCACCGCTCTGACCGATGAGGCTCAGGCTGGCGCCTTGATAATCGTTCGCTGTATCCAGCTCTGCGTCGCTCAGGCTCAGCGCCGGCGCCAGCAGTACCGGCGTACCGCCAATCTGCACCGCCGGAACAGTCTGCTCCGGCACCCTCAACACATCCAGGCCGCTGCCCAGCACCAGCAGACCGCCATCGGCGGACACGGCGAGCTGCTGCGCGCCGCTCTGCCCGCTGTGCGAGGAAAGCTGTTGCCAGCTTGCTGTGGCGTAATAGTTCAGCGTGCCATCAGCGAGGCTGACGAACAGCGCCTTGCCGTCCGTAGAGAGGCTCACATCAATGATCCCGGAAGCACTGATCGAGCCCAGGTGGGTCAGCACACCGCTGCCGGTATCCAGCGAGAAAGCATCAATCTGCGAGTCGCTGGTGACGACCACAGTGCGGCCGTCATCACTGACGGTGACGTGTTGCAGGCCCTGCAGCGCGGCGCTGCCGGTGCGGGTATAGCCGAGCAGGCTCAGCGCACCGCTGGCGTCACGCTGATAGACGATCAGGGAAGAACCCGCGGCGGCATTGGTGACCACATAGACCAGATCGCCCTCGCTAACGATGTCGGTCGCCGCCCAGAGATTGGGGGCGCTCCACATGTCGCCATCGATTTTTCCGGCGTAGCTCAAGGCACCGCTGCTGGCATCACGGTTGAGCCAGACCAGTTTTTGGTTGCCGCTGCTGAAGAGGTAGAGGTTCTGGCCATCTTCCGAGAGTGCAACCCCCTCGATGCCGGAGAGCGCGCCGCCATGCAGCGCATAGTCCTCGGATATCGAACCGGCATATGTGATCTGGCCCGCGCTGTCGACACTGAACCAGGCGATCACACCTTGCTGGCTCTGTGCCATCTCACTCAGGGCATACAGGGTCTTGCCATCGGAAGAGAGCTGCAGTTGCTCGATGGCACTCAAGCCAGACGCTGCCGCGAAAGTCTTCACATAGCTCAGCACCCCGCTGCTGGTGTCGCGGCTGAACAAGGCGATGGCGCCATTGACATCGGCGACATAGACCAGGCGCCCATCGCTGGAGAGCGTACCGGCGCTGAGCGTATCCAGCCCGGCTACCGCAGCCACTTGCTGCAAGGACTCCAAGGCCCCCAGCGACAGCACCGGGTCGCTACCGATACTCGGCAAATCATTGCTGGCGCTGATGGCGATGGATAGCTCCAGCGCTGCGGAGCTCAAGCCGCGCTGGTCGACCAGGGTGATCTGAACCGCCACACTGCTCACCGGCGCATCGCTGCTGTTGGCATAGCTGATCTGCCGCAGCACGTTTTGCACATCGGCCGTGGTCGGGATCACACCTGCCGCATCGCTGAAGCGGATCGTCACCACACCATCGGAGATGCTGAAGCTAGCAATGGCCTTGCCGTCCTTGAGCAAGCTGCTGCCGCTCAGGCTCAGGCCGTTGCCGGACAGGAAGCCCAGGCTATCGCTTGCGCTGTGACCTTCGCCCAGGCTTAGGGTGAGCACCGCAGCGTCGTAATTGCCGGCACCGCCATTGAAGGCGTCCATCTGCGCATCGCTCACCGTCACGCCCGGTGCAATGGCGATCGCGGCGGCCTGTTCGCTATAGCTGACCGCAGAGCCGCCGCCCAGGCTGGGCGCGCTATTGACGGCGCTGGCAGCGGCCAGGCTGACCAGGGCCTGGCTGCTCGCCGTGGCCGCATCGTCACCGCCACCAGAGTCTTTGATGCTCAGACTGATGCTGCGGCTGCCGCTGAGGCCGTCACCACTGTTGCTGTAGCTCAGGCTGTCGATGGCGCTCTGGGCACGCTCCGCGCTGGCGTTCAGATACAGGGTCACGATGGTCTTGCCATCTGCGATCTGCACCGCGTACACGATGCCTGTGCCGGTGGTGAGGGTGCCGCTGGTGGAGCTATCAAGAACGATCTTGCCGCCGTCCACACCGAGAATGTCGCCGGCATTGGCGGCATCCAGGGTGAGGACCACCTGCCAGACAGTCTGCCCGGCCTCCACGGTATCGATGCGGGTGTTCTGGAACAGCTTGACCGCCTCGCCTTCGGAATGGAAGGTCGGACTCAGCCCGCTGGTCTCGATCAAGGGTGAATCATTGACACCTTCGAGCGTGACATCGACGCCCAGGGTGTCGGTATGACCACTCCCATCATTGAGCTGCAGCTGAAAGTTTGCCGTAGCGGCGGGGTCGTTGCTGCTGTTGCTGTAGGCGATCTGACGCAGCACGTTCTGCGCCGTGGCCTGGCTGATGTTGGCCGTGAAGCTCAGGCTGAGCTTGCCGTCCTGTTGGACGAAGTCGGCAATGGCCTGGCCATTGAGCAGGATCTTGCCGTTTTCCAGGCTCAGGCCGTTGCCTGCGAGGAAACTGAAGACATCCTCGGCCTGGGCGCCACCGCTGCGTTCGATGACGATGCTGGCGCCCTGATAGTCGCCGGCACCGCCATTGAGCGCGTCCAGTTGCGGATCGGACAATGTCCCGCCGGGCAGCAAGGCCACAGCTTCGCCATCCTCGACGTAAGTGGACGTGGCGGGCTTCAGATCCAGCACCAGCAAACCGTCGTTCCAGGAGAAGGTGCCGGTCAGGTAGAGCTGGCTGCCATCGGCACTGAGGCTGGCATGGCGCAAGCTACCGAAATCGATCTCGTAACCGCCCCAGCTGTAAGCCTCTCCGACGCCACTGATCCACTCGTGCAATTCGAGTGCACCAGACGCATCGCGCAGATACACACCGATCTTGCTCTCGGCGATGACGATCAGCGCGGCACCATCCTGAGACACGATCAGCTGCTTGGGCTGTTCATCGAGCGTGATGACGCTGCCTGTCGTGCTCAGGCTGCCATCGCTGCCGACGCTAAAGCTGTGCACGCTGCTGTCATCGACGACATACAGCGTCTTGCCATCGGGCGACAGGGTGAGCGAGCTGGTGTAGTAGTACTGCTCGCTCGCCGCCGGGTTGGCGCCCTGCACATCGCGCAGATGCACCAGGCTGCCATCACTGCTGACGCTGAACACGCTGACCAGCGTGTCACCGCCGGTGGTCCCGGCGAACAGGAAAAGGCCATCACTGGAGAATTGCAGCGCGCTGAACTGGGCCTCCAGATTGCTGACCGTTTCCGAGTCTTGCTCGACCCAGCTGCCGTTCTCGCGCTGGAACACTTTGAGCGTGTCGCCGGCCGTCAGATAGAGCTTGTTGCCCTGGACGCTGACCTCGCCGGTGATGGCGATCTCCAGACTGCCCTGGGCGCTCAGCGCGCCGCTTGCGGTGTCACGACTGAACACAGCAATACCGCTGGCATTGCTTACATAAAGTGTTGCGCCATCGCTCGACACGCCGATGGCGCTGCCGCCCTGCAGGCCGTTGTCTGCGCTGGCATCCAGCGTCGCCTGCAGGCTCAGCGAGCCATCCGCGTTACGCAGGAAGGTGTAGAGGGTCGTGATCTCGACATCGCTACCCGTGCCCGTTTCCTCGTTATAAACCCACTCTGAAGTGGTGCGCAGCGCATAGACCTGGTCGCCCACGCTGACCACGTCCAGCAAGCCGGCATAGGGACTGGGGTAGTTGTCCGAGCTGATCAGTTCAGCCAGTTCGAGCGCACCGGTTTCGGCGCCGAGCGCCGGATCCTGCCCCACCTCGACCTGCACCGTGGCCGCAATGGAAAGCACGCTCGCATTGACGCCACCGTTGGCCGTAGCACCGTTGTCCTGGATGGCGCTCAGCGTGATCACGCGCGCCCCTGCAACACCAGTAGCCTTGTCGGTATTGGCGTAGGCGATGCCATCGATCAGGCTGGCGGCTGCCGTGCTACTCAAGCCTGCGCTGCTGCTCAGCACCACAGTCGCCACCCCGGTGTCGGCATCGACACTGACCTGCCAGCTGTAGCCACTAGTCGTCGTGCCACTGCCGGCCACCAAAGCCACCGTAGTGCCATCGATCCGCAGGGTTTCATTAGCTCCATTGTGCAGACCGGACACGGTCAGCGTCAGGCTGGTGATCGCCTGCACGCTTTCGACGGTGGACACGGAGACATCCGTAAACAGATCGACGGCCGCCTTGCCGGCACTCTGCTGTGTGCTGAGCGCCGTGGAACTGACGGTCGGCGCATCGTTCACCTCGCTCACCGTCAGATCGATATTCATCGAGGCCTTGCCGCTCGCAAACTGATCCTGTACCGCCAGGGAGAGGCTCAGCAGGGCGCCGGGATCCTTGCCCGTGTTGGTGTAGCTGATCTGGTGCAGCACCGCATTAGCGACAGCCGTGCTGACATCGCCGGTGAAGACCACGCAGAGCGTGCCGCCCTCACTGCTGAAACGGGCGATGATTTCGCCATTGAGCAGGATCTCACTGCCCTCCAGGCTGAGGCCGTTGCCCTCCGTGAAACCAAAGCTGTCATCGGTATTGGCCCCCGTTGAGCGCACCAGGCTCAGGGTCGCGCCCTTGTAATTGCCGGCGCCGCCATTGAGCGCATCGTAATCGGCATCCGCCAGACTCAGAGACGTGGCCGGGTGGATGCTGCTGCCCTCGGCATAGGCCAGATTCAGGGAAGCAGGTGCGCTGACCAGACTCAGCACCGGAGTGCCAGCGTACAGGTTGCGCCCAGCGTAGATCGATTGGCCGTCGGCACTCACGGTGATTCGCGACACCGCGCCGGCGATGCTCAGGGTGCTGGCCAGAACCGGCGTGCCATCCGCCGCCAGGTGGTAGATCGCCAGCTTGCTGCTCGCACCGCCGCCAGCGTAGAGCGTCGTGCCGTCCTCCGACAGGAAAACGACATGCGGGTATTGGCTGAGGCTGGAGTAAACACTGTTGGTGGCGTTGACCAGGCTAAGGGAGTTGCTCTCGCTGACATAGTTCAGGGTGGTCAGGAAGCCGTTGGTAGTCACCAGGTAAATATGCCCGTCGTCAGAGACGGCAAGTGAAGCGCCCCCGTTGAAAGCGTTCGAACTGCTGATGGTGAAACTGCTGCTGGTTCCATTGATGGCATCGGAATAGGTGAGCGTGGTACCGCTGCGGGTGAGCTGACCCGCCTCGCTGAGGCTGCCATCGGACGCACGGGTAAAGATCGTCAGACGTGAATTGGAGGCGAGGACGTACACGGTGCCGTCGTTGCCGACGGCCATGGTCACGGCGGTCCCCAGCCCGGCCTTGGAAGTGTCCTTGTCAAGCAGACTCAAGCTGCCCGCATCACTGAGCTGATAGGTGTAGAGCGTCGTGGCCGACAGTACGTAGAGATTGCGGCCCTCGCTGGCTGCGCGAATGTCGACGACCTTCTCGCTGGGCCCGGCCAGCTGACCGAGCAGGCTCAGCGTGCCGCTGCTGGCATCCACCTGGAACACGCTGAGGGTATAGGCGGTAGTGCTGCCGGTAGAGCTATAGCCAGCCAGGTAAAGCACGCTGCCGTCGGCCGAGAAGGCCACCGACGTGACACCCTGCAGGCCGTCAATCTCGATGCCGTTGTCGGCATTGCCATCATCGGCCGTGCCTTGACGGAAGGTTTGCAGCAGCGTCAGCGCCCCACTGGCGGTATCGCGTGCATAGACGCTCAGGTAGTGAGTGCCGCCTGCGTTGTTGGCCGTGCTGCCAGCGATCACCAGGGTACTGCCATCCGCGGACAGCTGAATGCTGTTGACGTAATAGTTGTAGCCACTGAGGCTGCCATCACTGCTGTAGATCAGCTGGTCTGCACTAAGCACCAGTTCCGGCGTATGGTTGTCGGCCTCGGCCTGGGAGATCACGCGCAGGCTCAGGCTCAGTTCAGCGCTGGCACCGTGTTCATCGGTGACTTTCACATTGATCTGATAGTCACCCACACTGCTTGGTGTGCCGCTGAGCGTGCGGGTCGCGGCGTCGAAAACCAATCCCTCGGGCAGGCCGCTGACGCTCCAACTCAGCGTGCTGTCGGCGTACACGCTGTCGGCATCACTGAACAGCGCAGCGCTCAGGGTCTGACTGTAGGCGCTACCGACTGTCACGCTGGCCAGCGTGGCCGGTGCATCCGCGCTCACGCTCGGCGCACGGTTGTCGATCTGCTCGACCACCAGGCTCAGCGTCAATGAAGCACTGGCGCCATAGATATCGCTTGCTGTGACGACGAGCGTGTATTGCCCCACGGCGGCGGTGCTGCCGGACAGGGTGCGGGTAAGCGGGTCAAAGCTGAGCCCGGCGGGCAGGCCGGAGACCGACCAGCTCAGCGTATCGCCGTCGAGATCGGCAAACAGCGTGGCCGGCAAGGTGGTGCTATAGGCGGTTTCAGTGGTGACCTTGGGTGGCGTGAAGTCGCCGGCACTGGCCTGTGGCACGCTGTTGGCACGAAAGCTCAGGCTCAAAACACTGCTGACCAGCAAGCCATCGCTGAGCTGAACATCGAGTGTGAGCAGGCTGCCGGCGACCGTTGTCGCAGCGCTGCTGTAAGTGAGTTGCTGCAGCACCTGGTTGGCCACCGCCGTGCTGGTGTCGGCACTGAAGCTGACGCTCAGCCGGCCTTGCCCATCGACGCTGAAACTGGCGATCACGCTGCCATCCAGAGTGATGCTGCTGCCGGACAAGACCAGGCTATTGCCTGCTGTGAAGCCGAAGCTGCCCCCCGCAACGCTGGGGCTGACGCTGATGCTGGCGCCCTTGTAGTTACCGGCGCCAGCATTCAATACATCGAAATTACTGTCGCTCAAGCGCAGCCCGCTGGCAAAGCTGCCCGCCTCACCCAGGTTCAGATTGTGGATATCGCTGTAGCGGCTCAGCGTGCCACCTGCGACCAGCAGCGAGCCTTGTGCCGAGACCGCGATATCACTGCCGCTGCCCGCACCGGTCACGCTGCCGACAGGGCTCAGATCGCCATTGCTTTCGAGGGTATAGACCTGGAGCGTGCCATTGCTGCGAGCGGCATAAAGCTGGCTGCCGTCCGCGCTGAGCGCCAGGCTGCCAACCCCACTCAAGGCGACGCTGCCTGACTCGCTCAATGCTCCGTTCTTGAACTGGAAGATGGCGATGACGCCATTGTCCGGGTCCGCGACGTAAAGACTCTGACCATCTGCCGAGACGACCAGGCTGTCATTCGCGGTACCCCGGCCGATCGTGCTGGAAGTGATGCTGGTCAACAGACTCAGGCTGCCATCGGCATTGCGCTGGTAGACAGTCAGGCTGGCCGGGTTCAGGACCCCGACCCCGGCGTAGAACACGTAGACATGATCACCCTGCGTGGCAATGACCCCGTCGCGTCCATTTCCATTGCTGGCGGCACGGCCGAATATAGCCAAGGCTCCGGTCGTTGCATCGCGACTGAATATGACCACGTCGTTGTATTGGGTACCCACATAGACATAGGCGCCATCGCTGGAAATCGCCAGGCCACCGGTGGCATTGCCGTTCCCGGTGGCAACGGTGCTGGCGCTGACGATGCGGCCATCACTGGACAAGCTCAGTTGCACCACCGTGGCCGTACCGGAAATGCTGTAGATCGACTTGCCATCGCTGCTGACGACCATCTGGCTGACACTGCCCAGATCCGTGCTGGTGAAGGTTTGCAGGGCGCTCAGTGTTCCGATGCTGTCCACCGAAAACACCTGGATGCCGTTGCTACCCGCCACATAGGCAAAGTTGCCGTCCGTGGAATAGGCCACCTCGTTGGCGCCAAGCTCGGCCAGCGTCAACTGCTCGCGGATTTCAAGCGCGCTGACGGCCTCGATCACCGGTGCCGCATTGATCGCACTGTCGATGGTGATACTCGCCTGGATCGCACTCAGATCGCTGCTCTGCCCCCCTTCATCGCTGAGGCTGCGCAGGGTCACGGTGGCAGTGCCGGCGCTGACCGTCTTGTCCAGTGCCTGGTAGGCCAGACCATC
Source organism: Uliginosibacterium sp. TH139 (assembly GCF_002855595.1). NCBI lineage: Bacteria > Pseudomonadati > Pseudomonadota > Betaproteobacteria > Rhodocyclales > Zoogloeaceae > Uliginosibacterium > Uliginosibacterium sp. TH139. The sequence continues at coordinate 14,997 of NZ_PKRR01000007.1, read as the reverse complement.
GATCAAGGCTTGAGCGCCGGCCACGGTGTCGGAGGCGAAAGAATTGATCTGCACCGTGATGGTCGTGGTGCTGCCTGAAACCGTCACGCTATAGACATAACCATCGTCGGCGGCGCGTGTCGTACCGCTGCCGGCTTCGAGCGTGATGGCCTTGCCATCGATCACCAGGGCTTGATTGCTACCCGCGCGATCGATGCTGATGACCAGCGTGCTCAGGGGTTCGGCCGTACTGGCGGTTTCGGCTGTCACGCTGACCGCCTTGAACAGATCCACCGCCGGAAAGCTGTCCGTCGTATCGGTGACGGTGATCGTGGCATTCACCGGGGTGGCCTGGATGCCCGGTGCATCGGTGCTGGCAGCAACCTCCTTGGCCACTGCGTCGACCGTGGCCACCGCAGCGGCATCGAACATCATGCGTGGTTCCAGAACCAGGGCTTGGAAACGACGCGGCGAAGGTAGGCGTGTGGTCATGACGATCTTCCGGGGCAATAGGAATGAAAATGGGCAGCAAAAGCAGGCATCAATCGATCAAACGGACATAGGTGCTTTTCTGTCGGATGTCCTTGAGGATCTCGTCCAGGCGGTCCTGGATCGTGCCTTCCCGAGCCACGAAGTCGAAGCCGGACAGATAAGTGATGTCGCCCTTATCTTCGGCGCAGTTGGTCAGCCCCGGCCCAGCGATGCGCCTGAATTGAGAAGCCCCATCAATCGTGCCGCTGGCGTTCAGATCATTGTTCGGGATCTCGTCCTGGCCCACGGCGATCAGGAAGAAGCGCAGCTTGCGCTGACGGAAGCTGTCACACAGCCGGGCGAAGCGCCGGGTAATGACCGAATCATTGACGCCGCCCCCTTGAGTCGCGCCGCCATCCACGCTCTCACCGACATAGGCGTTGTAGGAATCGCTGTCGAACCAGCGCTGGCCGGTGGTATTGACGAGCATGACGATGGTCTTGTAACTACCGCTGTTGTCATCCAGAAATTCACCCGGCAAGCCATTCGGAAGACCCCAGCCCGAGCTTCCCTGAAAAGCCGGCGCCAGCGCCATCGCCGCCCAGCCCATGGCAATCGCGTAATTGACATTGAAGCGCGTCGTCATCTGGTCGAGCCGCTCGCCAATCTTGTCCAGATCATTGCTCAGCGGCAGCAGCGGAGCATGCGGGCAGCCCTTGTCCGCCACCATCCAGCGGGTGTCATTGGCACCGTTGGCCTGACCGAAAGTCGGGTTGGGGCCGATCCAGCTGATGGCTGGTGCGCCGGGGCTGCCGTTCTCGGGCAGATCGGCGCGGTAGTAGATCCTGAACTGCCCCCCTGGGGGCTGGTCCCAGAAGTAGTTTTCGTCCAGATTGAGACCGCGATACATGCACAGCAGATTGGCACGACGGTCCGGAATACGGCGGTCCGTCAGGCCGGCATAACCGCTGCGGAACAAGGCGGTCAATTCGACCGGGCGCAGCGCACTGGCCATCGCCCATTGCCGAAGACGCTGCGCATGCTCGGCGCCCGGACCAGGCGGACCCAGCTCGACCGACACGTTCACCGCCTGGCTATAAGGCACCAGCGCCAGCCATGCGTTTTCCCGGCTGTCTACCAGGTTTTCTGCAAAGTGCCGACCCAGGCGCCGCAGCACGGCAAGATTGCTGGCGTTCTCGCTCAGGGTATTGGGCAGCACCAATGAAACTTCCAGCGGCTGATAGCGAGCGATCGCGGTCGATGACACGCTGACCGTCTGCGTGCCGGCCCCGGCCAGGAGAGGGGTGCCGGCAAAGCTGGCGCTGACGGTGTAACCCTTGCCTTCCTCGTTTGAAACCGGGCTCAGCTGGATGAGCAAACCCTCTGACAGTTGCGCGGCATCCGTTCCGAGGTTGCTGCGCACATAGCTCTCCGCAAGCGTCTGTACATCCGTATCCGGCTCGCGCGCCACCGCCTGTGCCACCGCCAGCGCGGCCGCATCGGTGGCGCGCTTGAGCTGGGCGGCATCACTCTTCAAGCGGGCCGCATCCAGTGCAAAGACCGAGATCGACAGCAGACCGGCAACCAGCATAAGGATCAGGGGTAGCGCAGCCCCGCGAGCGTGATGTCGGTTCATGATTCGCTGTAGGCCAGTCCCGTGGCCTTGTTCTCGTTGGTGAGGGATTCATCCAGCGTCGGCTTGAGGATGATCGCGCGCTGAACGGTACGGACCTGCAACACATCGGGCAGACTCACGCCACCTGCCAGGGTGATGTCTGCCGTGCTGCGGCAGCTGTGCACCACGATGTAGGAAAACGTGCTGGTGTCATCACTGCTGTCGCCCTGCTCCGCTGGCATAGCCTCCGGCAGCTCACCGGTATAGAGACCGCCGCTGACCGGCGAATCACAGAGCGCTCCCCCGGCACCACGCTTGAAACCCCAATTGACCTTGCCAGACTGCAACACATTGAGGATCAGCAACTGGTAGCGCGCCGGCGCGTCCTGGGTGCCCACTTCTACCAGTGCTTGCAGCCCGCTCTCGGTGAGTTGCTGCTGCATGGCCAGGGTCAGGGTCAGTGAACCGTTGCGCTGCTCAAGCTCGGCACGGGTGATGCCGACACGGTACATGTCGCTGCCGACCACACCGACGCCGAACAACAAGGGCATCAGCAAGGCCACCTCGACAGCCAGGCTGCCGCGCTGACGACAGGAGCGGGTCATCGGGCGCATCAGCCGGCATCCTTGGGCAGATAGCCCAGCAGTTGCTGGTAGCGATAGCGGAACGTGGCGTTGTCCATCACCAGCAGACGTGGAATCGGCGTGATGAAGTCCTTGCGGATGTCGACGGTGATCCGCCAGACCGGAACCTGTTGCTGGCTGCTGCTCTGCGCGGCATCCGCCTCGCTGTCACCGCCCTTGCCCATCGCGTCGAGCGAGCTGAAACGCTCCACACTGACCTCGACGATGTTGCTCTCGGCAAGATAACCATGGGAGGCCGCTGCCATCTGCTGGCGGATCCGGGCTTCCATGCCATCGCTCTCGATGCCGGCCGCCCCTGCCGGGCGGAATTCCTGCAGGGCACGCTCCAGCGCGGTGTTGCCGATGTCGATGGTCAGGCCGATGCTGGCCAGCTCCATGAACATCATGGCGCCAGCAATCACCACCGGCAGCACGAAAGCGGCTTCCACTGCCAGCGTGCCACGCTGGCGACGCGCAGAGAATCCGCCTCTCACGACTTGTTCTCCTCGCGCAGCGCCAGCAACTGGCGGCTCGCAGCCAGGAATTCCGCAGCCACCGGTGCGCCAGCGCGGATCCGCGCCCGGTAACTTTCCAGCGTCTGCAAAGCCTTGTCTGCCATGCGGCCAGACAGGAAGCCGAGGGATTGCCGCGCTTGGGCATCCTGCCCGTCGAGCAGATAGGCCAGGGCCAGGTTCAGGCGTGCGGTCGGCAAGCCGGTGGCGCTGGCCTGGTTCAACAGGCGGATGGCCTCGCTCGCATTGCCGCTGGCCAGATGCGACAGGGCGAGATTGTTGAGCACGCGGAAATCTGCCGGGTCGAGTGCCGCAGCACGGGCGAACCGGGTGCGGGCCTGCTCATGGCGGCCCAGGGCATCCAGCGCAACCCCGCTGGCATTGAGCGCGGGAAGATTGTCGGCATCCTGCTGGAGCACGCACTCAAAGTCATGCAAGGCCTCTTGCGTCTGCCCCAGTGCCAGCCGTGCCCGGCCCAGGCCACCACACAGAGCGATCCGGGCGGCAGGCGAAAGCGCCTCACCACTGCGCTGCAACTCGCGCCGCGCGCGGCCGAAGAGTGCAAGGCTGTCTTGCGAAGCCTGCACGGTGGCCGCTGTACTCGCGTATTCCAGCAGCTCCAGAGGGGTGAGCAGCTGCTTGCGATCCATCTGCGCATAGACCTCGGCGGCGGACTGGAAACTCCCCTGATCGCGCAGCAGTCGGGCCAGCCGCAAGCCTTCGCCGCGGCGCGTCTCACGCTCGGTTGCGAGCTTGGCGGCGCTCTCCTCCTGCGGCTGACGCGCGGGCACGGCAGCGGGCAGGCCGGCAACAGTCGAGGCAGCGGGAAGCGTGCGGCTGCTCAGCACGGCTTCATTGCGCACCGAAATGGCACCACAGCCTGTCAAGGCGAGGATCAAGGCAAAGACAGAAAAGCGTGACAGGGTCTTTTTCATGACATCAGGGAACGGATGACGCGCATCAGCGCGGGCGTGGCAACCAAAGCCACCACAGGAGGCAGGATCAGGGTCATCAGGGGCAGCGAGAGCTGCGCGGGCAATTTGCCGGCACGCTCTTCCAGACTGAGGATCAGGTTGCTGCGGCTTTCATCGGCGATGGTGCGCAGGGCCTGTGCCAGCGGCGTTCCGTAGCGCTCGGCCTGGATCAGTGAAGACACCATGCTTTCCACTGCCGCCACATGGGTGCGCTCGGCCAGATGGCGCAGGGCCTGGGCACGATCGGGCAGCAATTGCAGCTCGGCGCTGGTGTAGCTCAGTTCCTCGGCCATGACCGGTGCGCTCAGGGCCAGCTCGCGGGAAACCACCTTGAGGATGCGCGGGAAAGGCAAACCGGCCTCGGCACAGATCACCATCAGGTCGAGGGCGTCAGGCATGCTGCGCGTCAGACTCTCGTGACGCCGTGCCGCGCGCCGCTTCACCAGCAGTTCAGGGCTGGTTGTGCCGGCAAACAGCGCCAGCAAGCCAACGGCGAGCCCGGTCAGGCCAAAACGGCTGGCCGGTGCGAGCAGACCCCACAGGGCACCGACAAAGAACAAGAGCCCGCAGGCATATTTCGCCAGCATCAGCAGGCCCAATGCCTCGGGGCGATGCCAACCAGCCGTGCCGAGCAGACGGCGCAGCGTCGCGCGATCCTGGGCGGTGCCGGCGGCACGCTCACCGAATGCTGCGAGGCGGCCCAACCAGGGCGCCAGTGGCGCCTGCTCCAGGAGGATGCCCTCCCCTGGCTGCCCCAGCCTGATCGTGCCGGGCGCTTGCAGACGTTCCTGCAAGGGATTGCGGGTCAGCTCGCGGCGCCACAGCAATACGGTCGCAATCAGGCTCGTGAGGAACAGCCCCAGCAGGACATCGAAAAAGAGATCTTCACTCATGCCCGGGCCCTCATCCGACGCGCCGCACCATGAGGTGGGTGATCAACAAGCCAAGGGCCACACTGCCCAGCGCATAAGCGGTCACCTTGAGCCCGGCCGCATCGCTGAACATGAAACGGAAATCCGCCGGTGCGTTGAGGTACATATAGGCCAGCACCCCCGGCACCAGCAGGGCCACGATCTTGGTCGAGGCACGGGCTTCGGACGTCTTGGCCATCACCTTCATCTTCAGCTCGGCGCGGGCACGCAGCGTGGCCGAGAGGCGCTCCAGGGTATCGCCCAGACGCCCGCCGGACTCCTGGCTGATGATCAGGATCACCGCGAAGAAACGGTATTCGGCAAGCGGCACGCGCTGGGCCGAGGTCTGCATGACCTGACGCAGCGGCAGGCCAAGGCGCAGCCACTGGTCGACCTGGTTGAATTCCTCACTCAGTGGCCCGGGCTGATTGGCTGCGGTGATGGCGAAGGCACTGTGCAGCGGCACCCCGGCACGGCAGATGCGGGTGATGGCATCGATGCATTCCGGCAGATGACGGGTGAGTTCGGCCATGTATTTGCCCATCGCCGTCTGGTAGCCCAGCAGCAGGATGGCGGCAAAGCACAGCAGACCCGCCCCCAGACCGGCGGCCAGCGGCACCGGCGTCATGCGACCGAAGAGCATGCCCAGGAAAGCGGCAACGGCAGCGATCAGCACAAGCCGGCTGCGCAGGCCGGGCAACCAGCCGATGCGCTGCAGGCCGATGTAGAGCCCGTCGAGCGCCGCCCCAAGCCTCGGGTGCTGCGCCAGCCCATTCTGCAAAGCGATGGGCAACCAGGCCCGCTCCGGCGGGATGGCAATCGAGTCCGCGGTTTGCAAAGCGGCTTCGGGCAGACGATGCAACAACTCGCGCTTGAGTGTGGCCAGACGCGCGGCAATAGCCTCCTCACGCCGCTCACGCGCACTCAGCGCACGCACCGTGAAGAAGCCTATGAAGACGAGCACAAACACCAGCAGGGTGAACAGATCCAGCATCAGACGCCTCCCTGATCGAAGAGGTGCGCCTTCTCGGTGTAGAAATTGGGCCGCAGTCCGCTGCCCAGGTGCTCGCCGATCACATTGCCACCGGCACTGAAACTGCGCGTCTTGAAGGCGAACAATTCCTGGGTCTGGATGACTTCCTCTTCCATGCCGCAGACCTCGACGATGGAGACCAGGCGGCGGGCACCATCACGCATGCGCTCGATCTGCACGATCAGGTCCACCGCGCTGGCGATCTGGCGGCGGATGGCGGCCAGAGGCAATTGCATGTTGGCCATCATCACCATGTTCTCGAGCCGCGCCAGGGCGTCACGCGGGGTATTCGCATGCACCGTGCACAGCGAGCCGTCGTGCCCGGTGTTCATGGCTTGCAGCATGTCGAAGCATTCACCGCCACGCACTTCGCCGAGGATGATGCGGTCCGGTCGCATGCGCAGCGCATTCTTGAGCAGGTCGCGCTGATCGACGCGCCCGCCGCCCTCGGCGCTCTCGGGCCGGGTTTCCAGGCGCACGGTGTGCACCTGCTGGAGCTGCAGTTCAGCGGCATCCTCGATGGTGACGATGCGCTCGGCTTCGCTGATCTTTTGCGACAAGGCATTGAGCAGCGTGGTCTTGCCCGCGCCGGTGCCGCCGGAGACGATGACGTTGAGCCGCGCTTCCATCGCCCGGCGCAGCAGTTGCGCCATCTCTGCCGACATCGCGCCGCGCTCGGCCAGCGATTCAAGCGAGAGGTCGCGGCGCATGAATTTGCGGATCGAAATGGTGGTGCCATCGAGCGCCAGCGGATGGGTGATCACGTTGACCCGACTGCCATCGGGCAAACGTGCGTCCACCATGGGGTTGGCCTCGTCGATACGCCGCCCCACGCGGGCGGCGATGCGCTGTGCGGTGTTGAAGACGTGCTCTTCGTCGATGAAGGTGATCGAGGTGAGCTCCAGTTTGCCGAAGCGTTCGACAAACACCTGGTTGGCCCCGTTGATCAGGATGTCGTTCACGCTGTCGTCGGCCAGCAAGGGTTCAACCGGACCGATGCCGACCATCTCGTCGAGCATCTGGCGGGCAATCAGGCTTTCTTCCTGGGCGGCAAGCTGCAGGCGCTGCTCATCGCAGATCCGGCGGATCAGTGCATCGATCTGGCCCTGTAGCCGCTCACGCGGCATCGCCGCAGCCTTCATCGGATCAATCTGTTCGAACAAGGCGGTGCGGATCAGTCGGCGCTGCGACTGCTGCTCGCTGCTGGCTGCGCCACGGGGCGTCGGCTCGACCCGTAGCGGCGCGGCAGGCGGCTCGGTCACCACGGCACGCGTGCCCGTCGGCAAGGGCTGCGGGCTCATCGACGCAGGCGTCAGCTTGCTGGCAGGCACGGCAGGAGCGGCCTGCGCCACCGGAGCATTGGCGGCAGGCATCTGCAGGCGCAGCTGGGGAGATTTTCGGGGCAGCATCTTCGTCGTTCTCTTTCTCTGGCGTGCTCAGGAATACGAATGGCGGTCCGCCGTGTTGCGCAGCAGTTTCTGCACCCAGCCTGCCCTGGGCGCTGCAGCGGCTTGCGGCTTGCGCCCGAGCAACTTGTCGGCAAGCCCCAGCAAAGCCTGTGCAAAGGCAGGGTGACTGGCCAGGTCCAGCGGGCCCTTGAGCAAGCTGTCGGCAAGGAGGCAGCCGGCATGGGGCAACACCAGATCCACCTGGCGACCGATGAATTCCTCGAACTGCGCCTGAGTCAGCCGAGCAGCGCCGGCAGGGCGCGTCGGGTTGAGCACCAGCAGCAGGCGCTGGCCGGAACGCTCGTCACCAAAACGCTGCACCAGCCGGTGCACATGACGAGCGCATTGAACGTTCAATTCGAAGAGCACCAGGCGCACGTCGGCGTGATCCAGTACCTCGGCAACACCTTCGGTGTGGCAGGCCGGCATGTCCCAGATCACCAGCGAGAAAAGCTGGGTGAGTGCGCCGCCCAGCTCCAGCACACGCTCCGGATCCACCGGCAGGTGTGCGGCCGGGCGCTGGGCCAGCAAATGCAGGCGCTGCGGCACGCCACCACTGAGCGCGGCAGGCAGGCTGTGCATGCTCCGCTGCAGCATGCGCGGATCAATCTCGGGCGCAGCGAGCAAGGCCGCCAGCCCGGCGTCTGCCTCGGTGCCCAGCAACAGGGGCAAATCACCCTTGCTACGGTCAAAATCCACCAGCACGCAAGGCGTCTGGCGCTGGCCCGCGATCAGTTGCCCCAGCGCTGCAGCAATGGTGCTGCAACCAGCCCCGCCCCCCGCGCCGGTGATTGCCACGGTGCGCCCGCCGGGCAAGCGCTCGCCCATGCCGAGCGGCACACCATTGGCGGCACGCTCCAGGGTGCTGGCCAGCAGGCTCAGTCGCAAAGGCTTGAGCAGATAATCCACGGCGCCGGCCTGGAGCAACTGGCGGTAGAAATCCACGTCCTGGGTGTCACCCACGGCAATGATCCGGGTTGCCGGGCCGTAGGCAGCGGCCAGTTCGGCCAGGGCCTGCAAGGGATGCGCTTGCCCCGCCAGGTCCACCAGCAGCATGCCGGGCAACACATTGCCGGCCGCCCAGGCCAGCGCCTCGGCCACACCGCCGGGCAGCAGCGCCTGAGGCTCGCGCTGCAGCCGGGCCAGCATGTCGGCCAATGCCGCGCGCTCTGGTTCAGCCACGAAGGCCACCAAGCTCTCAGCGGTGCGCTCGCTCGACGCAGAATTCGGGCTCTTGTTCATGCTCAGTCCTTGAAATCGATGTCGACCAGATCGCGGATATCGCCTTCCTGATAACGCGTCACCGCACTCACGGCGGCGGCACCATTGCCGCCATCCAGCGTGCGCGGGCGCATCAGGTCGCGTGGGTCGCTCACCATGGCCGCCAGGTTGGCGCGCGTGGCACAGCCCAGCCGGCCCATGCCGTCATAGGGGCGCAGCATGAGTTCATCCGGGCGGGCAACACGGCAGTCAGGCAGGCTGACCACCAAGGCCTCGGACTGCAGTTCCAGATCCCACGTGTTGTCCTTCGCTTCTTTCAGGCGCGCCGCATCTGCCGGGCGGGGTTTCACCACCGGCGAGCGGGCACCGCTGCGTACCAGCGCCTGGGCCAGGCGTTTTGCCAGGGCTTCGCCACGCTCGTTGAAAGGGGTGATGCTCAGGGTCTGCGACTGCAGACGCCCCTGACTGGACAGCATGCGATTGGCTTCACGCAGGGATGCCTCGGTCAGCCCGCGCTGATCCTCGGCGACTCTGAGGGCAAGCGCCACCGCACGCGGCTCCACCACCGGCGACGGGATCGTGTCCTTGCCAAAGGATGCCATCCGCATATTGTTCAGTGAGGTCTCGCAGGCGGAAAGCCCCATCACCAGTGCCAGGCCAAGCAGGCAGGCCCTGGAGCCGGGCGAAGGCGCCGCGCCGGTTTCGAGTCTCTGGACGTCGTGCTTCATGATTTCGGAGCTCCTGCTGTATCAGTAGAGATAGCCGGCACTGCCCAGCTCGGGCAAAGCGGCGTCAATAGAAGGAATGCCCCTGTTGGTCAGCTGCAGCGTCTGCTGCGACACCGGATCAACCACCTGGGCCGTGACAAGAAGAACCAACTCCGATTCCTTGGCCTCGGTCAGTTCGTGCTCGAACAGGCGTCCGAGCCAGGGAATGCGCGAGAGCCCGGGCACCCCGCTGATCTGCTGGGCGCTGGTGCTGCGCAACATGCCGGCAAGCGCGAAGCTCTGGCCGCTGGCGAGTTCGACTGTGGTGTCGGCACGGCGCACGGTGAAGGCGGGAATGGTGGTTCCGCCGTCAAGCACGACCTGCCCCTCGGAACTCAGCTCGCTCACCTCGGGTGCGATGTGCAGGCTGATGCGATTGGCCGAGAGCAGGGTCGGCGTCATGCGCAGGATCACGCCGTAGGACTTGTAGTCGATCTGAACATTGTTGTTGGTGATGATGACGATCGGCACCTCGCCACCGGCAGCAAAGGCCGCGCTCTCGCCGGACATCGCGGTCAGATTCGGCTCCGCCAGCACGGTGGCCATGCCCTGGGAGGAAAGTGCGGACAGCAAGCCCCCCAGCGAAAACGAGCCGCGCTGGACGATCGTGCCGCCAATCGCCGCACCGCCAGTCACCGTACTGGGCATCAGCGCGCTGTAGCCACCACCGTTCATGGCGGTGAATACGCCGGAGGCATTGCCGACGCCCATCGTGGCACCATCAAGCACCGAGGCCCAGTTGAAACCCAGCTCATGCGACAGGGAGCGCGACACCTCGACCACCCGCACCTGGATGTTGATCTGCGAGGACAGCTCGACCTTGAGCTGGTTGATGACACCACTGCTCTGGCCGCTGCGGGCCGGGCCAGCGCCTGCCGAACCCGACGTCTTGCCGTTGCCATCCAGATAGGCCTGGACCTGCTCGACCACCTGAGCCGCCTCGATCGGTGTGCGCACCTTGCCGCGCACAATCATGCGGTCATTCACCGAGGGCTCCAGCTCCACCTGGGCGTCAGGCACGGCACGCGAGATCTGCTCGCGCAAGGCATCAAGGTTGTGCTCGGACACCACACGCAAGGCGGCAACCACCTCATCCTTGGCATCCAGCGCATACAGCGTGGTCGTACCCACGCTCTCGCCAAACACGAACAGGCTGCTCGGCGAGGGCATCTGGAAACTCGCCACCTTGGGGTCAGCCACCAGCACCTTGGCAGCCGCCCGCGGCAACTGCAACAAGCTGCCTTCACGGACACGGACACGCACCTGCCCCTGCTCTGCCACCTGACGCAGATTCGCAGGCAAGCTGGACGGCGCCGCATTGACGACGACGGAAGGGGCGGCCCGGGTTTCAGCCGCCGCCGCTACGGCGGCAAAGCAAAGCATGGGCAACACCACGGTAGACCTGTACAGCGACAGGCGGGAGACACGTCTGGGGATCGACTGGAAGCTCATGGAACCACGTCATTTCTATCTATTTGTCATTAACAGAAAATATGCCCGGCCAAGCAGGACACACATCCGCCATCGGAAAAAGGAAAACGCCCGGCGCCGGACGCCGCCAGCACTCAGAAACTGATCGCGCCTTGCTTGCTTCCCTCGTAGGTTTTCACCGTGACGCTGGCACCGCTGCGCCGGGCATTCGGGAAGATTTCGGTGGTATCGGAAAGCCGCGTCACACGCCGCGCGGGGCTTGCCGCTTCTGCCGTCGCGACAGCATCACCCTGCCCCGGCAAGCCTTCTTTCACCCCAAGCAAGGCCACCTGCAGGGTGCCCACTTCCCGTGCCACCGCCAGCCGCTCTGCGGCTTCGGAGGTCACCTCCAGGGTCAGCGTTTCATACACCGGGCGGCTCGACGCACTGCGCACAGCCTTGCCCTTGGGCTCACGCTCTGCCTCTTCCTGAGGCAAGGCAGGTGCAATGCTCTCGACATTGTTGTTGAGCGCCAGCACCCTCACGCGGCGCAGGATGGTCTGTGCCGCCAGGGAAGCCACAGGGCTGCTGGATTCGCTCGACAACTGAGTATCCCGCTCAAGACTCAGGATCACATCCACCCAGTCACCGGCAGACACCAGGCCCGCATTGCTGGCCACCGCACTGGTGGGAATCGATACCGCACGCATGCCAGGCGCCAGCACCGCCGACACAAAGCCCGGCTCGCCGGCACGGACCAGGGCATCTCGGGTCAGAGCTTCGCCGGCAGCCAGTGGCCGACGCGGTGTCGCACCATAAAGGCCTCGCTCGACCGCCAGCGCGTCACCATCGCTGCGCACCGAAAAATGACTCGCACGCAGATCGCTTTCCGGCACCTCGGTCCAGCTCAGCACGCCACCGTTGATGAACTCACCCGGCAGCAGATCACGCTGCACGCTCAGCACACGGAAAACCACCGGGCGAGCCGCCGGCACCTCCTTGACGATGGTCACCGGGGGCGGCGGCCGCATCAGCGCCCGCGCCACCAGAGCCGTCGCCGTCGCAAGCATCAAGGCCCCCGTCAACAACACAACCGATTTGCTTTTCACTTGCTATCTCCCACACAACGGCATGCGCCCCCCAGGGGCTGCAATGCCGCAAAACCAGTCACCCAAGGCTCAGGATGCAGGCCGCGCCCGCCGCGATAGCCAGGCCATAAGGAATGCCCTGCGGCGCAGAAGAGCCCAACATCACGGGCTCCGGAATCAGCAGACGTGGCCAGTACAGGGCCAACCCCTGCGAAAGCCGCAGCACCGCACGCGCCAGCAGCAGTTCAAGCATCCGTAGCAGCGGCAGGCCCAAGGCCAGGACCCCACCCGTCATCGAGGTGATGAGCAGAAAGTTCAAGGCCTGATCACCGAACCACAGGCTCAGCACAGCCACCAGCTTCACGTCCCCTGCCCCGACCCAGCGCACCACAAACAAGCCGAGCCCCACCAGCAACACCAGCGCCGCGGTCAGCAAACCGCTCGCCATTCCCTTCGGCCAGACCGCCGCCTCGCCCTGGCACAGGCGCCAGGCCAGCCCCGCCAGCCAGAGCCCCAGCAGGCCAAGCACCAGCCAGTTGCTGATCCGGCGATAGAGAACATCCGAGAAAACCACCCAGATCAGGGCGGCACTCAACACGAGCGTGGCGGCGTCTGAAAACACGGAATACAAGTCCGGCCCGGCTGCCAACACTTAGTTGCCGGTGGTGCCGCTTTGCTTGATGTCCTGCCCGGAAGCTGTGATGTCATTCGCGATGCTGGTGAACTTGTCGCGCAGGGCTGTCACGAAGGCCCCGTCGGAACCAAAGATCACACCAACCGCAGCCGCCATGGCGGCAGCCAGAATCCCGTACTCGATGGCGGTCACACCGCTCTCGTCACGCAGAAAGGCTTGCAGTTGCTTGAAGAAGGAACGCATGGAAGAACCTCTTGATCGTATTGAAGAAAGCAGAGGCACCGACCTAATGGAGGGCACCAGACAGGATGCAATTAAGAATTATTCCTGTTTGCAAAACAATAGACCAACCATTAAGAAGTCTTAAGGGCATTGACGAAAGGCAAGCCGTGCTTGCCCAGATCCAGCAGGCCGGTTACACGGATGCCGACTGAGAAAGGCGCCGTGATTACGGCAACATCAGTTAACCTCATGGCTGTCGCACAGAGCAACGGCAGCAATGGCTGGCGATGGTTGAACGTCAGCAACCTAACGGGTTGTGTTCCCCCTAGGTGGAAGCTCTGGATAATCGTTCTGGCAGATGACAAGTCGGTCATTACAGTGAAGCCTGTCGTCCCCTACGGGCTCATGCATCAATACCTGAAGTTCGGCCAATGCCGACATTGGCCCTTCGACCTGGATCAGGCTGAAAAGCGGTGGTTAGCCTCGCGCGGCGGGGCGAGCGAGCAAGGCTGCACGGAGCGGCTGGACGTGATCCATGCCTGGTTGGTCGAAGATCTGCCCGGCGGGCGAGTGTGCGCACTCACCCAGGAAAGCCAGAAAGGCAAGCCCGTCCAGGCATTGGCCACCAGCAAGCCGAACATCATGATCAAGGGTCATCAGGACTGGCGGACGGGTCTGGTCGAGGCCACGTGCAAGACCAAGGCGCAGTGACGATCCTGCCACCGTCCGCACCCAAATGCGGGCAGCGACTTCTGCTGCTGCGTTCAATCCACGCGCGCCCCGTTAGGCACGCGCGACAATGACTGCGCTTCGAATGGTCGCTGTTGGCGTTGTTTAAATTCACGCGACTTTGTATCGCCTAGCTGCCGGCGCGTACCACTGGCGCAGCCTGATCGAAACCTAAATGCGCTGTTTCAAGTTGCTCGGCGAGCGCGTGATAGCCCGCGACGTTGATCGGCAGGTCGCCGAGTTGCAAACTTGCGCTGCACTGCTACCAGCCTGGCGCAGGTATTCTGATTCGGGCAATGGGCCAACACGCCGCAGCTTGTTCTCGATGACGCGGCGCCCCCAGCGATCGGGCGCCGCATCGCGGAATACACCGAATTCAGTCAGCCGCCAATTGGCCGTCAGTGGAGGCTCTCGCTGTGCATCAATACCCTCTCCAGGCAAAGCGAGGCTCAGCGGGCTAGGGCCAGGCGCTGCTTGCGTTCAACGTAGCGGAGACCATAGCGGAACCGCGACTGTAGTAGCCTTCAACGCTTTGACGGACTCATCATCGGCCTTATGTGGAGCTCTACATAAGGCCGACAACAAGTCGACCATTGCTGCAAAGCCTGTCGCCACCTCCGTCTATCCGAAGCTCAACGCCTGGAGCTCGGCCAGAACAGTCATTCGACAAGTAGGCCTGGGTGGTCTGCTCTCGAGCACTTAGCTGCCGCTGAGCGTCGAACGTCGCAAACGTTCATCCGCGATCCGTCGAATTCACACTCCCGACCCATTGCGGGCGGTCGGATTCTTGGGAAGCAGACGTTCAACGTAGAAGTGAGGGGCAGCCGAAGCGAAGCGTAGGGAACCACAAGCGCAGCTTGTGGCTGTCCCGCTCGACTGCAGGGTTAGACGTTTTGCAGATCACGGCCATACCAACTTCACCAGATTTTCCGTCTCGACCGGCAAAGTCTGCGATTTCATAGCAGCCTTCCACTCTTTGGGCATTGGGGTCTGACGACTCGTCTCCATGGCGCCATTAATGGAGATCTTCAGCGCAAAGACGACGGTGCCGCTAGAGACATAGAAACCCCAGTTTTCTCGGATCAACTTTTTGGTTCTGTCTTCGAGTGCGATGGGGACTGCAGGCTCCATATCAAACCAAGCATTGACCTTCCTTCCCTCGCGCACCGCTACGACCAGGAAACCAGAGCTGCTTTGAAGCTTCTCTTCCTTCCATTCCCTCTCGGTCTGCGCCTGGACTGTCCGAATGAGGTTCGCAAACTCTGAATCGCCCCGGCTTCCCTAGACTGCTCCGAGCTTCATGAAATACTGCTTTTCGTAGTCTATCGGAGACATGCCATTTGCGTGGCTATGTCGCCGT